>NZ_JBJURI010000025.1:0-116881 GCF_046098255.1 Paenibacillus jiangxiensis
GGTCTCCGCTCATCTCTTCGCTTTTCAAGGCAGTAAAATCCTGCGAATGAGTGAGCATTCGTGAGAAAACACCTTAAATACGAGGGACGTTTGCCGGCGAGCCTATTTCCCGCTTTTCGGCGTTCAAGGAACAATTTCGACCAAATAAGCGCGCCAACAACCATTAAAAATGAAACCTTCACTTTTTCGCCCTAATAAGCTCGGTGATAACCGTTAACCTAGAAAATGTTCAGATCGATTAGTCATTCGAGGCCTACCCGTTAGTCAAACACCGATTTTTGGGTTGAGCCTTATTTCGTGAACAGCTTTTCGGCGTCATCCAGCGCCATGCGATGGCCGAGCGAGGAATAATCAAGCCATTTTTGTCCGTCCAGGATGTAGACATGATTATTTTTGACCGCCTTGAGCGTTTTCCACACCGGGTTTTTCTCAAGCTCTGCAAATTTTGTTTTCGCTTCTTCACCCTTGCTGATGATGACAAAAATGGCGTCAGCATCATAATCTGGCAGCACTTCCTGCGAAATTACCTGGTAAGGCTCGTCCGTGATTTGTTTTACTTGATCCGGAGGAGTCAATTTAAGATCGTCATACATAATAGGGCCTACCGGACGCTTCATACCCATGACGCGCAGTTCCTTCGGTGTCATCCGGATCGCCATCACCTTGGCGTTTGCCCCAAGCTCGCTGTGGATCAGCTGGCTTACCTCTTGCGCTTTCTTGTCATACTCCTCGATAAAAGCCTTCGCTTCCGCTTCCTTGCCCACAATCTTCGCAATCCGGTTCAGATGGTCGCGCCATGTGCCCGAGTCCATATCAATGCTGATGGTAGGAGCGATTTTTTCATAATCGGCCAGATCCTTGCCACCAAATTCTTTATCCACATAGATGACGTCAGGCTTAAGCGCCAGCACGGACTCCATATCAGGATCTGAAGCGACTCCCAGCTTGGCGGTGCCCTGCAGCATGTCCGCCACATGCGGCAAGAAATCCTTCACATCTCCGCCTACGACAGAGCCGGCTGGCTTAATGCCGAGCGCAAGCAGATTATTCGTAACATGGATGGAAAGAGAAGCAATAACGGCGTCTGCAGAATGGGTTTCCGTCTCCGTTCCGGCAGCGGCGCTTGAGCCTGCAGCATCACCATTGCTGGAATTTTGCAACTGTCCTGATTGGCCGCACGCGGACAGCAGCAGGATTAAAGTTAGACCGAGAAAGGTCAGCAGCATTTTTTTCATATCTTTGAGTTCCTCCGGTATTATGATTTGGTCTTAAGAAGTAAGTATAAGAAATAAGGTCCACCGATGGCGGCTACAACGACTCCGGCCGGAACGGCGTTTGGCGTGAAGATGGAACGACCCACCGTATCGGCGGTAACCAGAATAACAAGCCCTGTCAAGGCGGAAGCCGGAAGGAAATTGGCATGCCGCGGTCCGGCGAGCCGTCTGGCGATGTGGGGGGCGATCAGCCCAATAAAGCCGATGCTTCCCGTCATGGCCACGCTGGCGCAGGAAACGGCAACCGCCATCATCAGCAGCACGATACGGCTTCGATTGACACGGCTGCCTATTCCTGATGCCATTTCATCCCCCAGTGTGAACAGATCAAGCGTTCGCGACCGGGCATAACAGAGTGGCACCAGAATTGCGATCCAGGGAAGCAAGGCCAAGACATGAACCCAATCTCTCCCCCATACACTGCCAGCCAGCCAACGCGCAGTGAAAGAATAGGTATCCTCGTCCAGTCTTAACGACAGGAACAAGGTGAGGGCGCTGATACCAGCCTCGATGGCTATCCCTACAAGGAGCAAGCGTATCGGGACCAGGCCCTTGAACCGGTCGTAGGCCAGCAGCATGATCACCACGGCTGTAAGCATGCCGGTAGCAAAGGTGAAGATCGGAATGAGCAGGGCGACTGGGCCTTCCATCGTTCTGAAGAAGGAAACAAACACAATCAGGCCGAATGCAGCTCCCGCATTTAGACCCAGAATGCCCGGGTCTGCCAGAGAGTTGCGCGAGATCCCTTGCAGCACTGCTCCAGCCGTGCCCAGCCCGATCCCGGCCAGCATCGTAACGAGAATGCGCGGCAGCCTGTACTCGAACAGCACCAGCTGATCTGTCTCCGTCCCTCCGCCAAACAGCACATGAAACACTTCCATGGGGGCAATCCGGATCGTCCCTGTGTTCAAGCTGATGATGATGACAATCAAAGCGACCAGCAGGAGGATAAGGCACACAACCACCGCCCTAATGGTTCTTCTTTTTTCCACCCGCCTCATCTACAGCTCCCTCCTTTCCTGCCGGGCCAGATACAGGAAGAAAGGAACTCCGACAACGGCGACCATGGCGCCAATGGCAAATTCTCTAGGCGGATTGACCATTCGTGACGCAAAATCGGCCCAGATGAGCAGAATCGCCCCCCATAAGCCTGACATTGGCACCAGCAGCCGATAATCTACACCGACAAACCGGCGCACCATATGAGGCACGACAAGCCCAATGAAGCTGATAGAGCCTACGACAGATACAGAAGCCCCTGCCAGAACAATAACCGCCGCCAAGGCCATAAACCTCACCCTGCCGATTTTGACGCCTAAATTGGCAGCTGTCTCCTCGCCCAGCGACAAAAAGTTGACCTGCCTGCTGATCACACAGGAAAACAGCAGAGTTAGAGCAACTAGCGGAACAAGTATGCGGAGATGCTCCCATCTGACACCTGCGACTCCTCCTGCATACCAGAAGGCCAAATCCTGACTCAGATCAAAGTAGATCGCAATACCGGTACTCAAGGAATGCAGCATTGCGGCGACGACAGAGCCCGCAATCGTCAGCCTCAGAGACGTAAGCCCGCCCTTCGTTGATAAAGCGAGCAGCATAATCAACAGCGTGCTGAGCGCTGCTCCTACAAAGGATATACTCATCAGCATGGAGTAAGAGATACCCGGAACCAGCGCAAAGCTGAGCGCAACGGCACAGGCCGCGCCCGCATTTATGCCCAGTACCCCCGTGTCTGCCAGCGGATTCCGTGTCACTCCCTGCATCAGCGCACCGGCAGTGGCAAAAGCCGCGCCCGTGATTGCTGCCCCGAGGACGCGCGGGAGCCGCAGATCATGAATAACAGTATGAAGCGTTATCGACGGATCATAAAAAAACACAGCCGACCACACCGCAGCCAAATCCGCTTCCTTGGCTCCGAATGACACGGCGGCCAGTATGGTTATCGCCAATACTGCGCAGGAAAATAAAAACCATAAGAGGGTTATGTAAAATTTGCTCCGGATCATTGGTTATGCAAGCCAGCCCTCCTATTAATATTGATAATCATTATCATTTGACGATTATAAATATTACACTATATTAAACAACTTAACAATCATTTTTTTGCAAATTAATAAGGTAGGAGCAATTTTAAATTTTAATTTTTTAGGCATATACCTATAAACTATTAGGAGCAAGCCGACGAAAAATAGAATATAAGGAGGATTCAAATTTTATGAATGATGAAATAAAAAAAGCCTTGGAGAAACCGCAAGCTGTCATCGTCAAACTGCTTGACGGAAGCATCCTGCTGGGATGGCCCAAGCTTCTGCCGGACGCCTCAGCCTTCAATCTGTATGATGATAAAAGCGTGCATACCGTATCCGTAAGAGATGTCGAGAAAGTCACAAGAGTGATTGTCTAGAGGTGTTCCGGGAATGTCCGTTAATGCTGAAGCCACCAAATCAGCCCGATAAGGGCGCACCAAAGCACCAGGCTAATGCATATCCCCCAGAACAAACCTTTAAACAGCTTCATGTCACCAGGCAACCTTTCCTAAGCTTTCCGTTATTATAACATGCATCTTTCCCCAAAATGCCATTAGCCCATAACAATAAATAAAACAGCACATATCATTACGGAATGCTTGGCCAATTGTAAGCTTGATGCTTTTGGAACACAGAGCGGGCGGTATCGTTTCTCGCTCCCGCAGACTATTTTCATCATTATACCGCTCTGCTGAAGCTATTGTTGTATGCTGCGGGCATCCTGTTCAGGAATGCCCTTATCCAACCTTCCGCGCTTTGCAGCACCAAGATTTTTCACCTTTTCTATTCCCATCCCTTTTTACAGCGAAACAAGCAGAGATGCAAGGCTTAAGATCCGTCATACTTTCCAGCTGGAAATGAAAAACATCACAAAAATCAATTTTAGTGATGAAAAATTCTCGAAAACGATGTATAATTATTTACATAACAATTCGGCTGGAAGGTGAAGAATGATGACAAACATTATAAAAGTGCAGGAATTAAAATCTTTGCTTCCCTGTGAACATCAAAGCATTTCTCATTATGTCGAGCATGCGTTGGAATCCATTGATCAATTTGTTGAGCAGCACCGCCTGTTCGTAGCTTCCCAGGCACTGTACGGAGAAAAAATCAACGGCCAGGAAGAGGCACTGTTCCGCGAGACGATCAACGATATTAAAAAACAGCTTGTGTTGACATTGGAAAAAACAGTCGAAGATTTTATGCATAAAGGCGACAAGCACTGGAACAACCATTTCAAGGATGGTGTAGAATAATATAAAAGAAAAAGCCCTGGCCATATACGCCATGGGCTTTATTTTTTTACCTTAAAACAGTATGCTTATCATTTCTACTTGGCCGCACTGACTTTAACAGGAGCGGTTACATACTTCCCGCTGTAGGAAGCTTTTACCGTGGAGCTGCCCTTGGCAACCGCTTGAACATTACCGCCGCTTACCGTAGCGACGCCCGTTTTGCTTGAAGTCCAAGTGGCCGCATCGGTTACATTTTTGCTGCTCCCATTATCATACTTCGCCGTCACCGTCAGCCTCTGGCTTGCTCCAGGAGCAAGATTCACTTGTTTACTACTGATGACCAGCTTCTCCAGCTTGGTGGACACGGTCACCTGAATCTGCACACTCTTGTCCTGGTATGTCCCCGTCAGCGTGGCGGTACCGAAGCCGACAGCCTTGATCGTGGAGCCTTTTATAGTCGCTACCCCTGCGTTGGACGTCGTCCACTTCATGCTTTTGGTCAGATTGGCTGATGAGCCGTCTGTAAATACGCCGGTCACTTTAATTCCCTTGCTCTTCTTCAGATTCAGCTCCACATTGGCCGTACTGGACGAGAGGCTCTGAATGACAGGCTCCACTTTTACAGAAGCCTTCACGTATTTCCCCATATACATCGCCTTGACCGTTGCAGTCCCCTTGCTGACCGCTTTGATCTTGCCATTTTGAACGGTTACTTTTGCGTTGGAAGCGACCCACGATACTTCATCGCTGATATCCTTGGAGGACCCGTTGGCAAGCTGGGCCTTGACGGTCGGCAGAGAAGTTTCCTGCCCTGCAGTCAGCGTATATTTGGCCTGTGAAACCGTAAGCTTGGTCACTTTATACTGAACGGTCACCGGGATTTGCACCTGCTTCCCGCTGGCGAAGGCCGTCAGATTCGTTGTTCCCGGAGCAGCAGCGACCAGCTTGCCGTTCTCCAGCTTGGCCACAGCTGTGTTGCCGACTGACCAGGTAACGTCAGAAGTCACACTCCGTTTGGAGCCATCCACCAAATAAGCGGAGACACTTGGAAGGGTCGTTTTGCTGCCCATAATGATCGGCAAGCTCGTTTTGCTCGCTACAAGACGGTCAATGGTTGGCAGCACGGTTACCTTAACACTTTTGCTGTATCCATTGTAGGATACCTTTACCGTTGACTTACCGGCTGCCTTTGGGGTGATAACCCCTTCATCTACTGACAGTACAAGCGGGTCGGAGCTGCTCCATTCCGCCTTATTCGTTACATCCGTTTTCGCTCCGGTAAGGGAGACGTCCGTCGCTTTCAGTTTTTGCGAGGATCCGCCCAGGAACAGGGATAGGCTTCCCGTTTCACTTAATAAAAGCGCCTGTGATGACGAACGTACGTACACCGTAATCCGGGTGCTGAGCCCGTCTGCACGAGCTGCTATGTATGCCACACCTTTTGCAACAGGCTTGACCAGAC
Source organism: Paenibacillus jiangxiensis (assembly GCF_046098255.1). Taxonomy (NCBI): domain Bacteria; kingdom Bacillati; phylum Bacillota; class Bacilli; order Caryophanales; family Paenibacillaceae; genus Paenibacillus; species Paenibacillus jiangxiensis. The sequence continues at coordinate 5,999 of NZ_JBJURI010000025.1, forward strand.
CGTTCTCCACCGTTGCCACCGATGTATCGGATGAGCTCCAGCTTACTCCTGAAGGAGTCTCCGTCTTGCCTGATGCCAGCAAGCCTGTCACCTTCAATTGTTCCCCTTGACCCCCAGTCAGCAGATCAATTTTACTGGAAGGCTCCAATGTCAGCTTTGTATAGCGGGCTTTGACCTTAATGTTGAGCGCCAGCGTTTCGCTGTTCCAGTAAACGGTGATTCTGGCCGTTCCTTCGGAGAGTGGTGTAATCAGCCCATTCTCCACCTTGGCAACCCCGTTATTGCTGGACGTCCATTCAGCCTCGGCCGTAACATCCGTCTTGTTAGCCGAATTGTCGACAGCCGCAATTTTTAACTGGACCGCCTCTCCCCCTGCAATCCATTCATCCGGCACCTGACTGCTCCACTCCAATGCCGCCGAATCCGTTCCCGCCGCGCGGATAACCCCCGCCGGATAGACGGTCAGAAACAGCAGCAGTGCAGCGAGTAAATAGGCACATCGCCTGCCTGCAGCTTCCATGCACTTCTCTCCTTTTCATCTTTCACTGAATTAGGATAAAAATCCCAACATTTATTATCGGAAGGAAGCATGCTTTTTTGAAGACTTTTATAAAAATTAGGTTTAAATTACCATTAAAAATTCATAAATGAGCATATTTTCAACAACCGCGTAAAGAGCGGACTACAAATGTATAGTCTTTCTTGCTTAATTTTTGTCCGTCAGCGATTATGACAAAATCCCGGTCATGGCTCCGGACGCTCGAATGATAGGCAATGAGCCGTTCTCCCTGCCAGACCGTGACGGCGGATTGAAAATATACGGCATTGTCAAACTGCAGCATGTCTGACATGATGTAGCCTACGGAATGCAGCTTCGTGCGGGAACGGTTCCTGCTGTCTGTATGTAAAGGCTGAATGATACTGATCCTGTCGAAAGGAATCGTCTGCATTCCGGGGCCGAGGATCAGGCTTTTGTCCGTATAATTCATTCGTTCCACGGTTCCCCGCACCTGCATCATTCCATCATTCTCATAGTGCACAATGACCTGACGTCCAATCCATTGTCGCATGCCGTCACCTCCGGATGTCAGTGATTCGGTATGGCCCAATCAATCGGCTGCATACCATGTTCTGTCAAAAACGCATTCGTGCGTGAAAAAGGTCTGCTTCCAAAAAAGCCTCTGTGTGCGGCAAAAGGGCTGGGATGGCTCGATTCGATCACCAGATGCTTATTTTTGTCGATAAATGCGCCTTTCTTCTGCGCATGGCTTCCCCACAGTATAAAAACAGCAGGCTGAGACCGTTGGTTAAGCTCCTCAACGACCGTATCCGTAAACCGCTCCCATCCGATCCCCTGATGGGATTGCGGCTGGCCGCGCCGTACTGTCAGCACGTTATTCAGCATCAGCACCCCTTCTTCCGCCCAATGCACCAAATAACCGTGATTAGGAACAGACACTCCGAGATCACTGTGCAGCTCTTTATAAATATTTTGCAAAGACGGCGGCACTCTTACCCCCGGTCTGACGGAAAAGCTTAATCCGTGGGCTTGTCCAGGCCCGTGGTACGGGTCCTGCCCGAGAATGACGGCTTTCGTCCCGCTGTACGAAGTCAGCTTGAGCGCCGAGAACAGATCCTCCTTGGGTGGATAGACCTCGTACTGTTTATATTCCCTCGCAAGCTTGTATCTTAAATCATTAAAATAAGCTTTCTCCAGCTCCTCCTTGAGCGCTTCATCCCAGTCGTTGCCAAACACCCGTTTCCCCTCCCAGATGAAAAAATCTCCAACTTCTCCAAAGATGAAAATAGGCCGACTCCTTGATCCGGAGCCAGCCTATTTCTGTTAATTACTGTGTTAATGCCGAGGACCGGGCTCGAACCGGTACGGTAGTCACCTACCGCAGGATTTTAAGTCCTGTGCGTCTGCCAATTCCGCCACCCCGGCTTATCAACCGCTTTTTTCAGCGTTTTATTATTCGCAACATTCCGAGGATCTAAGCATTCGTTAGATCGAAATTCGCCTCGTGCGATGAAAAACCCGTTCGTTAGGGTCACTTGGATATATTACGCTTTTTTTCGCGATTTGTAAAGTATAATTTACAAAAAAAATTTAACCGAAAGAATTATGGCGCAGGCGCCAAAAAATTTATCTGTTTACCGGATGGAGCCCTTAAAGTATGCGTACACTAAAAACGTCTTTCAAACTATACCACAAGGGGTGTTACGAATGCGTGAAGGGTTGGTACCTGCCGTACTTGGAACTGTCGTTACAGCTTCAGGAGCAGCTTTGCTGGGAAGCAGATACAAACTGGCCGCCAGCGGCATCCTGGGATTCGGACTTGCCCATATGGTGCTCGGCACCATCGATTTGTTCGAACATCGGTAAACGTTTGAAAACATCCGGAGGATGACTCCGTCCTCCGGCACTAATGATTCATCATTCAGCGGATGGTTCAGAAAAAGAAGAGCCAGGTTTTACGCTCTTACATGTAAAACCCTTTATATAAATGAGGTGAACAGAATGACTGCGAACAAGCCGAAAGGAGCATCCCAATCCAAATATGATCTGGAGAAGACCGAGCCGGGCTTTGACTGTCTGCCGGACATGGATCCACAAAGACCCGCGGCTACCGATATGATTGATGAAGCGGTAGGTAAAGCTCTGGACAAGCTCAGAGACGATTTTACCGGCATAAACAGCGGCAAAGACGGAGAAGAACAGCAGCGCTGATTCCGCGAGCTCCGTTATGGACGTACTTTCAGAGGAAAACAGATTATGCTTAGAAAACAGATTGAACTTTTACGTTTAGAGGAAGTTTTACTTGCGATTAAGAAAATCTTCTTGCAATTAACGAAGAAGCTTATAATTCAAAAAAGCCGCTCAGCTTTTTAGCTCAGCGGCTCTTTCCCTGATGGATATTCAGTTTATGTATAGGCGGACTGACGGTTTATTTGAAAATGATCATAATCCAGCCGATAATCGAAATCCAGAGTATAATGCTAATGAGTGTTCCCCAAAGAATGCCGGTCGCAAATCTGCCCTCTCCTTGAGGGCGCGCCTCCTTCAGCTTTGCCAACAGCTTCAGTTCATTCCAGTTCATCAGAACCCCTCCTTATGATCTATGTCGACATTTAAGGGGTAATTATGTAGAGCCAAAGTCACATTTTGAAAAATTATGTTCTCGGGACAAGCATCACTGCAACTCCCACAAGGCATATCAAGGCTCCCCACAGATCATAAGAATCCGGGACTTTTTTATCAACAAGCCACGCCCAGCCTATAGATAGCACAATGAATACGCCGCCATATGCCGCATATACTCTTCCAAAGGAAGAAAACACCTGAAACGTGGCAACGATGCCATAGAGTACAAGAGCAATGCCTCCGGCCAGTCCCAAATACCATGCCCGGCCTTCGCGGAGCCATTTCCAAATCAGATAGCCTCCGCCAATTTCAGCAATTCCGGCCAGCAGAAATATAAATATGGCTTTTATCATATGTCCCCTCCTTTGAAGACAAGTGTACCGCAAAAAAGGGGGACATGTACACCGGCCCAAAAAACACGCTTTACGAATTTTACATTCCCAAAAAAAATCACTTGACGGAGTAATAGACAATATTGTATATTAATCAATGTCGCTGTTTACTTTATTCTGTAGTCGGTAAGTCATACTTGGGGCCCTTAGCTCAGTTGGTTAGAGCGGTCGGCTCATAACCGATTGGTCGGGGGTTCGAGTCCCTCAGGGCCCATATTTAGAGAAAAATCTTTGCATGTTATGCAGAGGTTTTTCTTTTTTTGCAAGAAAAACGTCCATCGATGTACTTTCACAGAAGACAGACCGCATTTAGTTGTTTTTCTTGCGATTTCAGGAAGGTTATGCCGGGAGGTTTTACCCGGAACCCCTGCAGCAGGGATTCCGGCTGCACATTGCACTTCTTAAACCCTATAAAATGAATTTTACACCATAACGCCCTTTTCTCGATTGATACACTTCAACAGCTCTTGGATCATGATAGCCGTAAATCCAGCCGTCTTCCTCAAGCCGTTTGGCGAGGCATCCCGCCTGAAATTTGGTTGTATACAATTTTCCGAAATACACCCACCTCATGGCTCTCCCTCTTTCCAAGTCAGTTTCGTGCTTTTAGTGTACCCTTTTCCTGCGCAATTAGTACATGGGTATCCCCAGGCAGTAGAAACAGCCCGGCGGCCGCCGGGCTGGAATAATGACCAGTATATTTTTTTATTGGCCAAAGGAAGCGGGATCCTGTCTCCAGGAACGGAGCAGTTCAAGCTCGCTTTCCTGGATGGCACCCTCGCGAAGGGCGACGTCCATAAGAGATGAATAATTGGACAGGCTCTCCAGCTTGACGCCAGCCTCGGCGAAGGCCTGGGTCGCCTTATCCAGCTGGTAGCTGAAAATGGCCAGCACGGCCAGCGGAGTTGCGCCTGCCTGCTCTACCGCTTTTGCCGCCTTGATAGAGCTGCCTCCTGTGGAGATCAAGTCCTCAATGACGATGACCTTCTGTCCTTCCCGGATCAGTCCTTCAATCTGGTTCTCTTTGCCGTGTCCCTTCGCTTTATCACGCACGTAAGCCATGGGAAGATTCAGCTTTTGCGCTACCCAGGCCGCATGCGGAATACCGGCTGTAGCCGTCCCGGCAATGACCTCTGCCTCCGGATAGCGCTCACGGATCACCGCAGCGAAAGCATCCGCAATAAGCTCACGCACCTCCGGGTAGCTCATTGTAAGCCGATTGTCGCAGTAAATCGGCGATTTGATGCCCGATGTCCAGGTAAAAGGCTGCTGCGGCCGCAAGGCCACCGCCTTGATGCGCAGCAGATGTGTTGCAATTTGCTCAGGGATTTGTGCCAATGATATTGTCATGCCTTCATCATCTCCTCAATAATTTGCTCGGCGGCCGTTCTCGGGTCCGCTGCTTCCGTAATCGGGCGTCCTACTACAATATAACTGCTGCCGCCTGCAATAGCTTGTCCTGGCGTCAAAATACGCGCCTGATCCCCGACAGAGCTGCCGGCCGGGCGAATACCCGGCGTGACTGTCCGGAAATCCGGTCCGCAGGCGGCCCCGATGGCCTGCACTTCAAGCGGAGAAGCGACGACACCGTGCAGCCCCGCTTCCTGTGCCAGCCGGGCATATCTTACAACCGTGTCCTCCACAGCACCCGCGATGCCAATTTCTTCATTCATCGTACGCTGATCCGTGCTTGTCAATTGGGTCACGGCAATGATCTGCGGCAGCAGCAAGGATGAACTTGCTTCCACGGCCTCTTGTGCTCCTTCTCTGGCCGCGCGCATCATGGCGGAACCTCCGGCTGCGTGAACGTTGAACATGTCAACACCTAGCCGCGTAATGCTGCCGGCTCCACCACGCACTGTATTTGGAATATCGTGCATTTTCAGGTCAAGGAAAACGGAATAGCCTTTATCCTTAAGCTCGCGTACAAAATCAGGACCCGCTGCGTAAAAAAGCTGCATGCCCACCTTCATATAGCAGGGAATGCCCTGCAGGCTTTTCACCAGCTTACGCGCCTTGTCCGCATCCGGAAAATCCAATGCAATCATCAGGCGCTCAGCCATACTCTGCGGTAATGTCGTCACTGCCTCACATCTCCCGTCCGTGATAAAGGACATCCTTCAGCCTTGAGCTGTCAGATGTCCTTTCCAAAATTTTTGATGATGCTGCCGAAGGTTAGCGGCTCAGTGCCGGCATGGCTTCGGAGGAGAAGTTCAGCGTCTCCAACATGCCCAGCAGCGCACGAACCGTATCCAGGGACGTCATGCACACCACTCCGTTCTCTACCGCTTCACGGCGGATACGGAAGCCGTCCCGCTCAGGGGTCTTGCCTTTGGTCAGTGTATTGAATACGAAGTTGGCTTCGCCTGTGCGAATCAGATCCAGAATGTTTGGCGTACCTTCGCTCAGCTTGTTCACAATCGTTACTGGAATGCCGGCCTGCTCAAGTGCCGTCGCAGTACCTCCAGTAGCAATGATTTTGTAACCCAGCTTGTAAAATCCGCGCAGCAGCTCTACCGCTTCCACTTTATCCTTGTCGGATACGGTGGCGATAATGGCTCCTGTAGACGGGATTTTCATACCTGCACCGACAAGGCCTTTATAGAGAGCCTTCGCATATTTCACATCACGGCCCATCACTTCGCCCGTAGATTTCATTTCAGGTCCCAGCGTCGGCTCCACACGACGCAGCTTCGCGAAGGAGAATACCGGCACCTTGACCGATACATGATCGCTTTCCGGCCAGAGTCCGTCTTCATATCCCATATCCTTCAGCTTCGCGCCAAGAATGGCCTGGGTGGCAATATTCGCCATCGGAATGTTGGTCACCTTACTCAGGAACGGCACCGTCCGGGAAGAGCGCGGATTCACTTCGATGACGTATACTTCGCCGTTATGGATAACAAACTGGATGTTCACCAGTCCGATCGTTTTCAGCTCTTTGGCGATGCTGATGGTGATATCCACGATCTTTTGCTTCAGGCTTTCGTCCAGATGCTGCGGAGGATAGACCGCGATCGAGTCGCCGGAGTGAACCCCTGCACGTTCGACATGCTCCATGATGCCAGGGACGAGAACCGTTTCCCCGTCGCAGATGGCGTCCACTTCGACCTCTTTGCCAAGCATGTAGCGGTCGATCAGCACCGGATGCTCCGGATTGATTTTAACGGCTTCCTTCATGTAGCTGAGCAGCTCGTCGTCCGAGTATACAATTTCCATCGCGCGTCCGCCGAGCACGTATGAAGGACGCACAAGCACCGGATAACCCAGTCCCTGCGCGGTTCCGACCGCTTCATCAACCGAAGTCACCGTGCTGCCCTGCGGCTGTGCGATGCGGAGACGGGACAGCAGCGCTTCGAACTTTTTGCGGTCTTCCGCTTCGTCAATGCTGGCCAGATCCGTACCAAGGATTTTTACCCCTGCGGCGCTCAGCGGTGCCGCCAGGTTGATCGCCGTTTGACCGCCGAACTGCACGATGACACCGATCGGCTTTTCCTGCTCGATGACGTTCATGACATCCTCGAAGAAGAGCGGCTCGAAGTAGAGACGGTCGGACGTATTGAAATCTGTGGACACTGTCTCAGGGTTATTGTTAATGATCACCGCTTCATAGCCGGCTTTCTGAATCGCCCATACCGCGTGCACCGTCGAGTAGTCGAACTCGATCCCCTGACCGATCCGGATTGGCCCGGAACCCAGTACGACAACCTTCTCTTTGCGGGTCTCGGAAACCTCGTTCTCTGTTTCGTAGGTCGAGTAATAATATGGCGTGGTCGCCTCGAATTCTGCAGCGCAGGTGTCCACCATTTTATAGACAGGACGCAAATTATAGCTCAGACGGAATTCACGGACTTCCACTTCCGTAGTACAGTGTCCGCCCAATTGGCCGGACGCGCGCACTTCCGCAATCGACCGGTCCGTAAAACCGAGACGCTTGGCTTGATACAGAGTCTCATAAGTCAGCTCCGGCTCTGCTGCCATACGGCTTTCGAAGCCGACGATGCCTTCAATTTTGTCCAGGAACCACCAGTCCACCTTCGTCAAATCCTGAATCTCCTGTTGGCTGTACCCACGGCGGAAGGCCTCGGCAATGAGGAATATGCGTTCATCATCCGCTTTAACAAGCCGGCTCTTCAGCACTTCATCAGAGAGATCTTCGGCGCCTTTCAGATAAATGCGGTGTACGCCGATTTCCAGTGATCTGACCGCCTTGTGGATGGATTCCTCAAAAGTCCGGCCGATCGCCATAACCTCGCCGGTAGCTTTCATTTGCGTGCCAAGCTTGCGGTTGGCTGACGTAAATTTGTCGAACGGCCAGCGCGGAATTTTGCTTACGATATAGTCAAGCGTCGGCTCAAAGCAGGCATACGTTTGCCCCGTAACCGGGTTGACGATTTCGTCCAGCGTATAACCAAGCGCGATTTTAGCGGCCATCTTGGCGATCGGATAACCGGTTGCCTTGGAAGCCAGCGCCGACGAACGGCTTACGCGCGGATTGACTTCAATAACATAGTATTGATAGCTGTATGGGTCCAGCGCGAACTGCACGTTGCAGCCGCCCTCAATGTTGAGCGCGCGGATAATTTTCAGCGATGCCGAGCGCAGCATCTGGTACTCACGGTCAGACAGCGTCTGGCTTGGTGCCACTACGATGCTGTCTCCGGTGTGAACGCCAACCGGGTCAAAGTTTTCCATGTTGCACACAACGATACAGTTGTCGTTGCCGTCGCGCATAACCTCGTATTCGACTTCCTTCATGCCGGCAATGCTTTTTTCGATCAGACATTGGCTGATCGGGCTGTAACGAAGGCCGGAGGCCACCGTTTCGCGCAGCTCTTCTTCCGTCGCACAGATACCGCCACCTGTACCACCAAGCGTATAAGCCGGGCGCACAATGATCGGGTAGCCGATTTCTCCTGCAAAATCCAGAGCTTCCTGCATGGTGGTCACGATCGTGCTTTCCGGTACAGGCTGCTCCAGCTCGCGCATAAGCTCACGGAACAGATCGCGGTCCTCCGCTTTTTCGATGGAGCTGAGCTGAGTGCCGAGCAGCTTCACGTTCTCGCTTTCCAGGACGCCCGCTCGCGCCAGCTCCACCGCCATGTTCAGGCCCGTTTGCCCTCCGAGGGTTGGCAGCAGGCCGTCCGGACGCTCCTGACGGATGATTTGTGTCACGAATTCCAGCGTAATCGGCTCGATGTATACCTTATCCGCCATATTGGTGTCCGTCATGATGGTTGCCGGGTTGCTGTTGATCAGGATGACTTCCACGCCTTCTTCCTTGAGCGCCTGGCATGCCTGGGTACCGGCATAATCGAATTCAGCCGCCTGGCCGATGACGATCGGTCCGGAACCGATCACCAGTATTTTCTTGAGGTCTTTATGCTTCGGCATATTAGCGGACTCCTTTCCCGGCAGCTGCGATAACGACCTGGCGCGGCTGCTTCGGATGGTTTTGTTTGTGCTCCCGGATCATCTCAAGGAAGCGGTCGAACAGATAGCTGTTGTCTTGCGGACCTGGCGCCGCTTCAGGATGGTATTGCACCGAGAACGCAGGATACTTCTTATGTTTGAGACCTTCAATGGTCTTATCGTTATTGTTGATATGGGTCACTTCCAGGTCCGTACCGTGCACGGACTCTTCGTTGACCGTGTAGCCATGGTTCTGCGAAGTGATGAAGCAGCGCCCGCTTTCCAGCTCCTTCACGGGATGGTTGCCTCCGCGATGGCCGAATTTCAGCTTCTCGGTGTCTGCGCCGGTGGCCAGTGCGAACAGCTGATGACCCAGGCAGATGCCGAACATCGGATATTCACCAAGCAGCTCGACGATGGTTTTCACCGCATGCGGAACGTCTTTCGGGTCGCCGGGACCGTTCGAAAGCTGAATTCCGTCCGGATTGAGCCTGCGGATTTCGTCCGCTGTCGTATCATGCGGTACGATCACCACGTCGCAATCACGCTTGTTGAGCTCACGCAAAATGCCGCTCTTGGCGCCGTAGTCAATCAGCACGATCCGTTCTTTGCTTCCCGGGCTGTTATATACGTGGCGCGTCGAGGTCATCGGCACCTGATTGCGCAGCTCGGCAATCGTTGTATCGTTCATCATTTCCATCAGTTCTTCCACCGGTTTGGAGGAGGTTGTAAGAATGCCCTTCATCGTACCATGATGACGGATCATGCGGGTGAGCATGCGGGTATCGATATCGCTGATGCCGACGATGCCGTATTCCTTCAGCAGATCATCCACGCTGTACTGTGCCCGCCAGTTGCTTGGTACCGGCTCGTAACGGCGAACCGCAAAGCCGTGCACGTAAGGACGCACGGATTCAAAGTCGTCACGTGTAATTCCGTAGTTGCCGATCAGCGGATACGTCATCGTGACAATCTGGCCGCAGTATGACGGATCTGTCAGCACCTCTTGATAGCCTGTAATCCCTGTATTAAATACGACTTCACCCGTTTTTTCACCATCCGCGCCGAATGCCTTGCCGGTGAACAGCGTACCGTCTTGAAGCAATAATCTTGCCTGCATCCCGTTCTCACTCCTCAATTATGTCTTTATAGATCAATGTCGTTTCGTTATTGTACGTTTGCGCTCCATACGAGCCGCCCGTCCACCCAGGTCTTCACCGGCCAGCCCTTCAGCTTCCAGCCTGTAAAAGGAGTGTTGCGGCCTTTGGATTCAAAGGTCAGAGGGTCAACCACCTGCTCGCTTTCGAGGTCGATCATGGTCAGATCAGCAGGCGTTCCCTCTTCCAGGACCCCGGCATCCAGACCGAATACTCTGGCCGGATCTGAAGTCATGCGTTTCACCAGAAAATCCAGTGTCCATACTCCGGTGGCCACGAACCGGGTATACAGCAGCGGGAAGGCTGTTTCAAAGCCTACGATGCCAAACGGCGCCAGCTGCATGCCTTTCGCCTTTTCCTCCTCACTGTGCGGTGCATGATCCGTGACAATGATGTCGATGGTTCCGTCCTGCAGCGCCTCAATGCAGGCCTGCACATCCCGTGTCGAACGGAGGGGAGGATTCATTTTCCAGTTGGCGTCAAGCCCCGGAATATCTTCCTCGGACAACAACAGATGGTGAGGGCACACCTCGGCGGTAACGTTGATTCCAATCTCTTTTGCCTGACGGATCAAGCGAATGGATTGCTCTGTGCTGACATGGCATACATGGTAATGCACACCTGTCGCTTCAGCCAGCAGGATGTCCCTGCCGACATGAATGGCCTCCGATTCGTTCGGAATGCCTTTCAGTCCGTGGCGTCTTGCAAATTCGCCTTCTGCCACCGGCGCTCCTTCAACCAGGGTGTTGTCTTCGCAATGCGCAATCACCGGCATTCCAAGAGCAGCCGCCTTGAACATGGCGTCCTTCATCATCTGTGCGCTCTGCACGCCGACACCATCATCCGTAAAGCCGACGGCTCCGACTGCTTTCAACGCTTCGAAATCCGTCAGCTCCCGTCCGAGCTCGCCTTTGGTGATGGCCGCATAAGGCAGGACTTTGGCCAGTCCCGCCTCGGCAGCTTTATTCAGCACCAGCTGTACCGTTTCCGGATTGTCGGTCACCGGACGCGTATTTGGCATGCAGGCAATCGTGGTAAACCCGCCTTTCACTGCTGATCTGCTGCCGGTTTCGATTGTCTCTTTATGTTCAAAGCCCGGCTCTCTGAGGTGAACGTGCATGTCAATCAATCCAGGAATGACCAGCTTGCCCTGGGCGTCAATCGTTTCAACCTTTCGTTCATCCATCGGTGTTCCGGCTTCAACCAGAATGCTTAAACCGGCATCCGCATCCACAATTGCCGAAATCTTGCCATCTATAATCAGGATGGATTTACGCTCAAGCTCCCCCTGCTCGTTCAGTACGCTTGCATTTGTAATCAACTGGGCCATTTTGTTTTTTCTCCTCCGCTTCAGGTAGTTTGCTTCCTCATCCGGCCTGCTTACAGCTTCATCGCACGTTCCATAACCGCCATGCGGATGGGAACGCCGTTAGCCATTTGCGGGAAGATCCGCGATTGCCCGCTCTCCACGACTGCATCATCAATCTCCACATTCCGGTTGATCGGTGCAGGATGCATGATAATCGTGCCCGGAGCCAATTTGGAGGCTCTCTCCTCTGTAAGCCCGTAGTGCTCACGGTAATTCTCCGCCGACTTCAGCATGCCTTCCGCGTGCCGCTCCAGCTGTACACGCAGCATCATGACGACATCCGCCTGCAGCGCTTCTTCCATGGTTACATACGGAGCGTGCTCCGCCAGTTCCGGTGCCTGCATATTCGGCGGGGCGCAGAAGCTCACCTGTGCTCCGAACTTTTGCAGGGCCCACAGATTAGAGCGCGCCACCCGGCTGTGAAGCACATCGCCGATGATGGATACGCGCAGCCCTTTCAGTTCTCCGAACGATTTGCGCATCGTGTACAGATCGAGCAGCGCCTGTGTCGGGTGCTCATTGTTGCCGTCCCCCGCGTTCACAAGCGGCACATTAACCTTTTCCGCAAGCTGCTCCAGCACTCCCGCCGGTTTGAGCCGGATGACCCCGGCATCAATGCCCATCGATTCGAGTGTTCTCACCGTATCGTAGATGGACTCTCCCTTTGCTACACTGGATGCCGCTGCGGCAAAGTTAAGCACCTGTGCCCCGAGACGCTTCTGCGCCATTTCGAAGGAGAATCGTGTGCGTGTGCTGTTTTCGAAAAACATATTGGCTGCGAAACGGGATTGCAGGACAGGCACGAGCTTCTGCGGCTGGGACTCCCAGTATGCCGCGCGATCGAGAATCGCTTCAATTTCGCTGCGGCTCAAATCTTTAAGCCCAAGCAGGCTGCGGTCCTTCAATTTACTGGCTGCTGCTGTTGTCATGCCTGCTCCCCCCGGTTCTGAATGATCGTCACTTCGTCCTTGCCGTCCGCTTCTTTCAAGGCGACCACGATTTCTTCCGTTTTCGAGGTGGGGATATTTTTACCTATATAGTCGGGGCGGATCGGAAGTTCCCGGTGCCCCCGGTCTGCTAGTACCGCTAGCTGAATCATCTGCGGCCGGCCGCAATCCATTAACGCATCCATTGCCGCACGGATCGTCCGTCCTGTGTATAGTACATCGTCGAACAAAATGACCTTTTTGTCATGCACCGATACATCCGTCGGGGTCATGACAAGCTGCTTGCTGCGATCCTCGCTTGCTGAAGCTCCGCGGTCATCGCGATAAGGGGTTACGTCAAGCTCGCCCCAAGGGATCGGGGTGCCTTCGATTTCTTCAATTTTGGCTGCCAGCCGCTTGGCCAGAAACACTCCGCGCGTGCGGATTCCCACCAGCACACAACCGTTGATGCCTTTGTTTTTCTCCAGTATTTCATGCGCTATCCGGGTCAAAGCGCGGCGGATCGCCAGCTCATCCATCAGTACATGCATTTCGTTGCTGCTCATGCTCCCAGCCTCCTCAGGTTATGTTCCCTTCAGATCTGGTCCCGTGACGGATACAAAAAAGACTCCTTGCCCAAGTTGGCAAGGAGTCCCGATCGACAATCTGCTGCTGTCGTCTGATCTCATTCGAACACACTGAGGGCATACCGCCGCAGCGGAAGCACTTCAGTGATCCATTCACGTTACCTTGCCAGCCTCACGGGACTGATTTAAAGGTGCTATTCAGATTTCCTTCATCATCACATTTCGTGTGATAAATTTCATCGCATCTACACGAAATTATGACAGAAAGAATTTTCACTGTCAACACCTTTGCCTGCCGGGGACCGGAAGCTTTTTAATAATTATACAATATATCTGCATATTTATCCATGCTTATTTTTATAGGCTGCTTACAAGCACAAAAAAACCGCCTTAACAGGCGGTCTTGTTCAACACTTACATAATATTAACATAAATATAAGCTGTATATTATCTGCTGCGCAGGGAGGCCAGCACGTCCTCCATATCCTGCGGGAGCGGTACGCTGAATTCGAGGTATTCACCTGTAGCCGGGTGAACAAAACCCAGTATTGCAGCATGCAACGCCTGTCCGTCCATGCGGATGCCTTTACTGCGGCCATACATCGGATCGCCGACGAGCGGGTGTCCGATAAATTTCATATGAACCCGAATCTGGTGTGTCCGTCCGGTCTCCAGCTTAAGCTCGAGCAGCGTGTAATCTCCGAACCTTTCGAGTACGTGAAAATGGGTAACGGCATGCTTGCTGTTGCGGTCCGTGACCGTAAACATTTTGCGGTCGCCCGGATCACGGCCAATCGGTGCATCCACCGTGCCCTGGTCATGGCTTAAATTGCCGTGTACGAGCGCGATATACCTGCGTGTTACGCTATGCTCCTTGAGCTGGGCGGCCAGCGAAGCATGAGCCTTGTCATTTTTGGCGGCCATCAGCAGCCCGGAAGTGTCCTTGTCAATACGGTGCACAATTCCCGGCCGCAGCTCGCCATTGATACCAGACAGGTCGCGACAATGGTACATCAGCGCATTCACCAGTGTGCCGGAAGCATGTCCGGGAGCGGGATGCACTACCAGTCCACGCGGTTTATTAACCACGATGACGTCCGAATCCTCGTATACCACATCGAGCGGTATATTCTCCGGAACAATTTCCACACCTTCCGGCTCAGGTATGCTCAGCTCAATACGGTCATTTTCCAGCAGCTTGTAGTTGGCCTTCACCGACGCTCCATTCACCAGCACCCGCCCGTCTCCAATCCACAGCTGAATCTGTGATCTGGACACATCGGTCATCCTGTCGGCCAAATATTTATCGATGCGGGTTTTGACCGCTGCCGCATCCACCGTCCATTCCAGCAGATCCCCGCCCTCGTTCTCGTCCGTATCTTCGGAAATGCTGTGATTGTACTCCTCATTCATTCGCGTCCGTTCCTTCCATGCTACGGCTTTCCTTTTGTCGTCTTGAATCCAGCAAAGTATCCAGTATGATAATCGCCACCCCGACCACAATTGCGGAGTCCGCTATATTAAAGATCGGAAAGGTGTAGCTGCCAAAGTTGAAGCGCGCGAAATCCACTACTTCACCGGCGATTGCCCGGTCCAGGAAATTGCCGATGGCCCCGCCCAGCACGAGGCTCAAACCGAACGGCAGCAGCTTCTGCCCGTTGCGGACTGTCTTTCGCAAATACCAGATGATCGCAATGACCACAACCACGGTAATGACAATGAAAAGCTCCCGCTGTCCCTGCAGAATGCCAAATGCCGCGCCCTGATTTCGGTGTGAAGTAATCTGAAAGAAGCTGCCGATGACCGGAATGGTTTCGCCCAGCTCCATCCTCGTTGCAATCAGGTATTTTGTCCCTTGATCCAGTAAAAATACGATTAATGCCACTACATAATAAATCACCGTTGTCACTCCGATCCCATAATTCCGTTACTATCTTCATTCAGACCCATTTATTGTAGCATAAGGGCCGGAACATCGTCCACGAAAGGCACTGTGCGCCAGCCTTGATAGAAATTCCCTCCTCTAAAAAGGAAGCCTGCGGCATACCCTATGTACAGCCGTGACCATTGTCCGATTTCTGAAAGGAGATGCCTTATGTCCCCACTTACCGAGCAGCAGCTGCATACGCTGCGCAACGAGCTGTTAAAGCGCAAGCAGGATATTGAACATCGTCTGCATGGCGGCGACGGACACCGAGGCCTGTCCGACAGTGAGCGTGTACAGACAGGCGAGCTGTCCCTGATCGATAACCACCCGGGTGATGTTGCTACGGAAACCTATGAACGAGGTAAGGATTTGGCGCTGGTCGAGCATGATGAGTTTATGCTGGAGCGTATAGACTCGGCCCTCAAAGCGATGGACGAAGGCACCTATGGCATTTGCGCCGCCAGCGGGAAGCCCATTCCTTATGAGCGCCTTTTGGCCGTTCCGTACACGAAATACCTCGCCGAATACAATCCGGAGCAGGAGGTTACGAATAACCGCCCTGTCGAGGAAGAGTTTCTCTATCCTCCGTTTGGCCGCTCCAGTCTGGATGAGCACGAATACAACGGCTTTGACGGAGAGGATGCATGGCAGATCGTTTCAAGCTGGGGCAATTCCAACTCACCCGCCATGTCCGAAAACCGCGAAGTTCATAACTATGATGAAGTGGAAATTGAAGACGGCGATGATAACCAGGGTTTTGTAGAATCATACGAAAGCTTCATTGCAACAGATATCACCGGTGACAACGTCACAGTCGTCCGCGGTCCCATGTACCAAAAATATATAAGTCAGGGTGAGGGTGAGGCGCTGCTTGAGCCGGATGATATCGCCGAAGAGTAAAAATGCGGCTAATAAGTAGACAGCTCAAGCTGATGCTGTACGATCCTTACAATATCGGCAATATAATCCCCGATGATGGGAAGATTCAACTTGCCAAGCACCTGCAACACGTAGATAATCGTCGCCGCAAAAAAAGTAAAGCCGATCGCAATGCCGACCCCACGGGACGTTCCTGCCAGCAAATTAAGCCAGATCAGCCGCCAGGGCCTGTTGAGCAGCATGGCATATTCGGCTACCCTGGAAATCTCCATATTGTCGGCCATCCATTGCGGGGTTCCGAATCGCCTTTTCTTCCCAGTTCGTATGAAGGAAGTTCCGGCCCCCCCATTGCCGCGGATATGATGATTCACTACCGAACGGCTTATTACGCCGCGACGACGCTTGCCTTCAGCCATCTTAAGCACTCCTCCCTGTTCATAGTAACCTGCAGGGAACAATAAACGAGCCGTGCGCAGAGGGACATCGTATCCGTCTCAAGCAGCACAGGCTCGTTTTACCAAGTTCACTCTATTCTATTATGCGCCTCGCAATGCAGCCTTATTCTGCGATATGAACCCCGATTGTTTTTCCACCGGCTTCCACACGCTCCATAGGCTCGGTACTGCCAAAGGCAAGCTCCGTTACCAGCACGTTGTCACGCAGCACGTTCTCAAACCGTTCAATGGCCACTTTAAGTTCATCGTCAACATCCAGTGTAAGAGCCACTCGTTTCTCGATCGGCAGATCCAGCTTTTTCCGGTAATCCTGAACGACACGCACCACTTCACGAACCCAGCCTTCCTGCTCCAGCTCTGGTGTGACATCCGTGTTGAGGGCAACCGTAAGGCCGTAGCCGGATGCGGAAGCAAAACCTTCCTTGGCCTTTTTCTCCACCAGCAGCTCCTCAGCCGTAACCTGTAGCTCCTCACCTTCCGGAGATACAACGTTCAGGACACCACCCTCCACGATAGCGCGCGTCTCATCCGCAGACATGCCTTTGAACAGATTTTGCAGGAAGCCGACATTTTTGCCATATTTCTTGCCCGCTACCTTCAAATTCAGCTTCAAGAGGAAGTCGACAAAACCGCTGTCATCCGTTTCCGTATGGATATGCTTTACATTGATCTCGTCCTTGATGATCTCCTCATAACCGGCCAGATCAAAATCACGGTCCATGGAAACGATCAGCTCGGAGAGCGGCTGTCTTGTTTTGATGGACGTTTCGTTGCGCACGTTGCGCGCGAGTTCCACCACCCGGCGGGCAGTTTCCATATCCTGCTCCAGCTTGGCATCGATCAGCGACTCATCGGCTGCCGGATAATCCTCAAGGTGCACGCTTTCCCCGCTGCTCAAGTTCTGATAGATATCCTCGGCCACCATCGGTGTGAACGGAGCCAGCAGCTTGGCGGTGGTCAGCAGCACATGGGTCAGCGTCCGGTAGGCGTCCAGCTTATCTTCCGTGAGGCCGCTGCCCCAGAAGCGGTCGCGCGAGCGGCGGATATACCAGTTGCTGAGCTCATCCACGAAGGCTTCGATCGCCTTGGAGGCATTCAGGAAATCGTTCACGGCCAAGCCTTTGTCAACCACCTTGATCAGACTGTTCAGACGGGACAGGACCCAGCGGTCAAGCTTGTGGCTCGAAGGCTTGAAAGGATGCTGCGCCGGATCAAAGCCGTCGATCGTGGCATACAGCGTCAGGAACGCATGTGTGTTGACCAGAGTGTCCACCAGCTTGGATTTTGCCTCTCCGACAATGCCCTTCGAGAAACGCTTGCTGTTCCATGGAGCACTGTCCGAAAGCAGCGCCCAGCGGAAGGCATCCGTGCCGTACTCGTTGATAATCTCCCATGGATCGATGACATTGCCCTTGGATTTGGACATTTTCTGGCCCTGCTCATCCAGCACGTGCCCTGTAGCCATAACCGCCTTGTATGGCGCCTTGCCTGTCAGCAATGTCGACACGGCGAGCAGGCTGTAGAACCAGCCGCGAGTTTGGTCAATGCCTTCGCAGATCATGTCAGCCGGAAACTGCTGGGCAAATGTCTCCTGATTTTCAAACGGATAATGATGCTGTGCAAACGGCATCGATCCGCTGTCAAACCATACGTCGATCACTTCCGGCGTACGGGTCATTTCATATTTGCCGCAGGCGCTGCGGACCTTGATTTGATCCACATACGGCTTATGCAGCTCAATATCCTCCGGCACGTCGCCGATGGCTCGTTCGCGAAGCTCGGCGATGCTGTGCGGCGCAAACTGCTCCCCGGTTTCCGCGCAAGTCCAGATATTCAGCGGTGTGCCCCAATAACGGTCACGGCTGATGTTCCAGTCCACGAGATCCTCCAGGAATTTGCCAAAGCGTCCTTCGCGCACATGCCCCGGATACCAGTCTACCTCGCTATTGTTAGCGATAAGCTGATCCTTGATCGCCGTCGTTTTGATAAACCAGCTGTCCATCGCATAATAGAGCAGCGGTGTATCGCAGCGCCAGCAGAATGGATAGCTGTGCTCATATTTTTCTTTGCCATAGAGCAGACCTTTGTCAGACAGCATTTTCACGATATCGACATCACATTCTTTTACAAAACGGCCCGCCAAATCCGTGATTTGATCCGTATAACGCCCCTGCAGATTCACCACATTGATAAAACCGACTCCGTTCTCACGGCACACTCTGTAGTCGTCCTCACCATGGGCAGGAGCCATATGGACAATCCCTGTACCGCTTGTGTCCGTTACAAAGCCTGCGCCGAGAATCGTATTGCCCTTCTCCACTTGGATGTAGTTGAACGGCGGCGTGTAGGTTTTGCCCACCAGTTCCGAGCCCCGAAGGGTACCAATGATCTCATGATCACCGTTCATGACCTTCTCCACCAGATTTTTGGCGACAATATATACGCCGTCCTCCTGCTTGACTCTCGCATACTCCATATCCGGATTCACCGCGAGCGACGTGTGGCCTGGCAACGTCCATGGTGTGGTCGTCCATGCCAATACGTATTCGCCGGTGTCATGCAGCTTGAATTTGGCAGTGGCGCTCAGGTCTTTGACATCCTTATACCCTTGAGCCACCTCGTGGGAGCTGAGTGTCGTCTGACAGCTAGGGCAATAGGGACTTACACGATGGCCGCGGTACAGCAGCCCCTTCTCGTGAACTGTCGCAAGAATATTCCATACGCTCTCGATATAGTTGTTCTCCAGGGTCACGTACGGATGATCAAGATCGGTCCAGTAGCCGATGGCCTCCGTCAAATCTCTCCACTGCTGCTCATATTCGAATACGCTCGCTTTACACTTCTTGATAAACTCCTCAACACCGTATTCTTCGATTTCGTGCTTATGAGAAATGCCAAGCTGCTTCTGCACACCAAGCTCAACCGGCAGGCCATGCGTGTCCCATCCCGCTTTGCGGACGACGCGGTAACCCTTCATCGTTTGATAGCGGCCAATGAAATCCTTGATGACACGGCCTAGCACATGGCCGATATGCGGTTTGCCGTTCGCTGTAGGCGGTCCCTCGTAAAACACGTAATTCGGTCTGCCTTCACGATGTATCATCGATTTGCGGAATGTGTCGTCTTCCTTCCACTTATTCAGAACCCGCAACTCGCGGGTCCGCGCTTTCTCCTTGACATCCACTCTTTGCATGTAAAATCCGTCCTTTCGTTTATGAACCTTGGCGCTTCAGCTGAAAACCGACAACAAAAAAAGCCCCGTCCCTGTATTAGGGACGAGGCTGTGCTCGCGTTACCACCCTTATTCCGCCTCTTGTGCATTCTCTCGTAAATACACAAGTGAGCGGCGCTCATATCCCCGCCTGCATGCTGCGGGGAGCCGATATAACGTTCGGCATACGGTGACCGCTTACTCACGCCGGGGCGCTTCAGCTCACTTCTCCGGGAAGATATTCAGTCATGCTCTGCACATTGGCTTGCACCGGAATGCCAACTCTCTGGGGAGCAAAATCATGACCTACTGGGTCCCATCATGGAATTTTTCGTTTAAACGTGACAAAAAGTTCTGCTATAGTGCAAAAATATAGCCGATTTATGATCAAAAGTCAATGGCCGCTCACTCGTGCCATCAGTAAATTTCTTTCATTTCCCGTTCACGGTCCAAAACCTCGCGCTCCCGGTTCTCCAGCGCTTCCCATCCATCCTGGCTAAGAAGATCCAGCTGCGCCTCCACCAGTGTGCGAAAGCGTGCCCGGTAGATGGAAGCCTGCTTCTTCAGCTCTTCCACTTCCAGCGCGATTTTGCGGGATTTCGCCAAGGCCTCGTTCACGATGCGGTCGGCGTTCTTCTCCGCTTCCTTCACGATCAGCTGCGCTTCCTTCTTGGCGTTGTTCTTCACCTCATCGGCAGCCTCCTGGGCTACGATGATTGTTTTGCTCAACGTCTCTTCGATGTTGGAGAAGTGATCCAGCTTCTCCTGAAGTGTCATCAGCTCGGCGCCGAGCTCTTTGTTCTCACGGATGACAGCCTCGTAATCCTTGATCACCTGATCCAGGAATTCGTTCACCTGATCTTCGTCGTAACCGCGAAGCCGGCGTGCAAACTCCTTATTATGTATATCCAATGGGGATAATGGCATGACGCGCACCTCCTGAAAGATTAGTGTTCTCCGCAGTTCTTCATATCCTGTAATCGTCCAAACGGGGATAGTTGTTAGCATAACCAATTCGACAAAAAGAAATGGATTCCTGCCTTATCATTATACAAATTTGCCGATTATTACACGTTGTCTTCCTTTTTTCGTCAAACCGCCGGTTTCTAATATCTTGAATCGCCCAAATCCCTGAAAAGAAATGACGTCCCCTTCTTTCAGCGGCGTGGCCGGGTTCTCCTCCGCCTTCCAGTTCACGCGGCAGCGGCCCGCCCTGATCGGGGCCAATACCTTGCTGCGGCTGAGCTTGTATACGTCGCTGACGATCGCGTCCAGCCGCAGAGAAGCTACCGTGAACTCTAGCGTTTCAAAGGCGCTTTCTTTCACCTGCAGCTTGTCCAGCGGCAGCAACTCGCTTCGCACCTGCACCCGGTGAACCTGCTGCAGATGCATCGACAGAAAAGGGCCGATATCCGCTGCGGCGACAATATGACACCCGTCATCCAGTACGTGAATATCCCCTATCTTTCCCCGTTTGATCCCGAGAGCCAACACAGCTCCCATATAATCACCGTGCTCCAGTTCCCCGATTTTTTTGTCATCAGAGGATATGGCCAGCACCTTCATGCCCATATCCTCGTCCTCCAGGTAACTGTAATCCGGCGCCACAAGGGCACGCTTGCGTTCCGCCGCTTCGTACCCGCCGTCGAGGCGGATCTGTACGTCATTGCGGCGGGCAGCCAGCGTGCCCAGTATGTAAGCCTGACGAGGGTCCAGAAAATCGGTCAGCTTATGTTCGTGAAATTGTCCTGCCCGCTCTACCCACTCCCAGGCCCGGTCAACAAAGTCCTTCTCGTCCGGGTGGAAATGGGAGTAAATTTCGGTCTGCATGTAAACCTCCTAGACAAAATAGCCGATCAGCGAGACCAGACCGTAAGAAGCCAGATTCAGCACAATCAAGGCCACGATCGGCGAAATGTCGATCATGCCAAAAATCGGCGGGATAAACCGGCGAAACGGAGCCAGATACGGTTCCACCAGCCTGCCCAGCATCTCTCCTATAAAGCTCTCCCGCGCGTTGGGAAGCCAGGAAAGGAGAACGTATACGATAATCATATACTGATAAATTCGCGCAATAAAGAATATGATTGACTCAACCGTCAAAAAGCTCACCTCATTCTGTCAAGTTCTGTTTCACTGTCAGCCAATATTTCCGTGATGGAGCCCTGAATCTCCACTGTATCCGGTGTGCAGAGAAAAATATTGTGGCCGACTTTGGAAATGCCCCCGTTAACGGCATACACCGTGCCGCTCAAAAAATCAATAATGCGGAGAGCCTGATCCTTGCGGATGCGCTGCAGGTTCACGACAACCGAACGATGGGAACGGACATGGTCGGCAATCTCCTGCGCCTCGTCATAAGAGCGGGGCTCATACAGCACGACCTTCACATTTTTCTGGGAATGGATGCTGACCACGTTGTTGACCACATTGTTTGTTCTAGTGTTTTTACGTCTGTCAAAGCTGGGGGTTTCAATTTCTTCTTCCTCTTCGGGCAACTTTTCCCGTTCTACGACTTCTTCCTCCTCCTGCAGACCGAGGAAGTTCATAAATTTATTCATTACACCCATCCTTCATCCTCCTCTTTTCCCACCAGAATGGAACCGAGCCGCAGCCAGGTTGCGCCTTCCTCCACAGCCACTTCAAAGTCATTGGACATGCCCATGGATAATTCCATAAGCGGTTCCGGAGTGAGGGCTTGTCCGTTCAGTTCATCCCGCAGCTCACGCAGACCCCGGAATACCGGACGTGTCAGCTCGGGATCGTCGACATAGGGGGCCATCGTCATCAGCCCGATCACCTGTACATGCTTCAGGCCGGAAATGTCCTTCAGAAATGCAGCAACCTGGCCCGGTTCCAGGCCGTGCTTGCTCTCTTCCCCTGAAATATTGACCTGCAAAAAGGCTTTAACCGTCAAATCGAGGCCCGCCGCCTTCTTCTCCAGTTCCTTGGCAAGAGTGAGGCGGTCCAGAGAGTGTATATACTGGAACTTACCGACAACGTCCTTGACTTTATTCGTCTGCAAATTCCCGATATAATGCCATATTCCGCGGTGTCCAAGCTGCTTCCACTTTTCTTCGGCATGCTGCCAGCGGTTCTCGCCGACATGCAGAAGACCGCTGTCCAATACGGCAGACATTGCGCTCACGGATACATATTTGGTGACAGCAATGATATTAACATCTTCACGAGCCCTTCCGCTGCGCTGACAGGCAGCCTCCACACGCTCATTCACCTTCCGAATCCGATCTCCCAGCGACACGGGAAGATTCACCTCTTTTCCAGTCCGATCCAGCTTGCCATTCTTCCCGTCAATCCTTTTTCCTTACGGTGTGAAAAAAACAAATCGTTATTGCAGCTGGTGCATAACGTTGTACATTCGATATGGGTCGGCAATATTCCTGCTTTCATCATAATCTGTCGGTTGCATTGTTTCAAGTCAAGCATCCATTTTCCCCCGCCAAGCGTGGTGTAAACACTGCCTTCCCACACTTCATTACCCGGCATGCCGGACTCCAAAGCCATGATTTTATCCATCACGGCACCGTCCACCTCGTAGCAGCAGCGTCCGATCGAAGGGCCGATGGCTGCCCGCAAATCCTCTCTCTTTGAGCCGTATTCTTCCACCATCGTCTCTACCATATGCGCACCGATTTCCGCGACAGTTCCCTTCCAGCCTGCATGGGCGAGCCCTACCACCCGCCGGACCGGATCAATGAAATAAAGTGGGACACAGTCCGCATAAAAGGAAGTCAGCAGGACGCCCGGAACGTCCGTCACCAATCCATCCGCATCCTGAATGGCCGATTCACGGTTCAGAAAGCCCCGGCCGCGGTCTTCTTCTCTCACGGCTACGACCCGGCTGCCATGCACCTGCTCTCCGCAGGTCCACGCTTCCGGTTCAAAGCCCAGCCTTCTCGCAATCAGCTCGCGGTTGGCGATTACTGTATCGGGATTTTCTCCCACATGCAGAGCGCAGTTCAGGCTGCTGTAAGGCTGCTTCCCAACACCGCCGCTGCGGCTTGTAAAACCGGCGGTCAAGCCCGGGAATTGCTTCCGCCATGCCTCTATAAACAACAGCCGGGGCACAGGATCCTCTGCGCCCGGCAGTACTTCCATATCCATTGGTTCCAAGACAAACGGTTCAGTCATTGTTCTCACCTCTACAAGCCAGTGTACCAAAATCAGCGCACCGTGTCTCTATCTGCCCATAACCCCCTGAATCTCCCCCCTGTTTTGTAGGCATGCTCCTCCATATGCCATTCCTCTATGTACTCATGCCTTACCAGTATGACGTCAGGTCCGATTTTGACAATGTTGTGCCAAGGAATAACCAGTTCTCTCTTTGGCCGGAAAAATCCGAGCAATCCGCCGGAACCGGGCATGACGATCGCTTCTATGCGGCCCAATCTTGGATCGATCTCCAGATCACATATTTGGCCCAGCCTGCGGCCGTCCAGGATATTAATGACATCCTTGCTCTGGAAATCGGATATTTTGATGCTATACACGCCTTCATCCGGAATATTCATATGATCACATCCTTTACTTACAGCATATGATTTACAAAGCGGAATTTTCCCTGCCGCCCCATCTTGACCAAAAATAAAACGACCCTGCCGGGTCGTTAAAAAGGATCAGTCCTGCGCCTGCGGTGCTAAGACTTTACATGCTTCTGCATTTGTTGAATCGCCGATTTCTCCAGCCTGGATACCTGCGCCTGCGAAATCCCGATTTCGTCAGCAACCTCCATTTGGGTTTTTCCTTCAAAAAACCGCATGGACAATATCATCTTCTCACGCTGCCCAAGCCGCTGCATCGCTTCACGCAGCGCAATTTCCTCGATCCAGGATACGTCCTTGTTCTTATCGTCGCTGATCTGATCCATAACATAGATCGGGTCCCCGCCGTCATGGTAAATGGGCTCAAAGAGAGAAACCGGATCCTGAATGGCGTCAAGCGCGAACACCACATCTTCTTTCGGCACATTAAGCGCTTCGGAAATTTCAAAAATCGTAGGCTCCCGCGAATTGACGGTGGTCAGATTATCTCTGACCTGGAGCGCCTTATACGCGATATCCCGCAGAGAGCGCGATACCCGTATCGGATTGTTATCTCGCAAATACCTGCGGATTTCACCGATGATCATGGGAACCGCATATGTGGAAAATTTTACATTTTGGGACAAGTCGAAATTGTCTATGGCCTTCATCAGTCCGATGCAGCCGACTTGAAACAGATCGTCAACATATTCCCCCCGATTATTGAAACGCTGGATCACGCTCAGTACAAGCCGCAGGTTGCCGTTCACCAGTTTTTCCCTGGCGGAACGTTCGTTGTTTTGCTGCAGAGATGTGAATAATTCCCGCATCTCCGCATTGGTCAAAACCGGCAGCTTGGCGGTATCCACACCGCAAATTTCGACTTTGTTACGGGTCATCGTGTCATAACCTCCCAAGGAGCAACATTAATGTTCATTATCTCCTGGGTCGGACATTTTATTCCTGTCCCCGAACCTCGCGATTGAGGTGCGCCGATGCCGTCAGACCATTTTATTGAATTCCTTCCGCAGCCGCTTGATGATTCTTTTTTCGAGCCGTGATATGTAGGATTGGGATATGCCGAGCAGGTCGGCGACATCCTTCTGCGTTTTTTCCTCCCCATCCTGCAGCCCGAAGCGCAGCTCCATAATGAGCCGTTCACGGTCCGTCAATTTATCCAGAGCTTTGTGAAGCAGCTTGCGGTCCACCTGCTCCTCGATATTGCGGTAGATCGTATCATTCTCTGTTCCGAGCACGTCGGAGAGCAGCAGCTCGTTTCCGTCCCAATCGATATTCAGCGGCTCGTCGAAGGACACCTCTGTCCTTGTTTTGTTATTGCGGCGCAAATACATAAGAATTTCATTTTCGATGCAGCGGGACGCATAGGTGGCAAGCTTGATTTTTTTCTCAGGGTCAAAGGTGTTCACCGCTTTAATCAAACCGATCGCACCAATGGAGACCAGATCCTCGATATTGATGCCTGTGTTTTCGAATTTTCTGGCGATATAGACGACCAGCCGCAGGTTGCGCTCGATCAGCATGGCCCGGATCGCGGCGTCACCTGAAGACAGCTTCTGCAGCAAATATTCCTCTTCTTCCCTGGTCAAGGGCGGAGGAAGGGCTTCGCTGCCTCCAATATAATAGATTTCCTCAGCTTTAAGACCCAACAGAAAAAGAAGCCGGTAATACTGCAGCTGCAATGCAAGTTTCCATTTTACGCGCATGATACTCCTCCTATTAAAAATTCGTTGTCAGGCAGCATTGTCAGGCCGACACATCCGCATTTTGCGACGCTGCCAGCTCAGGGTGGATAACAGCCTGATAACGCCCTTCGGAGGATAATCTCCCTCCGTCCAGACCGATCAGCACACGATGATGACTGAACGTCTGCTCATTCATCGTAACCTTGACCTCATCCGGCTTCACCGCCAGCATAAAGGCCGTGCTCTTGTTGATTCCCCTGTAAGGAACGAGGCGTACGCGATCCCGCCAGGCATACGACTCTTCCATATTCATGACCAGGTTGTCCGCCTCTCCATCCGCCAGATACCTGATCCAATCACGAGGCAAATATTCACTCCAGAGCGAAGCCTCCATCACCATGACCGGCATGCGTGTCAGCGGATCATTCAGCTGATTGCCCGTGTCCAGCAGGCCTGTACACTTGACGCACACTCCTTCGATCCTGACCTCCACTTCACCCGTAAAGCTTGATATCCGCTCAGTGCGCTGCCGGGAAGTCTGCACGGCATAAAAAACAAGCATCGTGACGCCAAATACGCAGAAGATGAACCAAAAGGCCATTTGTGTTTTAAATGACAACCCGCCGGTAGCGGTAAACCATATGCCATTAAACAGTTCTCCCCGCCTCTGCAGCAGATAATGAACACCCAATATCCCCCCTGCCGCCACAAAATTGACCACGTAAAAAGCGCCGGTCGTGCGCAGAAAGGACTGCAGGCCGCCAAATCCGAAGGCTGTCAGCAGCATACAGAGTGACAATGCGAATTTAATCAAAAACGTAAACATGAAGGACAGCTGCGGAACAAACATCATGACAACGTACATTGCGCCAAGGAAGGCGGACAGCAGCAGCCTCCACCATGCCGGGCGCAGCTTCCTCATCCAGGCCGTAACGAGCAGCAGTACCGCGTCAATAAGCAGGTTGGTCAGGAAAATCAAATCGATATAGACAACCATCTTTTTTTCACCCCGCCTAAGCTCCTGGAGGATATGACCAGTATAAAAGGGGGACAGAACAAAGTCTGTCTAACGCTGGAGGGCGCAGCCGGACTTTTTTTGTCGGATTAAGAGGGAGGGCAGCAAAAAAGGCTGCCTCCGCGGCACGAAGCTTGCCGGAGACAACCTGATTTAAAGCGGGTTATATTCGTTGAAGCAGCATCATAACCGCAGGCGGTTACTTGTCTGACATTGCCAGCGCCTGGTCCAAAACGGCCGGACCGTTCGCTCTGCCGTAAGCCATCGTGTCGATGACGTCAACGGGAATGTTGTACGGAGCCGCAATTTCAGTTACAGCATTTTTACGCATACGGACCTGGGGCCCGAGCAGGATCGCAATCACATCATCACTGACGCCTGATAGCTCATCCTTGATCGTGCTTTCGGGAATGGCGATAATGTCGAGTTCGAGAGATCTTGCTTCCGCTTCTTTTTTCATTTTGGATACTAGAATAGAGGTAGACATGCCGGCTGAACAGGCAAGTATAATTTTTTTCATGGTTAACGCCTCCTGGTTTGATTTTTCATGTTCTGTTACTTGTACTCTTCATCCAAATCAACGGTAAGGGAACGGTCGGCGATAACCGACTTGTACCAGTAACCGGATTTTTTCAAATGCCGGCTGCGGCCGTTCTCCAGATTGATTTCGACCAGTCCATAGCGGTTCTTGAACGCATTCATCGGGGACACATTATCCGTAAAGGCCCACAGCATGTACCCTTTGCAGTTGGAGCCATCTTCCACGGCTTTCAGCGTATAGTATAAATGCTCGCCGATGAAGGAGATACGATAATCATCCTGAATGATCTGCTCTTCATTTTTGAACACCGCTTCGTTCTCGATCCCCATTCCATTTTCGGAAATAAACCATTCGATATTGTTATATTCGTTTTTGATGCGCATACCCATATCATAAATGATTTTAGGGTAAATTTCCCATCCGCGCGATTTGTTCATTTTTTTGCCCGGAAGATCAAAATGCTCATAGTAATAAGACGGATGGAAAGGCACGTTTTCATTCCAGGCTTTGGTCTGAGCCTTTACCCGGTGCGGATAATACAGGTTAATGCCCGCGTAATCCACCGTGTTGTTTTTGATGATGGCCAGTTCTTCCGGCGTGTGCTCGAACGTGATGTCATGTTTCTCCATCAGCTGAAACAATTCCTCCGGATATTCACCTTTGATCATAGGGTCCATAAATACCCGGTTGTAAAATAGATCGTACACATGGGCTGCATACTGATCATGCGGCGCGCTTGAACGGGCATACGTTACCTCGGGATTGAGAATGATGCCGATTTTTGCTCCGTTTTCGCCATAACCTTTGTCCTTGAACAATTGCACGCATTTGGCGGTTGCCAGTGTTTTATTGTAATTCCACTGCATCCACTTGCGGGTGTTCTGCTCATAAGGGTAACGCAGGGCGTCCAGATAGACGCGGGTCTGCACGACAATCGGCTCATTAAAGGTAAACCAGTGCTTGACACGGTCGCCATAGCGCTCAAACACCTTTTCCGCATATTTCACGAACAGTTCAACCACATGCTTGGATGACCATCCATCATATTTATCCAGCAAATACGCCGGCAGCTCATAGTGCTCCAGGCAAATCATGGGCTCTACACCGATGGCTATCAACCCGTCAATGACCCGTCCCACGTAATCTGCGTAGGTTTCGTCCACTACCACATTTTCATAGTCTGTTAAAAAACGGGACCAGTTGATTGAGGTACGATAATGCGTCAGTCCAATCTCCTTCATCAGCGCGATATCTTCGCTGTAGCGATTATAGAAGTCGGTCGCTCCGGCCGGACCATAACCGTTATGCCAGACGTGCCGGTCATTGATATACCATTTGTCAAGATAAGAATCCTGCCCTTCCTTCTTGCCGCTCCATCCCTCCGTCTGCCAGGCGGATGAAGCAGCCCCTATGATAAAATCAGCCGGGATGTCCATTGTATGTTTAGCCACCGATGACTCCTCCTTCATTCTGCAATGATTTCTGCTTATCCTTCAGTCCGCCTGTTGGCAATTCTGACGAACGGCAAATAGATTAATATGGCAACAGCAATACATATAAGCTGGGTAACGACCGCCCCTATGCTTCCGCCTGTCGACAGATAAGCATTGATAATCGGCGGTGTGGTCCACGGCACCATGACGACCGCACGGCCCGCAAAACCAAGCAATGTCGAAAAGTAACCGATGGTGCCTGTAATGAGCGGCGTGATGATAAATGGAATAGCCATAATAGGGTTCAGCATGATCGGCAGTCCGAAAATAACCGGCTCATTAATGTTAAACAGCGACGGACCAAAGGACAGCTTGGTAATCTCTTTCATATCCTCGCGTTTGGAGGCGATCAGGATGCAGATTAGCAGCGCCAGCGTAATGCCGGAACCGCCGATGCTCATGTAGACATCCCAGAACGGCATCGTAATAATGTTGGGAATAGGCAGCCCTTGCTCATAAGCCGTCATGTTAACGGTAATGGCTCCAAGCAGCAGCGGCTCGCGAATCGGTTTTACCATCTGATTGCCGTGAATACCGATAACCCAGAAAATTTGCGCAACCAGCATCAAGGTCAGGATTCCCGGTAAGCCTTGCATAACCGTCTCCAGCGGTCTTTGTACTACATTGTAAACGGCATCATATAGGTACAAGCCTGTAAGCTTGTGGAAGAAAAATCCCAGGGCCGAGAAAACGGTTACGGTAATAATCGCAGGAATCAGCGCC
This sequence comes from Paenibacillus jiangxiensis, assembly GCF_046098255.1. Taxonomy (NCBI): domain Bacteria; kingdom Bacillati; phylum Bacillota; class Bacilli; order Caryophanales; family Paenibacillaceae; genus Paenibacillus; species Paenibacillus jiangxiensis. Next base: position 35,475 of record NZ_JBJURI010000025.1, read on the forward strand.
GAGAAGGAAACAGCCACATTGGGTGGAACACTTTCCGGCATCTTGATTTTGAGCTTATCCGATTTGCCTAGCTTGCTGTACAGTTCAACAGACAGGATCGACACAAAAATACCGAGGAACAAGCTTTTCGTATCTGTAAACTGACGTGCAATCACATCCGTAACCTGCTGCATGTCGCCGTTCACCATCATTTGAATCGTTGTTGGCGTAACAGCCACGAAGCAGATGACGGCCAGCAGCCCAGGGAAAAAGTTTTTCTCCCCGTTAATTCGCCCCAGCTCCAGACCAATCATGAAAATAGCGAGCACTGTCAGAATGTTTAAGCTGGCATAGTTGATTGCTGTGAAAATCGGCTTGTAATCCGCCAAAAATGCGAACGGGCGAAAATGCGCAAGCCCATTCGTCGGGTCCATCACCATATTGGAGATAAGAACCGCGAAAGCGCCTACAATAATGACAGGCATGAGCGTGATGAAAGCGGATTTGATAGCCATGATATATTTAAAATTGTTAATGGCATTCGCTGCGGATGTGAGGCCATTGACAAGTTTATCCTTGATTCCCATCAGAAAGACCTCCTTCTACGATTTCGACCCCAATTGTTCAATTCGTTCATACAAATCCACAAACTCGGCAGCCATGTCGCGAATGGTAATGGCGTTCATCAAATGATCTTGCGCATGCACCATCATCACGGACATTGTCGTTTTCTCTCCCTCTGCTTCCTTCCGGATCAATCCGGTCTGGATTTTGTGGGAAGATACCAGCTCCGTCTTGGCAGCTGCCAGCGCCTCCCGTGCTTCGGCGAACTTGCCGGCTTTAGCCAGCTCAATGGCTTCCATCGCCGAGCTGCGGGCATTGCCTGCGAACAAAATGATCTGAAACACTATTTCAGTATCATCCAGCATCTCTTCACCAACGGAATTGTTTGTTTCTTTTTCACTCACTTTAATGTTTCCCCCTTCAGAGCAGCCCTGATTTAGCTGCAACCTTTGCTATAGATGTTGGCTGCAAATTTATTATAAATTGCAAACGGTTTCGACTTAACATATGTTTTTTCCGCTTAATAACGGAAATATATTATTGTCATCCATATACAAAAAAGAGGAACATCCCTCTTTAAAGAATCGGGATATTCCTCCAACCATTCTGATCACCGGATTACAGCTCACACATGCCCATGAAGCACTCGCACAAATTCCGAATAGGTTCTACATTTAATGAGCTGCTGAACCAAATTCTCGTTGTTCAAAATCGTAAGCAAAATATTGTACATGCCCTGCACATCCTCCGTTTTGCTGCGCTGCATGCACAACATGCATACAAACTGCACCGGCTTGCCGTCCCAATCTATGGGCTTTTGCAGCGTACAAACAGCCCAGAAGGTCGAATCCGCAAAAGGCTCCATGGGATGGGGGATGGCCACAAAATTGCCGAACGATGTGGAAGACATCGCTTCGCGCTCCAGCACAGACTCCAGGAACGGGCCTTTGACAAGCCCCGCTTCCAGAATCCTGTCCGCTATAAACGCCAGTACTTCCTCCTTGCTATCCATTTTCTGCTGCAGAAAAACGAGCTTCTTCCGCACATAATGGATAGCGGGCAGTCCCGTTTCCGAGATCGCCTGTTCAATCTTGTCGATGTCCCCGCCACCAAGAAATGTATTGACATGGATGATCGGCACCGGCAGCGTTTCGTCTGAAATGGGGATCGTGCTGATTACAAAATCCAGCGTATCCAAGGGCATCTGCTTGAGCTTGTAAAATTCGGTCGTACCAACAATGTCCAGCTTGGAGCCAAATTCCGATTGCAGCTTGTAATAGAGCAATTTGGCGCTTCCTCTACCCGATGCGCAAACGATCAGGCATCTTTTGGGGGTGTTCGTTATTTTTTTTCGCTCGATCGCCGCACCGATGTGAATAGCCAGGTAACCAATCTCGTTTTCTTCAATTTCCATGCCAAGCCGCTGCCTGATCGTTTCACCCGCCAAAACACCTGCCTCAAAGGCAAGCGGATAATTGGCTTTGATCTCATCCAGCATCGGATTGCGCAAATTCATGCCATACTTGAAACGGTTAATGACCGGTTTGAGGTGCAGGCAAAATGTAACAAACAGTTCCTTATCATGGCGTATGCCCAACTGCATCCGTTTTTCTATATTATCCAGTATTTCAACGGTCAGGTCGTATATTTCGCCATCGATCATGCCTTTAATTTCAGTATCGTCCATATTGGCGGCCGCAACGGTTCTTACACCAAGCAAATGCACTGCTATATAGGCAACTTCAGCGAAAGGAAAGGAATGATTCATCTTGCGCTCAAGGCTGGACACAATCTCAGCCGCCACACCAAACTCCCTTTGCCCCTCAATTTTCTTCATTTCTTGCGGATAAAAAGAGACATACCTTTTATCCCGTATCCGTTTGCACGCTATCGCGATATGAATGACGAGATTGTTGAGGGCAATATCTGACAATGTAATATCGTTGGCCTCAATGCGCTCAAGAATCACCTCTCTGATCAGGGCCATTTCCTCATCGGACAGAATGGACGGTGAATGCGTACTCTCGGCGGCATCATCCGCGCGGCTAAAAATATAATCAGACATGCAATACCGCAGCTGTGTCTCACTACCCTTGATTTTAATGCCGTAATGGGGGCGATTCTCCAACGTCAGGCCGTAATGCTTCAGTATTCGCCGCACTTCCCTGATGTCGTTTTGTATCGTCGAGCGGCTTACGAACAAAAGGTCGGCCAGGTCATCAAGCTTGAAATATTCCTCCGTCAGCAGCAGTTTTCGGATCAAAAAACGGTGCCTGCTCTCGGAGGATCCGCTGATCTGTTGCGGCGTGGCCATTTCACTTTCCTTCAACTGCTTCAGCAAGTGCCGGAAACGCTGCTCATCATGGATTTCAAGCTGGTAGCCCGCTCCTTTAAGCGACTTGATCGTAGCTCCGTGTGTGGACAATAATGCGGACAATTCCTTCAGATCCGTCCGAATGGTGCGTGATGACACATTCAACAGCTTGGCTAGGTACTCGCTGTTGACAATTTGTTCTGAAATCAATATGTGAAGAATATGGAAAACCCGCAAACACGAAACTCCTTTCCATGCTAGTCTCAGGCAATCTCCCAATTAAAAAAAGAAATGTCCTGCAAGTAGAATACTACTTGCGGACATTTCTGCTCATTCATGCTAGTCATTGTTGTTGCGGGAACGGTTGCGTAAAAATGTCGGTATATCGAGCTGATCACCGCTTGTCTGATTGCTGAAAGGCCGCAAATTCGGCGAACGTGTCTCGGAAGGCTCCGGATTGCTGACTGTCGGTTTGCGGGCAGGCGCTGGCGCAGCCGCTTTGCCTTCAAAGCCCGTGGCAATTACGGTTACCTTGATCTCCTCCTTCATCTCTTCATCGATGATGGCTCCAAAGATCATGTTCACTTCCGGATCGGAAGCCGATGTTACGATTTCGGCCGCCTCATTGACTTCATAGAGGGAAAGATTGGATCCGCCGGTAATGTTCATAATGACACCGCGGGCGCCTTCGATGGACGTCTCAAGCAGCGGGCTCATAATCGCCTTGCGCGCCGCTTCTGCCGCCCGGTTCTCGCCTGTCGCGTATCCGATGCCCATCAGCGCGGAACCGCGTTCCGTCATGATCGTTTTCACATCCGCAAAGTCGAGGTTAATCAGCCCCGGTACGGCGATCAGGTCGGAAATGCCCTGCACGGCCTGACGCAGCACGTTGTCCGCTTCACGGAACGCTTCGAGCATCGGTGTTTTCTTGTCCACAATTTCAAGCAAGCGGTCATTCGGGATGACAATAAGCGTGTCAACCTTTTCCTTCAGTCCTTCAATGCCCTGCTCGGCGTGGTTTGAGCGTTTGCGTCCTTCAAAGGTAAACGGCCGCGTAACGACACCTACCGTAAGAGCGCCGCATTCCTTGGCGATTTCAGCGATTACAGGAGCTGCTCCCGTACCTGTGCCTCCACCCATGCCGGCGGTTACAAACACCATGTCCGCCCCTTTAAGGGTATTCATGATCAATTCACGGGATTCCTCTGCGGCTTTCTTCCCCACATCCGGGTTTGCGCCCGCACCAAGACCTCTGGTCAATTTGTCGCCAATCTGGAGCTTGTGCTCCGATTTGGCAAGATGAAGAGCTTGGGCGTCCGTGTTGACCGTAATGAATTCAACCCCCTGAACGCCGTTTTCAATCATTCGGTTTACGGCGTTGCTTCCGCCGCCGCCTACCCCGATTACTTTAATTTGAGCCAAACTCTCCATTTCAAAATCAAATTCCAACATACTATTCCAACTCCCCCTCAATGTGCATGGATGGCCCGTCCATGATAGGCATAATTAGCTTTCAACCGTTATATAAACTCGCTGAACATATTCTTCAGGCGTTCGATCAATCCCGGTTTCTGCTCACTTTCCGGAGCGGGGCTGCTGCTTTTCGTGCGGTTGGCCGGCTTTTTCACATTGCTGCTGCTTCCGCTTGCGCTACGCAAACGGAAATTGCGGATAGCGTTATGCAAAATGCCCACGCCGCTGGTGTAGCCGGGATCCCTTACGCCAATAAAATCAGGCACGGCGATCCGGACCGATGCAGCAAGCTCGTGCTGAGCCACCTCGAGAACTCCAGGCATAGCAACGGTGCCTCCGGTAAGTATATAACCCCCGGGGAGCCCCGTGTAACCAAGACGCTTAACCTCAGCCTGAACAAGCTGAAATATTTCCTGCACTCTCGGCTCGATAATGGCAGCCAAGTCCTGCTGGTTGAACTCCTTGTCCACATTGCTGCCGATGCGTGTCACCTTAAATACAACATCGGCTGCCGCATCATTATACCATGCGCATCCGTATTTAAGCTTGACTTTTTCCGCTTGATCCGTCAGCGTTCTCAGGCCATAGGCAATGTCATTGGTTACAAACTCGCCGCCGATGGGCAGAGTTGAGGTGGCGACGATACTGCCTTCCTCAAACACCGCTATCGTCGTGGAACCCGCTCCGATATCCACAAGCACCGAACCCATCGTTTTCTCATCCTTGGATAAAGAAAGCTGTCCGGCACCGAGGGGAAGAAGCACCAGGTCCTTAATCCGCAGACCGCTTTTTTCCACACACCGGAGCAGGTTATGTATTGGCGTTTTGGCTCCGGTAACAATGGTTGCTTCCACCTCAAGCCGGACTCCGATCATTCCGCGCGGATCCTGAATTCCTTCCAGTCCGTCGACCACATATTGCTTGGCGACCACATCGATAATTTCTCTTTCCGGCGGTACTGCGATGACTTCGGCTGCCTTCAGCACACGTTCGATATCCTCTTCACCGATCTCGCGGTCCTCATTCGATACAGCCACAACTCCGTGGCTCGTCTGCAAGCCGATATGATTGCCGGTAATTCCGACATACACCTCGGATATTTGAATACCAACCATACGCTCGGCATGATCCACGGCGTTCCGGATCGATTGTACGGTCTGATCGATATCTACGATAGCACCTTTGCGAATACCTTCCGAGTCGGCAGTTCCAACCCCAATAATATTAAAGGTTCCATTATTCATTTCCCCGATAATGGCACGAACTTTGGACGTACCGATGTCCAAACTAACAATGATGTCATTGCCGCTCAATTCTGTGGCACCTCCCAACTCCAATATAATTTCGTTCATAAACACGCACTTCTAAAACTAATTCAACACGTTAATATTTATCCCTCTTTTTTCTACAAATTTTTTATGTTCCAACTTCTGGATTGCCAATAAAAATTTGAAGAAAAAAGAAGGAGCGCGATGCATTGTACATAAAATGTATTTTAGCATTTTTCCAGTTCACTGAGTAGTGTCATTTTCCGCTGAACCGCTCTCTTCTTCGGGCTTGAAGGCCACATAGGTGTCAGCCTCAAACATGCTGACCAGTCCCGGCTGCTCCGTTTCCAAAACCTGATTGAGGTAGCTGATTTTTTCAGACAGCAGCGAAACCGAGGTCAGCACCTGGAACTGGGATCGTGTATACATCTTGATCCGGTCCGGGAAGGATGGCGACGGATCAGGAATGATCTCTGAAATGTCGGCTGTCCACTCACCAGGGATATTCGACAAAATCTTACAAAGCTCGGCTTTATACGGATCATCGGGCTTCCAGTTCGTTAAAATGGGCTTCTCCACGGCAATGCCGCTGCTGGAAACTCCAACGCTTGTCCCGTTGGACAAAATGGCTATCAGATTGCCATCCGTACCTACCTCATAGGCAACTGTATCATATTCTTTAATATTAATGCTAATAATACCTGGAAACTGCTTGTCCACAGTGACTGATTCAATCGACTTGATTTCTTTCAGACGCTTCTCGACTTCCTCCTGGCTGGCTCCGAAAAATTGACCTCCGACGTGAAGGCCGCTTTGCTTCAGAAGCTCCTCCTGCGAAGTGAACAGGCTGCCCTTGAAGTCGATTTCCGTAATCCTGCTCAGGGAAGAGCGAAAGAATAATACGGCAAGCAGAACAATGAACAGGAGAACCAGAATCCATATAATTTTACGGCTTGTCTTCATTTTAGGTCTGGTTTCCCGAAGTACAGGAATTTTGGCTTGTGGCATCATTACTCTCCAATAAATGCCTCCCGTCCCCTCGAATGAGGAGGGGACGCTGCAGGCGTTTAATTTGCAAAATCAAGCTGTTCCGGTACAGGGGACTGCCGGTGCATCCGGGCGCCGAGGTGCTGAAAAAGGCGTTCGATCCGGTCGTAGCCCCTGTCGATATGATGAACCTGCTCCACCGTTGTCCGTCCTTTGGCTGCCAGTCCGGCTATAACCAGCGCGGCTCCCGCCCGCAGATCCGTGGCTTCAACCGACGCGCCGTACAGGCGGGGAACGCCCCGGATAAATGCCACATTCATATCTACGGAAATGTCGGCACCCATAACGTTCAGCTCATCGACATGCTTAAACCTGCTTTCAAAAACGGTCTCTTTCATAACGCTGAATCCATCCGCCAAAGACAGCAGCACCATGACCTGGGACTGCAAATCTGTTGGGAAGGACGGGTATGGCGACGTAATGATCCGGTCCACCGCCTTGGGGCGGGACATGCAGCTTACGTTCATTATATCATTGGAAGCGCTGATTTGAACACCGGCACGGCGGAGCACATGAATCAGTGATGACAAATGGGACGGGCAGCAGCGGGACAGCGTAACACTGCCGCGTGTAGCGGCGGCAGCAATCATTACCGTGCCTGCCACGATCCGGTCAGGGATAATTTCATAGCTGCAAGGGAATAGACGATTCACACCGGTGATGGTTATGGTATCGGTCCCCGCCCCTATGATGGACGCGCCCATCGCATTGAGAAAATTTTGCAAATCCTGAATTTCCGGCTCGCGTGCAGCGTTGATGATTGTGGTTCTGCCTTCAGCCAGCACGGCGGCCATCATAATATTTTCGGTGGCCCCCACGCTCGGAAAATCCAGATGGATATCCGTTCCGGTCAGCTTGCGGGCCCTGCACGTCATTTTTTCATATTGCTCCTCAATCTCGGCACCCAGCGCCTTCAATCCCTCCAGGTGCATATCAATCTTCCGTTCTCCGATGGCACAGCCGCCCGGCTGATAGACCGTCACCTCTCCACAGCGTCCGAGCAGCGGCCCCATCAGAAAAACGGATGACCGCATTTGTTTCATCAGATCTTCCGGTATATCCGTTGAAAGCAAATTCGACGAATCGACAGTCACGGTATCCTGCTCGTGCCGTGTGCTGCAGCCCAGCCCCTCCAGAATGCCGAGCATCACCTTGATGTCAAGCAGATGAGGCACGTTGCGAATCTGAACTTCCCCATTCGCGAGCAGGCTTGCCGCAAGTATGGGCAAGGCCGCGTTTTTCGCTCCATGGATCGGTATGGTGCCAGACAGGGGATTCCCGCCTTCAATCACCAATTTATCCAATGTATCACCTCCGAGTTTACCGCTCACCCACCACGAAAACCTCCGGAACGAGCTGAATGCCGGATTGAGATGATATAGTGCTCTGAATATGCTGCATCAGGGTAAGCACGTCCTCTGCTGTGGCTTGCCCGGTGTCTCCAGTACAACCTCAGCGGACTGGAATATTTTCGACACATCAGACCCATGTGCGCCGGCGTTCATGTATGCGGCTCCGCCCACCGTCCCTGGAATGCCTCCCGCGAATTCCAGACCGGACAGCCCCTGCTCGCCTGCCAGAACGCATAGTTTGACTAAGGACAGCCCGGCTCCCCCGATCGCGGTTTCGCCCTTGAACCGGACATAGTCATCCCCTTCGGCCCAGCTTCACAACAATCCCGCGGATACCCTTGCCTGCAACAAGCATATTGGATCCCCTGCCAAGCTGCATCCAGGGCACTTCATGCTCACGGATAAAGCGCATCAGCCGCTGCCTTACAGGAGGGCATAAACTATCAGTTCATATATCGTCACTGAAAGCGAATGCCATTAATAATACAGCATGCGGATACGAATAACACCGGATTTCTCCGCTAGGCGGTCGTTGTGCCTGAACAACCGGCTCCCCGAGTGATGGTCTAAAGATACGGTATCTTATGTCAGGATGACTCCGAAGGTGACAATCGCCCATGGGCTGACTCTTTATCTGCTGCCGGCCAATCTCCTGATTTCCCGAAGGAACACCTCCGCCGAATCAGGCTTGCCAAGCCGAGTCGAAGCAGCCGACATGCTTTCTCTTACTCCGGTATCTTTCATGATTTGCGAAATAGAATTAAAGAGGGTCTGTCCGCTCAGACTCTTCTCCAGAATCATAACGGCCGCCCCGGCCTGCTCCAGCGTTCTGGCATTGGCCTCCTGATGGTTATTGGTCACATTCGGTGACGGAATCAACACAGAAGGGATTCCGAGAGAATTAATCTCCGCCAGGAAAGACGCCCCAGCTCTGTTCACGATCAAGGAAGTGCATGCAAGCACTTCAGGCATATTGTGCACGTAAGGAAGCACATGAAGGCTGTCCGGCAGCGAGCCGACCTTTGCTCGAATCTCATCGACCGTGCTGTCGAAGTAGCCTTCCCCGGTAACATATACAAAATGGACGCCCGGCAGGGATGAAAGTTGCGGTGCCATTTCAATCATCGCCTGATTGATCGCTTTGGCCCCCCTGCTTCCGCCTACCACCAGGACGATGGTGCTATCCTTCGGAAGTCCCAGACTTGCAAACCCGCGGTTGCGGTCGGCCTTCCGTACTGTAGTCGCCCGGGGATTGCCTGTGTAGAGGACATTGCGCGCTTTGGGAAACGCGGCCTCAGCCCCCTCAAAGCTGACGGCAACCGTATCGGCGTAACGGCTCAGAAAGGAGTTCGTCAATCCGGGAATGGCATTTTGTTCATGAATAATGGTCGGGATTCCGAGCCTGGAAGCGGCATACACTACAGGACCGCAAACATATCCACCCGTTCCGACCACTACATCGGGTTTAAACTGCTTAAGCAGGGCCTTGGAGGTGCGCACACCCTGCAGAAAACGAATAACCGTCTTTACGTTTTCAAGAGATAAACTCCGCCGAAAACCAGTAATGTCAATGGATTCGAAGGGAAGGTTCTCCTGTGGAACCAGCTTGCTTTCCAATCCCCTCTTGCCTCCGATATATAAAAATGCGGCGTCCGGGTCTTCCGCCTCACACTGCCGGGCAACGGCGACGGCCGGATAGATATGTCCGCCTGTCCCGCCCCCGCTTAATACGACGCGCATAGGTTCACCTCGCAAAACGTGATAAATTCAATAAAATGCCGAGAGCTGTCAGCATCAGGGTGAGTGAAGAGCCCCCGTAGCTGATCAATGGCAGCGTAATGCCCGTCACAGGCATCAGGCCGATGACCACTCCGATATTAATGACAACCTGAACGGCTACCATGCCTACGATGCCGACGGCAAGCAGGCTTCCAAAGGTGTCCGGGATGGTAAGCGCCGTTCGCATCCCGCGCCAGACGAGAATAAAAAACAGCAGGATTACGGTAAGACCGCCGATAAATCCAAGCTCCTCGGCCAAGATGGAAAAAATGAAGTCGGTTTGCGGTTCGGGCACATAGCTGTATTTCTGCCGGCTCATGCCGAGCCCGAGGCCGGCCAGTCCGCCGGGACCGATGGCATATAAGGACTGAATAATCTGGTAACCTGCTCCCAGCGGATCCGACCAGGGATCCAGGAAAGCGGTAATGCGCTTCAGCCGGTACGGAGCCGCTGCCACCAGCGCTGCAAAGCCCGCTGCTCCGCCAAGGCCCAAAAATCCCAGATGCTTCAGGCTGGCACCGGCTGTAAAAATAATAATCATGGACGCACCCATCATCACGGTGCCTGTCCCGAGATCCGGCTGCAGCATAATGATGCCGAAGGCCAAACCGGCGAGCCCCAGCGGAGGCAGCAGCCCGTGCAGAAAGGATTTGATCGGATAGCCCGGACGGCTGAGCCAGCTCGCGAGAAAAAGGATCATGCCAAGCTTCATAAATTCAGACGGCTGTATGCCGAAGGAACCGATGCCCAGCCAGCTGCGGGCTCCGCCGCGGACAACGCCGATGCCCGGAATCAGCACCGCAGCCAGCAGCACAAAGCAAATTAGCAGCAGCGGCTTGGCATACTTCCGCCAAACCCGATAGTCTATCGAGGCTGTGAACCACAAGGCCACAAGCCCCAGACCGGCGAACAGCAGCTGTCTTTTTACAAAATAATAAGAATCCCCGTATTCGCGGAAAGCAAGCACGGCTCCGGCGCTGTACACCATCACGATGCCGATGGCCAGCAAGCCTATAATGCAGGCGAAAAGCCATAAATCCGGAGACGGAGGACGAGACTGTTTCATGGAGGAGGCCACCCCTTACACCGAAGTAGGGGCTTATCCACCCCCCTACTTCAATTTATGCACCGCCTCTTTAAAAATGCGTCCACGCTCTTCATAGGATTTGAACATGTCCCAGCTCGCGCAGGCCGGAGAGAGAAGCACAACATCTCCGGACTCGGCAAAGGCTGCAGACTTGTTCACTGCTGCGATCAGCGCGGCGGCGGCATCCTCACCATTATCGACGAGCTCGATCTGTTCTATGCCGGCCAGCCGTGCGGCCTCCGCCAGTTTTGCTTTCGTTTGGCCTAGCAAAACAACCGCTTTAACGCGGCCCTGCAGCGCCGGAACAAGCTCCAGATAGTCCGAGCCCCTGTCCAGTCCACCGGCAATCAGCACGACAGGCTGCTTAAAGGAGGACAGGGACATCTGGGTCGCCTTGGCATTGGTTGCTTTGGAATTGTTAAAGTAGGATACTCCTTCATGCTCGGTGACAAATTCCAGCCGGTGCTCCACTCCCCTGAATTGGGAGAGAGGTCCGGCCAGCGCCGAAAGCTGCGCTCCCGCCGTAATCGCAATGGCGCAGGCGGCAAGCGCATCATCCACATTAAACCGCCCCGGGATGCCCAGCTCCGCAACCGGCAGAATCGGATGAACCACCCCGCCGCCATCGCGGTAAACGATGTCGCGCCGGATATCATCCTCCACCTCCGGCACATAAGGAGGATCAACATACACACCCTCCTGCAGCCGCTCAGTCAGGGAAAAAGGCAGCACCTTGCCCTTCATGTAGGGAACCAGTTCGCGGCATACCGGATCGTCCCAGTTCAGGACTGCCGTGTCCTCCGGCCGCTGGTTTGCAAACAGCTTTGCTTTGGAGGATATGTAGTCTTCCATGTTGCCATGGTAATCCAGATGGGTCTCTGCGATATTGAGCAGACAGGCCACAGCCGGACGAAAGTCGCGGGTGCCCTTCAACTGAAAGCTGCTCAGCTCCACGACCATCCAGTTGTCCTGCTCCGCATCTGCTGCCGCCTCGCAGAGCGGTGTCCCGATATTGCCGGCCACAATCGGCTTCATGCCCGCAGCCTCCAGCATCCTGCCGACCCAGGTGGTCGTTGTCGTTTTTCCGTTAGAGCCGGTAATGCCGATGATCGGCGCTTCACAGATATGATAAGCGACCTCCACCTCCGTTACGACCTCAATGCCAAGCTCCAGCGCTCTTTGCACCGGAGGGGCCGTATAGGGAATCCCCGGGTTTTTGACCAGCAGCTTAACACCGGAATGGATCAGGTCGTCCGGATGCCCTCCGCATAAAACGGAAATTCCCAAAGCCTCCAGTTCGGAAGCTTCGGGACACTGTTCCCTCTCTTTTTGATCATTTGCCGTTACGACGGCGCCCGCTCTGTGCAGCACCTTCGCCACCTGGACTCCGCTTTTGGCCAGCCCGAGCACGACGACTTCAAGGCCCTTATAAGTATCCGGATGCTTCATTTTCTACAACCCCTTGCTCAGATAAAGTCCAAGTCCTGCGAGAAGCAGCCCTGCTGCCCAAAATGTGATGACAACCCGCCATTCCGACCAGCCCGACAGCTCAAAATGATGATGAATGGGGCTCATTTTGAACACACGCTTGCCGCGTGTCTTGAAGGACGTGACCTGAATGACGACCGAAAGCATTTCGATGACAAACACGCCGCCGATGATGAGAAACAGCAATTCACTCTTCGTTACGATGGCGATCGCGCCGATCGCCCCGCCGATACCAAGCGAGCCGGTGTCACCCATGAATACTTTGGCGGGATGGGCGTTGTACACGAGAAAGCCGAGCACCGCGCCAATCATGGCAGCGGCACAGACCGCCGCCGGCAATGACGCCTGAATGGCGATGATGGCATAAGCGCCGAAGGCAATGGCGCTCGTTCCGGACAGAAGCCCGTCCAGTCCGTCCGTGAAGTTTACCGCATTGCTGATCGCCAACATCATAATGACGATAAATGGATAATAAAACCAGCCGGTCCAATCGAATGACCAGGATGTCCCCGGAATACCGATAGCCGTACTATGGTCATTCTGTATAAGCAGCCAGCACATGATGCCTGCAAAGAAAAGCTGTCCGAACAGCTTCTGGCGCGGCGTCAGGCCAAGGGAGCGCTTGAACACGATTTTGATGTAATCGTCCAGAAAACCGATCAGCCCAAAGCCAAGTGTAGCCACAAGCAGGACGTAGAAATCCGTGTTTTTAATGGCTGAAAACTTCAAATACGTAAGCGTAAAAGCAAGCAGGATGACGACTCCGCCCATGGTAGGCGTGCCCGTTTTCTTCAAATGGCTCTGGGGTCCGTCGTCTCTGACCTGCTGGCCGAATTTCATCCGGCGCAGCAACGGAATCAACAAGGGAGCAGCGATCACCGCCAGTATGAATGATACCCCGATCGTAAGCAGCAGCAATTGAATATCCATGGTAATCCCCCTTTCCTCCTTATCCGTTCTGCAGCGGATAGTCCCGCAGCGCATCCACAACAGTTTCCAGTTTCATACCGCGTGAAGCCTTGAAGAGCACAATATCCTCTGGATGCAGCGCTTCGTGCAGCGCCGCGGTCAGTTCATCCTTGTCGGAATAAGCAAACACGCTGTCATGCGCCATGTTCTCCCGCGCCCCCTCCGCAATATGAGAGCCAAGCGGTCCGTAGGTGAATAGCAGCTCCACCCCGGCCGACGCGGCATACAAGCCGATCTCCCGGTGATACTGCTCCTCAAGCGGTCCCAGTTCCAGCATGTCTCCCAGCACAGCGACTTTACGATTTTTCTTGTTATAACCTGCAAGCGTATCAATCGCAGCCTTCATGGAAAGGGGACTGGCATTATACGTGTCATTAAGCAGGGTAAGCCCGCTCCCGCAGGAGATCACCTCGATGCGCATGCCGGTGAGCTTCAGCTCGGCCAGCCCCTGCCGCATCTGATCGATGCCGACACCGAAATGCCGCACCACGGCCATCGCCGCCAGGCAGTTCACTACGTTGTGACGGCCCAGCAGCGGCAGATTGAACGCCTCCTGGCCGCCCATTTTCGAAGTGAAAATGATGCCCCGGTCATGTGTCGTCATCCCGGTCAGGTAATCGTCGTTACCCTGCAGCAGCCCGAAGGTAAAAATGTTCATTTCCTCCGGCCGTTCCGTCTCAGGCTCGGCCAGCACAGCAGGCAGCAGCGGTTCGTCTCCGTTGCAGATCAGCAACCCTCCCCGCTTAAGCCCGCTGATGATTTCCAGCTTGGCACGGGCGATCTCCTCCCTGGAGCCGAGCTGCAGCAGATGAGCCTCGCCAATGTTGGTGATCACCGCCACATCCGGCTGTGCGATCCGGGACAGCAGGCGGATTTCCTCTCTTCCGCTCATGCCCATCTCCAGAATCGCGATCTGCGTATCCTCCGGCATGGACAGCACCGTCAGCGGAAGACCGATATGATTATTATAATTCCCCTGCGTTTTGTGCACTTTGAATGTCGTGGACAGGATTGCATTCACGATATCCTTTGTTGTGGTTTTGCCGTTGCTGCCTGTAATGCCGACAACGGAAGCCCGGGATTGCTTCAGGTAAGCTGCCGCGAGCTGCTGCAGCGCCTTCAGGGTGTCCTCCACCATAATAGCGGGCCCGGCAGGAGGTGCTCCATGATCCTGCTGCCAGAAAAATGCGGCGGCTCCTTCGGCAAGGCAGCTGCCCACAAAGGCATGGCCGTCAAAGCGTTCTCCGGCAATGGGAACGAACAGCCCTCCCTTAAGCGGGCTTCTTGAATCCGTAAAGACCCCTGTTATTTTTTTCTCAGCCTCGTCCGAGCCGGCCAGCGTTCCGCCGCTCATGGAGGCTATTTGCTCCAACGTTCTATTAATCACTTGTTCATGCCCCTTATCGCTTCTTTGGCAACGATGCGGTCATCAAATTCAAGCACCGTTTTTCCGACCAACTGGTAGGTCTCATGGCCTTTGCCCGCAATCAATACTACATCGTCAGGGCTTGCCATTTCAATAGCTTTGCCAATAGCCGCGCGCCGGTCCACGATCAGCTCGTACCGCTGCCGTTCCACCGCATCCTCAATCAGCCCTTTTTCGATATCCAGCAGAATTTGATCAGGGTCCTCGGTGCGGGGGTTGTCTGAAGTTACCAGGACCCGGTCGCTGTATTTGGCGGCGATTTTGCCCATCAGCGGACGCTTCGTCTTATCCCTGTCGCCGCCGCAGCCGAACACGCAAATGACCCTGCCCTGTGCAAATTCTTTGACCGTACGCAGCACGTTCTCAAGTCCGTCAGGCGTATGCGCATAATCTACAATCACCGCAAACGGCTGTCCGGCATCTACAGGCTCGACGCGCCCGCTCACTCCTGTAACGGATTCGAGGCTGCGCTTGACCGCTTCCAGCGGCACATCCTCAAGCAGAGCGGCCGCAATGGCCGCCAGGGCGTTGTACACGTTGAATTTCCCAACCATACGCAGCTTGATGTCTGCCGATCCCCTGAAGGTATCCACATGGAAGGAGGTTCCTCCCGCACTTATGGAGATATCCGTTGCGCGTACAT
Source organism: Paenibacillus jiangxiensis (assembly GCF_046098255.1). Lineage (NCBI taxonomy): Bacteria > Bacillati > Bacillota > Bacilli > Caryophanales > Paenibacillaceae > Paenibacillus > Paenibacillus jiangxiensis. The sequence goes on from NZ_JBJURI010000025.1 coordinate 50,864, forward strand.
CCGCATCCTCCCCCAACCCGTATGTAATCACCTCCGCCGCAGTCATTGACCTGAAATAGGCGGATGCCGGGTCGTCCGCATTCAGCACCGCATACTTGTGATCCTCCCTGCCTGCCCCGAAGCTGTTGCCCAGTCTGGAAAAGAGCAGGCCTTTAGCCGCCTGGTACTCATCCATCGTATCATGGTAATCAAGATGGTCCTGTGTCAGGTTCGTGAAAACAGCGGTCCGAAAGTCGGTTCCCTTCACTCTGCCCTGCTGCAGGGCATGTGACGAAACCTCCATCACGCAGCATTGTACGCCACGGTCAGTCATATCGCCGAGCGCTCTTTGCAGTTCGACCGCTTCCGGCGTTGTTCCGGATGTCGGGAAGGTCGTTCCGTCATAGCGCATCTGAATGGTTCCGATCAGTCCCGTCTTTGTTCCTGACTCATTCAGGATATGCTCGATCAGATAGGTGGTTGTCGTTTTTCCGTTCGTGCCTGTTACACCGATCATATTAAGCCGCCTGCTCGGCGCTCCGAAAAAGGCATCAGACAGCACGGCCATCGCATAACGGGCATCCTTGACGAGCAGCTGAGGAACGTCTGTATCCAGCTCGCGTTCCACGACAAGCGCCGCGGCCCCCGCATTTACCGCCTGCGCCGCATAATCATGACCGTCCACGGTAAAGCCGGGCAGGCACAGGAACAAGTCCCCTGCCCGGACTTTCCGGGAATCGGCCTGAATGCCCGTGCATTCAACGCTGCCGTCTCCGATCATTCGTGAAGTGATAAGCAGTGCTGCAAGTTGTTGAAGCTGCATAAAAATTCTCCCTTTCAAAACATGTCTGCTATAAATGCGTGTTCAAAAAGTCAGGTTTTCAGCACCGAAGCTTATGCTTCCGAAGTGCGTTTTTTCAAAACGCTTGAGTTGAATGAAGCTAGGGACTGAGGAGCGGAGGGTACTTAGGGTACGTGAGCACCTGAAATGTTTCCGGAGGAAACATGCTTCGTAAGCATCCACTTAGGCCCGGCTGAATTCAAGATTCGATGTCGAGTCCGCTTCCTGACTTCCTTCGTGATCAAAAGATGACTTTTTGAACTACCTCTATTAACATTATGAACCTTCTGTCCTGTTCCGAAACCAGATCAGCTGCCCGTTTCAGGCTTTTCTTCCTTCGGAGCGTCGCCCATATAAATTCTTATGGCCGAGCCGCGCTCCAGCCGGGCGCCCGGCTTGGGGGCCTGACTGATGACTGTGCTTCCGGAACCGGATTTGACCAGCGTAAAGTTCATATTCAGATCTTCATATAAATCCTGCACGGAAGCGCCGACCAAATCAGGTACGGTCTCTATCCGCGTTTCCCCGTATTTGTACTTCTTCGGCAGCTGATTGTCGCGCGGCGGCACCTTCATGGCGATCAAGGCATCCTGCAGAATGTTTTGCACAATGGGCGCAGCCACCACGCCGCCGAACTGAATTCCCTTTGGATTGTCAACTGCCGTATAAACAACGATCTGCGGATCATCTGCAGGCGCGAAGCCTATAAAAGACACGATATGCTCTGTAGAGGAGTAGCGGCCATTGACAACCTTCTGTGCCGTACCCGTCTTGCCGCCGACACGATATCCCTCGATAAAAGCGGGGCGCCCTGTGCCCTTGGCAACCACACTCTCCAGCGCTTCGCGGACCTGACGTGACGTTTCCTCGGAAATGACCCTTCGTACAAGCTGCGGCTCTTTCGTCTCCAGCACCTTCCCGGTTTCCGGCTGAATCCACGCCTTGGCGACGTAAGGCTTATATAAATATCCGCCGTTGATGGCGGCCGAGACGGCAGTCACCTGCTGAATGGGTGTAACCGACACCCCCTGCCCGAACGCCGTGGTTGCCAATTCAACCGGTCCGACCTGGGAAGGCTTGAACAGGATGCCATTTTCCTCCCCGCTCAAATCAATTCCCGTCTTGCTGCCAAAACCGAAATTGCGGATATACTCGAACAACTTATCCTTACCCAGGCGTTGGCCAAGCAGAACGAACCCCGGGTTGCAGGAGTTCTCCACGACCTCCAGAAATGTCTGGCTGCCGTGTCCGCCTTTTTTCCAGCATCGCAGTCTGGCTCCTCCCACCTCGACATATCCGGGATCAAAAAAACGTTCATTTTTCAGATCCACCTTCTTCTCTTCCATGGCAGCCGCCAGGGTAATGATTTTGAACGTGGACCCCGGCTCATAGGTCATCCAGATGGGCAGATTGCGGTTATAGATTTCGGACGCATATTGCTGGTACAGAGCCGGCTCGAAAGTGGGCCTGCTGGCCATGGCCAGAATTTCGCCGGTTTTGGGATTCATGGCAATGGCCAGGGCGGAATTGGCCTGAAACTTCGCCATCGCCTGATCCAGTTCCCTCTCCATAATGGACTGGACCGATTTATCGATGGTCAGCTGTAAATTCAGCCCGTCTTTCGGCTCAATATACTTTTCCGCAGACCCCGGCATCAGCCTTCCGCCGGCATCCGAGAGATAAGCGATGCTGCCGTCCATTCCTTTTAAAAGATCGTCATGTCTCTTTTCTACACCCGTAAGCCCCTGGTTGTCTATCCCTGTAAAGCCAAGTATATGCGCGGCCAGATCTCCAAAAGGATAGTAGCGGCGGTTATCTTCAGTAACAACGATACCCGGAAGCTCCAAATCACGAATTTGCTGTGCTTTCTCCATCGTAATTTTTCGGCCGCCGGGCTTGATTATTTGGCTTGATGTTCTTTTGGTGATCAGCTTATATAGTTCTTCTTCGCTCATTCCCAATATGGAGGCCAGCTTTTGCGCCGTCTTCTCGGGCTCCTTGATCTGAACAGGGATGGCTATAACGGTCGGTGTCGTTACATTATAAGTCAGGGCCACTCCCTGCCTGTCAAGAACTTCTCCCCTTTTGGCCGCAAACGTAATATTACGCCGCCAGGAATCCTCCGCCCGGGCGGAAAGCTCCGCTCCCTGCCCAAGCTGTACATAAGCCAACCTTACCACAAGTGCGGCGAAAAGCACGAACAGCCCTGCAAGCGCCCATAACAGCCGTTTGCGCAGCGTTACATTGGTAAGCTTCAACTTGCTCCCCTCCCTGCGTATCCGATAAGTCATGCATGTCTTTCTTTCATGACTATTCAGTTACAGCAGGGGATAGAACAAGCTCTCAGTTCGTAGGCTCTTCTTCAGGGGAAGGCGGTTCATCGGCGGTTTCTCCTGAAGAGGCCTGCTCTTCCTCCGTAGTCCCGTCCTTCTGCTCCGTGCCGTCTGTTTTATCGCCCGAATCGGCAGACGCTTCCGCGTCCTCTTCACCGGAGTCTGGGACGACGCCCGTCACCGTCTCCTTCGCAGGCTGCAACTGCAGATAGACGACCCGTTTGTCCCCTTCCTTCTGTACCTTCTGGCTGTAGACGTATCCCTCGCCTTCAAGCTTGACGCCAACCTTCAGCAGGTTGAGCAGCTCCAGACTGTCGCGCAGCGATAATCCCTTTAAATCAGGAATATTCATCGTGGCGGAGTCCTCGGTGATCAGATACATGCGCTGTCCTGGCATCATCGGTGAGTTGGCCGCCGGATACGTGCTCACGATCTTGGAGCCTTTTCCAATGGTAACATAGGCTGTGCCGCGCTCAAGCAATGCATTTTGCGCGTCTTTCTTGCTTTTGCCTATTAAATCAGGGGCGTTGGTTGTTTTGGACACCAGAGCGTTTTTTTTACCGTTGCCCGCAGTCTCTCCCGTCTTGGGTACTCCCAAGTATTGCAGGGATTGGGACATGATATCCTTGAACACCGGTCCCGCTACAGAACCGCCGCCGGCATTGGCTACTCTCGGCTCATCAATGACGACCAGCAAGGCAATTTTAGGATCGTTAACGGGGGCATAACCGATAAAGGATACGATATCTTTGTTTTTCGCATATTCCCCGTTGATAACCTTTCTGGCCGTACCTGTCTTGCCCGCAACACGGTAGCCGTCAATGTATGCATAACGTCCTGTTCCGATCTCCTGGTCAGCGACAACCTGCTCCAGGTAACCTCCGACATCCTTGGCCGATCCGGCGGAAATCACCTGACGGATCTCTTTCGGCTTGATGGTCTGTGTATCCCCTGTATCAGGATCAATGATCTCCTTCACCAAATGCGGCTCCATCAGCTTGCCGCCGTTCGCAATGGCCGAGATGGCGGTAATCTGCTGGATCGGCGTGACTTGTACAAGACCGTGGCCATAAGCGGCTGTCGCAATTTCCGAGGCGTATTTAAGCTCACGGATCGGTGAAGGCACCTCTGCCGGCAGATCGATCCCTGTCTTCGTGCCAAAGCCGAACTTGTCGATATAATAGCGGAGCTTCTCGCCGCCAAGCATACGATAGCCCAGGTTAACAAAAGCTATGTTACTCGAACGCTTGACACCCGTCAGATAACTAATGGAACCATAAGAGTGCCCGTTATCACTAATTGGGTATCCCCCGATATAGGTCGTTTTGGATTCAAAATAAGCATTCGGGTTGAACAGCTTCTCTTCCACCGCACCTGCTAGGGTGACGATCTTAAACGTCGAACCGGGTTCATAAATTGATTGAACAGCATGGTTAACAAAGCTGCTCGCTTCCGCTTTATTGTACGTATTCGGATCGAAATTCGGCATGCTCGCCATGCCGAGAATGTCCATCGTCTTTGGATCAGCGGCAATAACAGTCATGCTGACCGGATTGTACTTCTGAACCGCCTTCTTCATGGCGTCTTCGATATAATACTGAATAGTATCATCAATTGTCAGCTTGATATTTTTACCATTCTTGGCTGGCTTGTAGGTTTCCTCGCCTCCTGGCAGACTAACGCCCTTGCGGTCCCGCTGATACAAGAGCTGTCCATCCACGCCGGTCAGCTGTTTGTCGTAATAAGCTTCAAGCCCCTGAATGGCTTTTCCATCCTTATTCACATATCCGATTACGTGGGACGCCATCGTATTTTCCGGATAAAAACGCTTGGTCTCTTTTACCGTAAATACTGCATCGGTTACCCCGTGCTTTTCCTTTAGCTCGTCATCGAAGGCATCGATTTTTTTGGCAAGCTCAGGTTCAATCTTATAACCCTCGGGACGCAGCTCCCGGTACGCTCGGAATGCTCCTTCATATTTGCTTCTCATATTTTCACGAAGCTTGTCCTCTGACATACCGAGCAATTCATGCAGCCGGGCGACCATCTCATCCTCCAGCTTGTACTCCTGAATCATCTTCGGATTTATGACGACCGTATAAGCCGGAGCATCCTCGGCAAGCACATTGCCATTGCGGTCGATGATCGCGCCCCGTGCCGCAGGAAGAACCTGATTCTTCCGGATCAACCCATCAACATCTTCTTGCCAAGAGGCTCCGTTGACGACCTGAATCAGAAAAATCCGGAACAACAAAACAAGAAAAAAGAGGGTTATACATCCCCCTATGAGCAGAGTGCGCAATTTGATTTTTTTTACCATATTTCATACCTCTCCCAACCACAAGGCTCGGTATTATAATACCTGCGACAATCAGTTCCCCGATCCGCCAGCAGCCGCATTGCTGGAAGTCGTTCCTGTATAGACACGAATCGGCTCCTTGGTCGGTTCTTTGTAACCCTGTTCTTTGGCTGTAGTTACGATCTGATTTTCCAGACGTGCCTTCTGCACCCTCAGTTCCCCGATGGAGGTCTTCAGTTCGGAAATTGCGTTTTCTTTGCTGTGAATGGAGGCGCTCAGTTGATAGATCTGGGCATAACGCCCCGCCAGCATCACGAGAACGGCAATAAAAGCGACAACGGTCGCCAAATAGAGGAGTTTTTCCCGGGTTGGCAGTTCCTTGCGGCGGGTTACAACCTTGGTGGTTTCACGGTATCGCCGCTGCGGGGCCTTTTGCTGGGATTTTTCTTTTACTGCAAGGTTGCCGCGTGTGTAAGCCATATCCTCTCTCCTTCCCATTTCAAAATTTATAGAGGTTGCTCAAAAATCATCTTTTGATCACGCACTTATAGTTTCTCCGCCACCCGCAACTTGGCTGAACGGGAGCGGGGATTCTGAGCCAGTTCCTCTTCACTTGCCGTCACCGGCTTGCGGTTGACCAGTTTCAGCACTCCCTTGCCTCCGCAAACACACATCGGAAAGTCCGGCGGACATGTGCATTTCTCCAGGTAGGACGCAAAAATTTGCTTGCAAATCCGGTCCTCCAGTGAGTGAAAGGTAATCACCGATACCCGGCCTCCCGGTGCAAGACAGCGGACAGCCTGATGCAGCACATCTTCCAATGCTCCAAGCTCATCGTTAACGGCGATGCGCAAGGCCTGAAAGCTTCGCTTGGCAGGATGGCCGCCGGTCCTGCGCGCCGCTGCCGGAATTCCTTCCTTGATGATCTCAACCAGCTCGCCTGTCGTTCCGATAGGCTTGGCCTGCCGCCGTTCAACCATGATTTTGGCGATTCTGCGGGAAAACTTTTCCTCTCCGTATTGATAGAGAATGCGCGCAATCTCTGCTTCAGGCCACTCGTTGACGATATCCCTCGCTGTTAAAGGCCCGTCCTGATCCATGCGCATATCGAGCGGTGCGTCGTAGTTGTAGCTGAAGCCCCTTCCCCCTTCGTCAAACTGTGGGGAAGATACCCCAAGGTCGAACAGGATACCATCAACCTGCGGCACCCCGCTCTTCATAGGGATCTCCAGCTCTGACAGTCTGGCCTCCAGCTCGCGAAAATTGGATTTCACCAATGTAACTTTGCCGTCGTATTCGGACAGCCTGTCCTTCGCATTGTCCAGCGCCCAATCATCCTGGTCGAAGGCGATCAGCCTTCCCTGCGGCCCCAGCCGTGATGCGATGACAGAGCTGTGGCCGGCGCCGCCAAGCGTGCAGTCCACATACACCCCGTCCTGCCTGATGTTCAGTGCATCCGTAGCCTCTTCCTTGAGTACGGTGATATGGTGAAACAAGCTCAGCCCTCCAGACCTTACAAATCAAAATTGAAATCAACCAGTTTTTCGGCAATGTCGTTAAATGTTTCTTCCGATTGGTTAAAGTATTGTTCCCAGGTGTCCTTGCTCCAAATCTCCACTCTGCTGGATACGCCCAGCACTACACAGTCTTTATCCAGCTTGGCGTAGTCGCGCAGATTGGCCGGTAAATTTACCCTGCCCTGTTTATCCAATTCACATTCGGTCGCCCCTGAGAAAAAAAACCTCGAAAAAGCACGGGCGTCCGCTTTCATCATGGGCAATGCCTTGAGCTTCTGCTCCATCAGCGCCCACTCCTCCATAGGATAAACAAAGAGACACTGGTCGAGACCGCGGGTAACAACGAATGAGGCGCCAAGAGCTTCGCGGAACTTGGAAGGAATCGTAAGCCTTCCCTTATCGTCCATGCTATGTTGAAACTCGCCCATGAACATGTCCGCCCTCAACTCCTTGCCCCAATCTCCCACTTTGCCCCACTTTCCACCACCTAAGCATAATAGATTCGCCTAAAAAAATCAAAACCCTCTTTTTGTATACAGTTAAAATTTTAAATTTTAGATATACAAAAAAATAGGCAAAAAAAAGAGAGCCCCCAAAGCCATTTGGCCGGGAGCCCCACACTGGTTTAAGTTTATAGGAACAAGGAACTATCAAGCATTCCAGCTGTCCAGATATTTAACCTGCTCTTCAGTCAACGTATCAATGGCGATACCCAGGCTTTCCAGTTTGAAACGCGCCACCTGCTCGTCAATTTCATAGGGAACGTTCACCACGGATTTGGTCAGCTCGTTATAGCGTTCATTTACATAACGAAGCCCCAGCGCCTGCAGCGCAAAGGTGGTATCCATGATTTCCGCAGGATGACCGTCTGCTGCCGCAAGATTGACGAGACGCCCTTCAGCGATCAGGTACATTTTGCGGCCGTCCTTGAAACGGTATTCTTCGATATTGCGGCGAACGGTACGAACCGAGACGGAGCGCTCCGCCAGCGCCGGCTTGCTGACTTCGACATCGAAGTGGCCCGCATTACTGAGCACAGCTCCGTCTTTCATAACGTCAAAATGCTCGCCATGGATGACCGCTTTATTGCCGGTTACAGTGATGAAAAAGTCACCCAGCTTGGCTGCTTCCACCATCGGCATAACATGGAAGCCGTCCATATGAGCCTCCACCGCTTTGATGGCATCCACTTCGGTCACGATCACATTTGCGCCAAGGCCTTTGGCACGCATCGCCACCCCTTTGCCGCACCAGCCATAGCCCACGACTACCACTGTCTTGCCTGCAATGACAAGATTCGTCGTACGAATAATGCCGTCGAATGCCGACTGCCCGGTACCGTAACGGTTATCGAACAAATATTTGCAATAAGCGTCATTCACCGCCACCATCGGGAATTTCAGCTTTCCTTCTTTCTCAAGCGCTTTAAGCCGGATGATGCCCGTGGTCGTCTCTTCCGCTCCTCCGCGGATTGTGGCAGCCAGATCAGGACGCTCCGTTTGGAGCAAGGTTACCAGGTCGCCGCCATCATCAATAATGAGGTCTGGCTTCGTTTCAAGCGCCTTGATTTGCAGCTCCTTGAATTCTTCCGGGTCAGGATTGTATTTGGCAAAAACAGTAATGCCGTCCTCAACAAGGGCCGCACAGACATCGTCCTGTGTCGACAGCGGGTTGCTGCCTGTGATCGTCACTTCCGCGCCACCTGCCTGCACGACTTTCGCCAAATAAGCCGTTTTGGCTTCCAGGTGCAAACAGATCGTTACCTTGAGTCCGGCAAATGGACGCTCCGCCTCAAACTGTTCACGAATCCGGTTCAGCACCGGCATATGAGCTTCAACCCAATCAATTTTCAAGTGGCCTTCTTCGGCCAGTTTAATGTCTGTGATTAAACTTCTTTGCAATGCAACAGAGCCCATCCTGTAACCTCCCATGAATTATATCTTAAGATTTCAGAAAGTATAAACACCCTGGAATAAGCTTCCTGAAATCGCCAAGAAAAACTTCCGCTAAATGCGGTCTGGCTTCTGTGAATATACGTCGATAGACGTTTTTATTACAGGTAAATAGTCCTATGCAGATTCTCCCGGTCCAACGGAAGACTCATCATCTCATGCACAAGACCGTCCCCATAACGGGACGTATATTGATAGATGCTGTACACTCTCTCCTGCGGACGCCCCAGAGGCAGCAGGGAAATTCCGATCAGGTCCCACTGGCGCAGCACGGTTTCATGCTTGCGGGCCAGTGCATCACGGACCCTTTCTTCCATGAAGTCAATCTGCTCCGCGATCCTGTCGCGGTTCTTCTCACCGAGCCGGATAAGACCTTTTTCAATCTGCCCTGCCCGCTCCATTACAGGTTCATACAGACGGAACAGCTCCTGTCTGAAGGACGCAAATTCCTCCTCCATATGAAGGGAATCCTGGGCCTTCAGCCATTTGTCTTTCAGCGGCTGCAGCCCTTCCATTATATTCTGAAAGTTGAGCCCGAATGCTTCCATATGCTTGCGCACATTCGGTTCCACCAGCGTGAAGGACATTCTCGGCAGCAGAACGGGCATTTCCAGCCCCATCACCTCAAACGCTTTCCGCGTAATGGCCCAATAGGAAATTTCACCATGCCCCAATACGGTGGCCAGAACGGGAAGCAAACTATCCTGCATCAGGGGCCGGGTAAGCACATTGTTGCTGAACCGTTCGGGATGCCGCTTCAGCTCATCCAGCAGTTCTTCCTTGGTAAAGCGGACATGCCCCCTGCGGTCCCCGTACAGTCCATTTTGCTTATAGAGCAGCAGACGCTCGCCTTTGAATATGTAAAAAAGATTGGCGCCCCCTTCAGCGACCTCAGCCTGCAGCTGATATCCCGCTTCTTCGATCTGCTCTGCCGCGGCCTGATAAGCGGCCCCAAGCTCATCATTGCTCTCAATCATCCGGCGGAATACAGGCGCTTCCAGCTTGCGCAGTTCCGGATCGGCGGAGTCCAGCAGCACCAGGCCGTATCTGCCGAAAAACCGGCCGAGCATTTTGGCAAATGCGTCGCTTAAATGCTCGGAATCCATTAACGCCGTTCTGATCTGCTGCAAAACTTCAGCTTTGAATTCCGCGTCAGGCAGCAGCCGTTCCAGCTCCAGCAGCACTTCCTCCTTATGCACATGGTTTAAGGGGATATAGCTGACAGAGTTGCGGCGCTCCAGCTGATGGCGGAGTCTGATCTTCACCGCCTCCGGTTCCCCGGTCATGACGTAAGTATGATTCACCTCATCCCAGTCATGGTCCTCGCCGGCAATCCAGAATACCGGCACAACCGGCCGTCCCAGCCGCTGCTCCGCTTCCTGGGCGGCCTTGATAATCGTTGCCGCTTTATAAATGACCAGCAGTTGGCCGGTAAACAACCCGCTCTGCTGCCCCCCTGCAATAACCAGCGCGTCCGGTTGGGACAACCTGTTCAGGGATTCCATCACTTGAGCATGAGCATTATGCCCTTCGTTATATATACGGAGACATCGAACAACCGCCTGGCGGTCAATCCGCCGAGCCTCCATCTCATCAAGACGCTTCGCACGGGTCTTGTAATCTTCAGCTTGCCGGAAATGGTATCCATACAGTTCAAGCACCCTGCCGGTACCCTCTACATAATCTTCCGCCAAAGCCGAGCCAGCGCGAAGGGTCTCAGGAATAATATTCATGAGTAAGCCTCCTATTCTGTGCTTAAAACCTTATATGATTGTACCCAATCCGCCCTCATTTCGTCAAAGAAATCAATTTAAGAAAAAGTCTGTGCCTGCCTCGAAACGTAAAGATACCGCCGTACAATCCGGCGGTATCATCATATTCCTCAATTTTATATATTAAGCATAAGGTTTAGCAACAAAATGCCCCTTCGAAACCTCAACAAGCTCCGAATCTTCCAGATTAAAGGCACTCTTCTTATCGCCGTCTCCATTATTGGAGTGAATCGGTCCTGCCTGTTCATTCGGCATCACAATCCGCTTCTTGTTCGCTTCCACTTCCGGATCCGGAATGGGAATAGCTGACAGCAGCATTTGTGTGTAAGGATGGATCGGGTTGGCGTAAAGCTCCTCGCTCGCTGCCAGCTCGACCATTCTGCCCATATACATTACCGCTACGCGGTCACTGATATGCTTAACCATGGAAAGGTCATGCGCAATAAACAAGTAGGTCAGCCCAAGGCGTTCCTGCAGCTCTTTCAGCAGGTTGACCACCTGAGCCTGAATGGACACGTCAAGCGCTGAAATCGGTTCGTCACAGATGATGAATTTGGGATTTACAGCGAGGGCACGGGCAATACCGATCCGCTGACGCTGTCCGCCTGAAAATTCATGCGGATAACGTGTTGCATGATCCGGATTCAGACCTACCAGATCCAGCAGCTCTTCAATCCGCTTTTTGCGTTCGGCGCGGCTGCCGGCCATTCCGTGGATGTCCAGCGCCTCGCCGATAATGTCCGACACGGTAAAGCGAGGGTTCAAGGAAGCGTATGGATCCTGGAAGATCATCTGCATATCACGGCGCATTGCTTTCATCTTGCCGGGTGACAGCTTGTAAATATCCGTTCCGTTAAATTTCACGCTTCCGCCCGTAGGCTCGTACAGACGCAAAATGGTACGGCCGGCTGTAGATTTACCGCAACCGGATTCGCCTACCATGCCGAGCGTTTCGCCTTCACGGATGCCAAAGTTAAGGTTATCCACCGCCTTGAGAACACGGTTTTTGCCTACATTAAAATATTTCTTTAGTCCTTCAACTTCTATTAAGTTGCTCATGATGATCTCACCTCCTATTTCTTCAACTTCGGATCGAGGGCATCGCGCAGGCCGTCGCCGAACAGGTTGAACGCCAGCATGATCAGGGCAAGCAATCCTGCAGGGAACAGCATACGCCAAGGATACAGATTCCAGCCCGTCAAAGCGGATTCAATCATGGAACCCAACGATGCTTCCGGAGCAGGTACGCCAAGACCGAGGAAGCTCAGAAACGCCTCGGCAAAGATGGCGTTTGGCACGGACAGCGTCAAGGTAACGATAATAGGTCCAACCGCATTTGGCAGCAGGTGGCGGAAAATCAAACGCCCTGACCCTGCACCCATGGAGCGGGAAGCAAGCACGAACTCACGGTTTTTCAGCTGCATCATTTCCCCGCGCACGATCCAGGCCATATTAATCCAGCCTGTCACACACAGCGCGACGATGATCGTCAAAATGCTCGGTTCCATAACAACCAGCAGCAGGATCGTAACCAGCAGATAAGGAATGGAATAGAGTATTTCGGAGAACTTGTTCATAATTTCATCAACACGGCCCCCGAAATAACCCATAATCCCGCCGTAAATCATCCCGAACAGCAGGTCGATCAGCGCCGCAGCCAGACCGATAATAAGGGAGATACGCGCTCCCATCCAGGTGCGCACCCACATATCGCGGCCGAGGTCATCCGTTCCAAACCAATGCTCGGCTGAAGGCGCTTTGTTCGTGTTCATCAGGTTATTGCTATAAAAATCATACGGCAGCAAATGAGGGCCGATGATCGACATAAGAACGATCAGTGCCAGCACGAACAGACTTGTCATAGCCAGCTTGTTCTGCTGAAGCCGCAGCCAGGCATCACGCCAGGCGGACAAACTTTCACGCTGAATGACTTCAGACTGTTTCTGGTCTACTCCAACTTTCTGGAAATCTTCAGGCTTGAGCTGAAGATTCAGTTCGCTTCCTTTAACAGACAACGATTAGCCCTCCTTTCCGCCGGTCAGTTTAATACGGGGATCAATAAATACGTAAGCGACATCCGTAATAAAACGAGCCAACATCAATAATATGCCATAGAAAATCGTAACACCCATAATCATCGTATAATCACGGGTAGTAATACTTTCAACCAGTACCTTACCGATCCCGCCGATACCAAAAATACGTTCGATGACGATGGAGCCTGTCACGATGTTCGCCGTCATAGGCCCAACATAAGTAACGACAGGCAGGATGGCGTTGCGGATCACGTGTTTGAACATGATGGTAAAGGAGTTCAACCCTTTGGCCTTCGCTGTCTTGATATAATCGGCATGAAGCACTTCAAGCATGCTAGAGCGTGTCAGTCTTGCGATAAAAGCAATCGGCTGGGCAGAAAGCGCCGCAACAGGGAGTACATAGTCCATCGGACCGTTAAAGCCCATAACATGAAACCAGCCCAGCTTCAGTCCGAAGAAATATTGGATCAGCGAAGCGAGCACAAAGCTCGGTACGGCTATGCCCAATACGGCGAGCACCATCGCAACATTGTCGATCAGCTTTCTGTGGTACATCGCTGCCAGCATCCCCAGCAGTATCCCTAAAATAATGGATACGACAATCGCAACAATCCCAAGCTTCAGGGAAACCATAAACGTCTGGCTGATAATATCAGTGACATCTTGGTTCAGTTTTTTCATGGAAATACCAAAATCACCTGTCGCAATATCACCCAAGTAAATCAAATACTGTGTAAAGACAGGTTTATCAAGTCCATATTGTTCCATCAAACGGGCCTGAATCTCCGGCGATGTCGCTTTCTCACTCATGAAGGGGTTGCCAGGGATTGCTTTCATGAGGAAAAAGGTCGCCGAGATCAAAATAAATAATGAAATAAGCATAAATACAAACTTATTGATCAAATAACGCGCCATTACCCGTCTACACCCCCCATAACATTTTTTCGACATAATTCGATTTTATCGGAATTAGAATTGACTTGTCCATTCTAGTTATTTTCATCGTTAGAAGAAACTGTAACCTTCCGAAGTACACAAAAAAATCGGGATATATATGGATGGTCCACATATATATCCCGAGGGAACTATAAAACTTCAGAACAAAAGCAGCGGTTATTCAGTCTTGTAAGCTCTTGTAAAGTCAATGGCTCCGCTGAAATCAATTTGAATACCTTTCACGTTTGGTTTCGTCAAGGAAACGTTAGTGTAATAGTAGATTGGTGCGAATACCGCATCATCCTGAATAAGGATTTTTTCTGCTTTAGCGTAAATTTCATTACGAGCCTTAGCATCGGTTGTTGCTTTAGATTGCTTGATCAAAGCATCATATTCAGGGTTGGAATATCCGGAATCGTTATTGCCGCTGTTTGTTGTGAACAATTCCAGGAAGTTGATCGGATCGTTGAAGTCCGCAGTCCAGCCCGCACGAGCGATCTGGTAGTTCAGTTGTCTGCGGTTATCAAGGAATACGCCCCACTCCTGATTTTGCGTTTGTACATCAACGCCAAGGTTTTTCTTCCACATATCCGCTACAGCAAGAGCGATCTTCTGATGCGCTTCACTGGAGTTGTAGATCAGTGTGACCGGAGGAATGGATGTAACTCCTTCCTCAGCCATGCCTTCCTGAAGAAGCTTCTTCGCTTCAGTCAAATCTTCAGTAAAGTAGGAAGTATCCTTAATTTCGTTACGGAATTCATCATTCTCACCCTTGATGCCAGGCGGGACGAATCCATAAGCAGGGATCTGTCCACCCAGGGTAACGTTGTCAACCAGCGGTTGACGCTCGATTGCCATGGCAAAGGCCTTACGAACTTTCACGTTGTTGAATGGCTTCTCTTGTGTGTTAAACAAGTAATAATACGTGCTCGCAATACCTTTAACATGAAATTCGTTCGGCAGCTGCTGTTTAACAGCCGGAATTTGGTCTGTTGGAATCTCGCCTGTTGGATGACCAGCGAAATCCAGCTGTCCGCTTTGGTAGGAGCTCAGCTCAGTTGCGCCGCTATTTACAAGAGACATATGAATTTTGCTCAGCTTGATGCCGTCTTTGTCCCAGTAGTTTTCGTTTTTAGATACTTCGATGGTTTGGCCTTTGGTCCAATCTGTCAAAGTAAAAGGTCCGTTTGTGATCATCGTATCTTTGTTGACAGCCCATTTTTCATTGTCTTTCACAGAGCTGTGAACTGGATAATAAGTATAGAAAGAAGTCAGACCCAGGAAGTAAGGTGTTGGGTTCTCCAGCTTAACTTCCAGCGTGTGGTCGTCGACAGCTTTCACGCCTACATCTTTGAAGTCAGTAACCTTTGGACCTTTGTATTCCTTAGTGCCAGTCAGGTTGTATGCTTCAGCATTCTTGATGTTGTACAATTGGTAAGCATATGGAGGAGCAGGTGCGGTAGAAGGGTCAAGCACACGCTGCCATGCGAACACAAAGTCGTTAGCAGTTACAGGATCGCCGTTGCTCCATTTCGCGTTATCGCGAAGCTTGAATGTATAGGTAAGCCCGTCTTCGGAAATTTCCCAAGATTCTGCTACGCCTGGCTGTTCTTTGCCGTCTTCACCCATTCTTGTAAGGCCTTCATACATCGTCTTCAGCACGGTGTTGGTCTGGCTGTCTTGCGCTTGTGCCGGATCAAATGTCGGCGGTTCGGACATCAGGTTAATGTTCAGCACCTGATCTGCGGCTGCAGCCGGTTCATTTGTAGTAGTTCCTTCAGGGCTCTGTGCACTGTTGTTATTGCCGCAGGCTGCAAGCAGTGAGCCGAGCGCCAGCACAAGAGTCAAAAGGATCAAGGAGCTCTTCCTTTTCATCTAGCGTATCCCCCTAAATTAAATGTGGTATATATGTTTATAGATTATACAACCAGCGGTCAAAAAAATCTACATTACATTCTTTTAATTTCAGGATTTTTTTAAAAAAAATCATTGTTTTTATCCATTTTTTGTTGGATTGTGTGAGGTATTATGACATGTAGTTGAATATGTAGCTAAAAATACCGATAAAAGTAAATAACAAATATGCAATTGAGCTTCCAACAAATGTCATCCTCCATACGGCTCGGATCAGCCTTTTCCAGTTGACTCCTCCTTTCAGCCTATTTTGGGCCCCGCCAATTAATCCCATGGTGATCAGAAGCAGCAATATTATGAGATAAATCCCGAATTTCGTTCCAAAAACAACGTTGAAAAGCGCCGCTACAGAAAAAACAAGAAAGAGAGTCGTAACGTCAATGGCAGCCAGCAGCGATCTTTTTTTGTCCTTTGTAATCCATAGCCCCACTCCATAGACAATCAGGAATGGGAAAATGGGCAGTACGCTTAAAAAAACAAGTGTATTTTGAACCGCGCTCATCCGTTTCCCCCCTGTACAGATTGCATTCCGTCGACGATGTCCCTGATCGTCTTGTGAAGCGGCGCGTCCATGCCCGCCTCCTGAGCAAGCCTGACGAACTGGCCGTTTATCGCTTCGATCTCGGTCCGCCTGCCCGCAAGCACATCCGCAAGCATGGAAGAACGGTTGGGCGCCGTACTCCTGCAGACCTGCAACATCTCTTCCCACCATTCCGCCTGGCAGGCTATATCGCAAGCCTCATAGATACGGATGCTTTCATCATACAGCTGCCTCAGCAGACCCATTCGTTCGGGAGAGGATAGCAGTTCTCCGTTTGGCACCCTCCATATCGCTGTCAACGGATTGATGACGGCATTGACCAGAAGCTTGCGGTAAATGCTTTGATCGATACTTTCCGAGAGACGTGTCTCAAGCCCGGCCTGTGTGAGCTTGTCCGCAAGCAGCTTCTCCCTGCCGTCCGAAGAGAACGGCCGAACCGAACCGCTGCAAATCGCATTGCCAAGCTCAGTCAAGCCTTCTCCGGCATGAATTACGGCCACATCACCGCTTCGTCTGGCCCCTTCCGTAGTGACAGCCCGATAGATGCAAGCATAGGGGAGATACTTCGTGAGAGTATCAGTATGCCCAATTCCATTTTGAATACTCAGAATTTTCAAATTATGAGCCGGTCCCTTTGCCAAACATTCCGCCGCTTTACGAATCCCGTCCTGCTTCGTCATCAGGAACACCCAGTCGCCTGCCTGCTCCATCAGCGGCCAGTTCTCCATCAGATGAACCTCAAATTGAGGATATGTAATAGTTATACTCTTACCGCTCTGCTCTGTTATAGTAATCCCCTTCTGCCTGAGTATGTCCGCGTTTTCAGCCCTCCGTACCCACAAGCGGATTTCCATACCCGCGGCGGCCATTTTGCCGGCATAGAGGAGTCCGAGCGCACCGGCCCCGATGATATCGATCCGCATGATTGTTCCCCCAATGTTTTTACTACTATTATATAACATAGTCAAAAGACAAAAAGCCGTCAATCTGCAGTTGCAGTCTGACGGCTTTTGAACCCGTTTTATTCAATACGTTCAAGGTTTCCGTTGGCATCCATTTTAAATCTGGACTTCAGTTCCTCATCCTCTTCATTAAGGAAAGCCAAGCGGCGGGCCCGATCCATAATCTGGATCAGCGCCTTGTAATCATCGTTGACAACCCGATAATCGGTTTGCACCTCGTTTACTTCCTTGGACAACCGCTCATTCTCGAGGCGGAGCTCATTCAGTTCTTCTTCTTTTTCCCGCAGCTCTTTTTCAAGCATCTTCATCTGGCGGCGGGTTTCCTGGATCGTGCCCTTCCACTGGCGCAGAAAACGGATGACCGCATCGATGGACAAGGAATCCTCGCTTGCCGAATCTTCCTGGTACGCTCCTTCCTCTTGATCAAGTCCCGAAAATGCCGTAATCTGGGACATGCTTACAGGGGTTTGCTTACGGATATAACTCCGCTTCTGCCGCTGGGCTTTTGCGATACTAATCGCTTCCTCATATCTTTTACGAACACAGCTATTCCAGCGGAAGCCGCATGCCGCGGCAGTCCGGGAAATCTTTTGGCCTACTTCTTCAAAAGCTGCAAGCTGTGTCCCCCCTTCACGGATATGGCGGAGCGTGACTTCCGCCAAGATGAGGTCATCCTCCGCGCTCCATGCATCCTGTCTTACTGCTGTCATGCTAAAGCCCTCCTAACAACATCCTAAATTACCGTCTTCATGAACCGGAAAGCCGGTAGTGAATAAGGTATAAAAGCTGCTCATTTCAATCCTATGCCTCTCGTAGAGTTCATAGAATCTATTGATACTAAAATGTATTCCCTAATTTTCAGGGGCTCATACCTGAATTCCAGAGTTTTAAGTCTCCGGTTCCTGTTTTACAATAGAGGAAGCCTAGAAACATAGACGGCGGCATATACATGAATAAACACGAAACCCGCAGATAAGGTTGGTTTGTAAGAAACAATGAAGATGCAAAAGGAGTTTTTCGTATTGAGAAGAAAGCACATCACCATAAAACTGGCTGCGATCTTCCTGTGCCTGTCCTTATGGATAAGCCTTCCCGCGAAGGCGGCTGCTATAGATGAACAAACCAGAAGAATTTTGGAGGACAGCCTTTCCATCGTGGAAATTGATCAGGAAATTGAGCGGATCGGGCGGCAGCAGACAGAAACGCAGCATAAACAGCAAAAGCTGCAGACGCAGCTCGGCATTCAGCGGGAACAGATTCAATTGCATCAGGAGCGGGCAGGCGTCGTTGTGCGTTCATATTATATGGGGGATAGGGATCAACTGCTCAGCATCTTGCTTGGAGCGAAAAATCTTGGACAAGCCCTGACACTGATCGATTATTATCAGATCATTATTAACCGTGACAAGGATATATTGACGGCATACCAGCAAAGATACACCTCTATTAGCGAGCTTGAGCAGCAGACCGCGATAGCAGCGGCGGAACTGCAGGATATGAAAAGCAGACTGATTTCCCAGCGGACCCGCGTCGCAGCGCTCCAGGAACGGGTGGACAAGCAGGTTAACGGGAGCAGCGATTCCGAAACGCTGAAGCGGCTGATCGAGGAAATGACATCCTATTGGGAAAATATCGGATTGTATGAGGTCAAGCGGCATTTTAAAGCACTGGCCGCAGCGATGGAAGGACTGCCACAATTTATTCAGGGGCAGAAAGGCGCTATTGTGACCAACGGAAAAACATATACCATTACGATCCAGCAAGAAGAATTTAACCGCTTCCTGCAGTCGAGAGACGAGATGTTCAAGCAATTCGGCTTCACCTTTGAGCAGGACGGTATTACCGTGCAGGGGAAAAGCGGGACGATGGAGCTATTGATCAAGGGCCATTATACACTAGAGAATATTCCGAAAAATGCCATCGTCTTTCATGTGGACAGACTTGTATTCAACGGACTGGAGCTGCCCGATACGACCCGCAGCAATCTGGAGCAGCAGTTTGATCTCGGCTTTTATCCGCAAATGCTGCTGCCGTACGTCAAAGCTACTGGTGTTGAAACGCTACCTCAGCTGCTTAAGGTTCAATTGGAGCTGAACCTGTAGGTTTCCTTTCAAATTTCGCATAAAAGCAGGCAACCCCACAATAGATGGAGTTGCCTGTGGTCTTTGACCGATACCTGATCATGTTTAGCTGGCACTCTTGCCAAACAAACAATAAATAAGGCTAACTACAGCTTTACGTGGGAGGAACCGGTAAACTTGTGATCTCCAGTAGTTTCCTTTCCCATCCACAACTGTCATCTTCCCTTTTTCCAATGCACGCAATCCGGTTCTAACAACGTTAATAGGTAATGTTTTCTTTCCTAGTCCACCGCCGTCGTTCCCCATAACCTCAAATATGTTGGTATCGGTCCGTCCAGGAGATAATGTGACAACCGAAATTCCTTTATCCCTTGTTTCTGCCCATAGTGCCTCACTCCAAGACACGACAAAAGACTTTGTTGCGCTATATACTGCCATATACGGCATCGGTTGAAAACCGCTGGTTGATGCTACATTAATAATAGCTCCTTTTTTACGCTTAAGCATGTCCTGCAAAAATAAATGCGTGAGGCTTACGACCGTCAATACGTTTAATTTGATTTCATTTTGCTGCCTTTTTAAGTCCAGTTCTTCAAAAAGGCCATATGATGCCACTCCCGCATTATTAACTAATAGATCCACATTTAGATGTAGTTCTTTAACACAGTTATATACGACTTGAGCAGCATGTTCTTCGGTAAGATCAGCAATTACCGCATCCACCCGAACTTTATACTTAGTTGTTAATGTATTAGCAAGTTTTTGCAGCTTGTCTTCGGAACGCGCTACGACAATCAGATTCATTCCTTTGGCAGCCAGTTCGTGAGCGAAGGAAGCTCCAATGCCAGAAGAGGCTCCGGTAATTAACGCCGTTTTCCCTTTATACATATGCAACCCACGACCCTTCATTTGATTTTACTCACAGTGCGCAAGAAGTTCATCAAGTTGCAAAATTAAATCCTTAAGTTGCCTTAACTTGCTCTTGGCACTCAAATGGTAGAAATTCATCGTTCCTTGTTTGCGAACGTTAATGATTTGCGCCTCTTTTAATATTTTTAAATGATGTGATACTGCGGGCCGGGATAATTTGGTCTGCTCTGTAATTTCCCCAACTCTCATGCCTGGCATTTGCGAACCCGTCATTAATGTTATTAGGATAGCTTGGCGGGTTTCATCACCAATTGCATACAATACCTTCTGGTTCTTTTTAAACGCACTCAGCAAACTGCCCCCACTAGTTGAATCAATCATTCCCTGCCCCCTTTCGTTGATTGGTTTAATTCATTCAACGATTCAAGAATAGCATGTATTAAGCTTTATAGCTACATTGGGAAAGAAAATCGAGACAGATGATGGGCTAGCCCACACCTTCAACCGACTGGAGATATGTAAGAAGATAGAGGCAACCGAACTTGCAAGGAGGTTGCCTCATGACGACAAAAGAACAAGCTTCGACAGCTCTTTTCCTATTATTTCTTGGGCAATAATCAACCTGCAGCCGGTCCTGCTATAGCAAATCCGCCGCCAGCTGCGCCAGCATGGAACGCTCCCCTTTTTCAAGGGTAATATGGCCGCTGATGTTTTCCTTCTTGAACTTCTCCACCACATAGCTTAATCCGTTGCTTGCGGCATCCAGATACGGGTGATCGATTTGCTCCGGATCCCCCAGCAATACAATCTTGCTGCCTTCCCCTACGCGGGAGACGATGGTTTTCACCTCGTGGCGCGACAGGTTCTGCGCTTCATCGATAATGATAAACTGGCCAGGGATGGATCTGCCGCGGATGTAGGTTAGCGCCTCCACTTGTATACTTCCAAGCCCCATTAAAATTTTATCGATGTCCCCGGATTTTTTTACATCAAATAAATATTCCAGGTTGTCATAGATGGGCTGCATCCATGGCCGCAGCTTCTCTTCTTTCTCGCCGGGAAGATAACCGATGTCCTTGCCCATTGGCACCACGGGTCTGGCAATCAGCAGCTTCTTGTACTTCCGTTCATCCTCAACCTTCATTAATCCCGCGGCAAGCGTGAGCAAGGTCTTACCCGTTCCTGCCTTGCCGGTAATCGTTACGAGCGGTATATCGTCATTCAGCAGCAGTTCAAGCGCCATTCTTTGCTGGGCGTTGCGGGCGCTGATCCCCCACACGGCATCATTGCTCATGTAGAGCGGTTCCAGCCTGCTGCCTTCCTTATTTGCCTTCAGTAGTGCTGATTTATTGGTCCCCATCTCATCTTTCAGAATGACAAATTCATTCGGGTACAGCTCATAAGGCAGATGAAGGGGCTTCACAGCCAAATAGCGGAAGGAATAGAATTCATCGATCACGGACGGGTGAACCTTTAGTGTGGAACAACCGTGATACAGCTCATCCGGCTCTGCAGTGCGGTCAGATAAAAAATCCTCCGTCATCAGGCCAAGCACATCCGCCTTGATCCGCACAAGCACATCCTTGCTGACCAAAACGACTGTGGCCGGTTCCTCCTTGTCCTGCTCCTCCAGCTGATAATTCAATGCTACAGCAAGAATCCGGTTATCGTTCGTGATTTCCCCGAACATCTCCTGCAGCTTAAGAAAACTTCGATGGTTCAGCTCAACTGTAAGCCTCCCCCCATGAGGAAGGGGAACACCACTGTGCAAATGTCCGTGTTCACGCAGGCCGTCCAGCAAGCGCGACACATTGCGGGCATTACGGCCGATCTCGTCCGCATTTCTTTTTTTCGAATCGATTTCCTCCAAAACGACAGCCGGGATTACGACATCATGTTCCTGGAAGGCATATATCGATCTCGGATCATGCAGCAGCACATTGGTATCCAGAACAAATATCTTCTTCATTCCAATCCCCTCCAAAACGGCATCATCGATGTGCGATCATTGCGTCTTCCACCGCATTTAACATGCTGCGGCCGGAAATGGGATGCGGCTTTTACTGCGTTTATGCTGATTTCTTTGCAGTCCACATAATACGAACCGTGCAGGACACAATAAGCTTAAAGCACCTGCAATGGTTCACTACAGTTTTTACGCAGGCATATTCCTCCCGAAAGGATGATTTGAGATGAATAAATGGATTGCGGCATCAGCCGTTTCCATACTTCTGCTGAGCGGATGTGGTGTTTCTGGTGACCGGAGTGCAAAAAACGCTACTACCGGCCAACCAACCGCCAAGCAGGCCGCCAATCAAACCGCCCGCAAGCTGAACGGTCAGCAGAATGCTGCTGCGCCGAAGACAAATGTAACGGTGCAAGCGGATCATCTGGCTGATTTGGCCCGTCGTGTGCAAGGCGTAAAGGACGCCAACTGCGTCGTACTCGGGAATACAGCGATTGTCGGCATTAACGTCGACGGCAAGCTGGACCGCTCGCGAGTCGGCACCATCAAATATTCAGTAGCCGAAGCTTTGGGCAAGGACCCGCACGGCCTGCGAACCCTCGTCACAGCCGACGCGGACATCAATAACCGGCTTGCCGAAATGGCTCACGATATCCGTGGCGGTTACCCCGTACAGGGATTCGGCAATGAATTGGCTGACATTATAGGCCGTATTATTCCGCAAATGTCAACAGGCAAAAAAGCTTCCCAGGCACCAGCCCCCTCCGGACACAACACCAAGCAGAGTGTACAAACAAAACAAAAAGCCCAGTGATTATTCACTAGGCTTTTTTTATGGCAGCATAAATCTGGCTGTCCAGTTTCGCTACAGCTCGCAGGCACAGAAGTCCGGCACATTGCGGAAGTGAAAGCAGCTCCATTCGTGAGAACTGATGAAACGGCGACCCGGTTACATGTCTTACGGATTCGGACATACATCTGCCTCCTTCAACACCCTAGAGTCTTGCTTGATGGTTCTACTGAATTATATCATATGCAGACAGCACCTACCAAGATTACGGATTTTCGGTTTGCTCAGCCGATGTCGTGCCGCTCTCCGTGGAAGG
Source organism: Paenibacillus jiangxiensis (assembly GCF_046098255.1). Lineage (NCBI taxonomy): Bacteria > Bacillati > Bacillota > Bacilli > Caryophanales > Paenibacillaceae > Paenibacillus > Paenibacillus jiangxiensis. The sequence goes on from NZ_JBJURI010000025.1 coordinate 73,969, forward strand.
AGCCGAGACGCCGGCTTCTTCATCCTTCAAAGTCTGTCTCGCCTCATCCAATTCTTCTTCATTTATATAAACATACGGGCTGCGCCAAGTTCCTCCTACTGGCCGGTATTTCACATCATCCTTGGAAATATTCCAGTAGGTCGTCAGCAAATTTTTCATCTGCTGGGATTCAATATCTGTCGTCAAATTGTTATCCACCGCTTTGATCACATTGCCGAGCTTCGCAATGCCGCCAAACGATTGCATTTGGTCGATCAGAGAACGCAGCACCTGATTTTGTCTTTTGTTGCGGTCAAAATCATCAGAAGCCGCGGTTTTGGGCTTGCAGTTGGATTTGCGGTAGCGCACAAAATCCAGCGCCTCATCCCCGCTCAGATGCTTGTCCCCTGCCGTCAGATTAATATCGGTGCCGTCCGCACTGTCTCTGTAGCACATGTTCTTGTCGACAGTAACGTTCACTCCCCCCAGTTCGTCCACAATATCGCGGAATCCCTGGAAGTTAATTGCGGTTACATAATCGATATCGACATTCATATATTTGCTGATCAGGGTCTTCATCTCATCCTCAGCCGAAACCCCGCCTTCCTTCTCCTTGGATTTGAAAATTGGATAATACTCGTTCAGCTTGCGGGAATGATAGCCGTCAAGCTCAATCTTCGTATCCCGGGGCAAAGAAACCAGCGTGGCCGATTTGGTGTTCGGGTTTAAGGTTGCGACCATAACCACGTCAGACAGATAGGTCTGGTGTTTGGGACGATAATCCGTACCCAGCAGCAGCACGGTCAACGGCTTGGCCTGAGCCAGCTCCGTTTTTGGAACTTCCTTGTCGATCCCTGTATCGAGCACGGCTTCAACCTGTCTGCTGATGTAATAAGCGTAAACTCCTCCTGCAACCACACCGACAATCAGCAAAATCAGTACAAACAACATAAATGATTTCAGAAAGCTATTCTTCTTTTTCGCTTTTTGCTTTTTAACGGGCTTTTTCCCGGAGGATCTCCGCGGAGGCAGCCCGCTTTGGGGATTGCTCATGGTTCCACACCTTTTTCACATAAAATTTAGTAGACAGTCCGGTTGTCAAAAGCAGGGCGGGTCAATAAGTCAGTTCAAGAATGCATTGTCTGTCACGAAAATCAGCAGGGCGGCGCAGCCCCCGGAAGGACCCGCCGCCCTTAACATCAAGCTGTGGAATCTATCGCTCAACGCCAGGCATTCCGGTGTTTCGACGATTACGAATTAGCCTGAGCCATTTTGCGATGCTTCTCCGCACGTTCGCGTTCGCTCTTGTTCAAAATTTTCTTGCGCAGGCGAATCGATTTCGGCGTAATTTCACAGTATTCATCATCATTCAAGTATTCCAGCGCCTGCTCCATTGAGAAGATCACCGGTGTTTTCAGCTTAACCGTTTCATCCTTGGTAGCAGAACGAACGTTGGTCAGCTGCTTTTCTCTACAAATATTGACGACAATATCGTTATCGCGGGTATGCTCCCCAACGATCATGCCTTCATAGATTTCAGTTCCCGGCTCAACGAACAACGTGCCGCGGTCTTCTACACCCAGCATTCCATAGAAGGTGGAAGTTCCCGTTTCAGTCGAAATCAGCACTCCCTGGTGACGGCCGCCCACCTGCCCGCCAACCACAGGACCGTAGCTGTCAAACGCGTGGTTCATCACCCCGTAACCGCGCGTCAAGGTCAGGAAGTGTGTGCTGTAGCCGATCAGCCCGCGGGCAGGAATCAGGAACTCCAGACGGACCTGTCCTGTTCCGCTATTGATCATGTTGACCATTTCCGCTTTACGGCTGCCCAGGCTTTCCATAACAGCACCCATGCTCTCTTCAGGCACGTCGATCAGCAGGCGCTCAATCGGCTCCATGCGCTGGCCGTCGATTTCCTTCACGATAACTTCAGGCTTGGACACCTGCAGCTCGTATCCTTCGCGGCGCATGTTCTCAATCAGAATGCCGAGATGCAGCTCTCCACGTCCCGAGACGATAAAGGCGTCAGGGCTGTCTGTATCCTCCACCCGGAGGCTGACATCCGTTTCCAGCTCTTTAAGCAGACGCTCACGCAGCTTGCGGGAGGTGACCCACTTGCCTTCACGGCCTGCAAATGGGCTGTTGTTCACCAGGAATGTCATTTGCAGCGTAGGCTCGTCAATTTTAAGAACCGGCAGGGCTTCCGGTTTGTTCGGATCGGCAATCGTTTCACCGATATTGATATCCTTGATCCCGGCAATGGCAACAATATCACCCGCGCCGGCTTCCTCTGTCTCAATCCGCTTGAGCCCCTGGAAGCCGAAAAGCTTCTCGACACGGGCCGTTTTGGTGGAACCGTCACGCATCATGACCACAACCGGCTGGCCTTGACGGACAACGCCGCGGTTCACGCGTCCGACTGCTATTCTGCCAAGATACTCGTTATAATCCATCAGAGTAACCAGGAACTGCAGCGGCTCATTGACATTCTCGGTAGGTGCGGGAATGTGCTCCACAATCGTGTTGTACAATGCTTCCATGTTGCTATCCTGCTTGTCGGAATCCATGCTGGATGTGCCGTTCAAAGCGGAAGCATAGACAACCGGGAAGTCAAGCTGGTCATCATTTGCGCCAAGCTCGATGAACAGATCCAGCACTTCATCGATGACCTCGGCCGGACGGGCCGCAGGGCGGTCAATTTTGTTGACCACAACGATCGGTGTAAGATTCTGCTCTAGCGCTTTGCGCAGCACGAATTTGGTCTGCGGCATACAGCCTTCATAGGCGTCAACGACGAGCAGCACCCCGTCAACCATTTTCATAATCCGTTCCACTTCACCGCCAAAGTCGGCGTGTCCCGGTGTATCCACGATATTAATCAGATAGTCCTTGTACGTAATAGCCGTATTTTTGGCCAAAATGGTAATTCCGCGTTCACGCTCCAGATCGTTGGAATCCATTGCGCGTTCCTGAACCGCTTCATGCTCGCGGAATGTTCCGGATTGCTGAAGCAGCTTGTCAACCAGGGTCGTTTTGCCGTGGTCAACGTGGGCAATAATCGCAATATTGCGAATGTTCTCTCTTGCATGCATGGTTTGCTCTTATCCTTTCCGTATGTCAAATGGTGTTCTCTCTTTAATTTAAAGCAGGCTCACAAAATAAGCGTCGGGAAACACTCCGACGCTGTACCATATCCATTATATTATAGTTTATATATCATAGAAATCAAGAGCCCAAAGCGAAAAGTACACTATTCCCTGCCTGAACGAAGGCGGCTCATATGCCATGTACCTGCCGCGATTACTCCTCCGCACAGAACGGCCGGCAGCAGAGGGTGCATTTTATAGGAAAAGCCATCCAGAATTCCGCGCAAAAGCGGATCATTCATCATCATTTCACCGGCCGTAAAGGCCAGAATGGCGGAGCCTGCCAATACAAGAAAAGGAAAGCGCTGCAGCAGCGCCGAGATCAATGTGCTTCCCCATACGACGATCGGGATGCTGAGCGTGATACCGATGACGATGATGGCCAAATCTCCATCCGCCAGGGCAGCGATGGCCAGCACATTATCGAGGCTCATGACAAAATCCGCCGCAAGTATGATTTGCACCGCCTTGCCTACCGTGGCGGCCTCCTTGACCCCGTTTTCCCCTCCATTGTCAAAAAGGAGCTTAAAAGCAATCCACAGCAGCAGCAGCCCTCCCGCCCCTTGTATAAAAGGTATTCCGAGCAGCAGAACGGCACCGAACGTTAACGCACAGCGCAGCAGAACGGCACCCAATGAGCCCCACCAAATGGCCTGGCGCCGCTGTTTTATGGGCAAATTTTTGCTGGCCAGGGCTATTACGACTGCATTATCACCGCTCAGTACAAGATTGACCATCAAAATCTGCATCAGCAGCCAAATATGCTCCATATGTACAAACACCTCCACCCTAGCTGTATGCTTGAACAAGCCGGGGTATGCTTGACTCTCCGAGTTTTGGGGCACTATAATGAACTGATTTGTTCATATGTCTTGGTTGACAGTAAAAGGAGTGACAAACATCGTGGATTATTTTAGCCTTGAGTTTTTCCTGCTGCTGGTAAACGTAATATTTATCGACCTCATGCTGGCAGGAGATAATGCGATTGTCATCGGGCTGGCCGCGCGGAGGCTGCCGCCGCAAACACAAAAGAAAGCCATCCTGTACGGTACCGGTGGAGCTGTGCTGGTCCGGATTGCGGCGACCATTGTTGTGCTGTGGCTGCTCAAGATTCCGTGGCTGCTGCTGGCCGGGGGGCTGATGCTGATCTGGATCGCCTATAAGCTGCTGGTGGATCAGGAGGAGGAGCACACAGAGATTTCCGCAGGAGCCACACTCGGACAGGCTGTGCGCACGATTGTCGTGGCCGACGCCGCCATGGGCCTGGATAATGTGATTGCCGTGGCAGGTGCCGCCCAGCAGCATCTCGTTCTCGTGGTCATCGGGCTGCTGATCAGCGTGCCGATCGTGGTATGGGGAAGCACCCTGTTTATCAAGCTGATCAACCGCTTCCCGTGGATCATATACGTAGGGGCCGCCGTCCTCGGATATACCGCCTCCCATATGATTACGGAAGAAGCGAGAATCGAGCCCTATTTTACAGAACATCCCGCTCTGCGCATCCTGTTTATGGCAGCGGTTGTCGCCGGGATTCTCCTCGCCGGATATCTGGCCAACCGCAGAGCCGCGCAAAAGAAGGGCAGTCAGAAACGCTCTTATTCTTAAAATGTCATGCACGCACAGAGCAAAAAAAGCTTTCGGCCATATACGCCGAAAGCTTTTTTAAACTCTAAACCCAGTCTTTCAAGGACACGGGTTTCTCTTTTTTGCATGATGGATAAGCACGAAGCAGCGGAGAGAACGAAACAATTCCGGAAAAGCGGAGCGCTCGCCTTTGGCCCGAAGGGTCAACAGCGATTGTAGGAATGTTTCGTTCTCGGAGCGTCTTCGGAGCGTCTTACAGCAGCTTGCAAAAGGAGGAGTCCCGGGTCATTAAAACCATTCCTCACGAACCGCATTCTCCTTGCGTCCCCATACCTTGCCGTTAGCCTCCAGGACAAGCGTTTCCGTCGCCTCAACCGCCTGATCAATCATAGCTGGAAGCTCCTGCAGGGATGCCTCCACCCTTTCCACAACCCCCAAATTCGGATTGGTCGTCGGTGACTTGGGCACGAACAGGGTACAACAATCCTCATAAGGCAAAATGGACAGCTCATAGGTCCCGATTTTTTGCGCGATATCAATAATTTCGTTCTTATCCATCATGACCAGCGGGCGCAGCAGCGGAAGGTCTGTAGCCCGTCCGATAACATTCATGCTTGACAGGGTCTGGCTCGCTACCTGGCCCAGGCTGTCACCCGTCACGATCGCAAGCGCGCCTTCTCGCTCTGCCAGCTTCGTCGCAATCCGCAGCATGGATCTGCGCATGAGCGTGATGATCATATTGTCCTGGCCCGTACGGGTAAACGAAGTCTGAATCTCCGTAAAAGGCACCAGATGAAGCTTAACCCGCCCTGCATATCCGGCAAGCACTTTAGCCAAATCAATGACCTTTTCCTTGGCCAGCTCGCTAGTGTAGGGATAACTGTAAAAATGGACGCATTCAACCTCCAGGCCCCTGCGCATGGATGACCACGCCGCAACCGGACTGTCGATGCCCCCCGACAGCAGCAGCATCGCCTTGCCATTCGTGCCGTACGGAAATCCGCCCGCTGCCGGAATCACTTCACTGAACACGTAGACTCCCTGCTGACGCACCTCCACCCGCAGCTCCAGCTCAGGGTTCCTAACATCAACCTTGAGCGCAGGAAAGGCCTGCAGCACAGGCGAGCCGATCAGGTGATTCATTTCCTGTGAGGAATGGGGGAAATCCTTCCATACACGGCGCGCATGCACTTTGAAGGTCGTTCCTTCAGCGGGCGCAAGTTCCTTAATGAGCGCGGTCGCCGTGGCAGCGATCTCTTCGATATCCAGCGGCGCAACCTTTACGGGACTGATGGAAGTGATGCCAAACACCCTCTGCAGTGTGACAATCATCTGCTCATACGGCTCACCGTTTAGTACAACATATAATCGTCCGAACTCATGGTTCAGCTTTACTTTCGGATAGCTCTGAAGCAGCGCCCTTACCTGGGACACCGCCGCTCTTTCAAATCGCCCGCGGTTTCTCCCCTTAAGAGTAAACTCTCCGAAGCGCAGCAGCAGCATATCATAATTCAATTATCTTTCCCACCTTTCTACTGTTTTCAGCCGTGCCGTCATTTCCTGTATGGCCAGGGCTAGCTGCTGCACCTCTGCTGCCGTATGGCTGTCTCCAAAGCTGATGCGGATGCCGCCTGAAGCGGCATTCCCGCTTCTGCCCATGGCGAGCAGCACGCGGCTCGGCTCAGCGAGTCTGGAGGAGCAGGCCGACTTGGTCGATACGGCCGCGCCAAGCAGCTCCATTGTATGCAGCATGACCTCCGCCTTCATTCCCGGATGGGAGAAATTCACGATATGCGGAGCTTCAGCTCCGCTGTTCAGCACAAGTACCGGGTTTTGGCGTATTGCCTCCATAATGATGTCACGCCATCCGGATGCAGCGGCCGCAAACCGCGCTTGCCTTTCCGCGGCCATTCGTACCGCCTTGGCCAAGCCTACAATGAGCGGGATGTTCTCCGTGCCTGCCCGCAGGTCAAACTCCTGTCCTCCCCCTGTCAACAACGGGGAGAGCTTTATCCCTTCCCTTACATAAAGCAGCCCCGTGCCCTTCGGTCCACGGATTTTATGGCCGGAGAGACTGAACAGGTCAACGCCCCAATCTTTAAGCTTGACCGGCAGCTTGCCGAAGCTCTGTACCCCGTCTACATGAAAAAGAACTTTGGGGAACTCTGCCTTCAAACGAGGTCCAATTTCATGAATCGGCTGAATGCGCCCGGTTTCATTGTTGACATGCATAATGCTGACAAGCACTGTGTCTTTACGAATAGCGGCTGCAACCTGCTCGGCACTGACATGCCCTTCTTCATCCACAGGCAGCACAGTGAGTTCGTACCCCATTTGCTCCAGCTGTCTGCAGCTCTCATATACCGAGGGATGCTCGGTGGCCGCTGTCACAAGATGACGGCCTCTCGATGCGAATTGCAGCGCTGCCCCCTTCACAGCCAGATTGTTGCTTTCTGTCGCCCCTGACGTAAAAATGATTTCCCCTGGTTTGACCTTCAGGGCGGCCGCACATACTTCACGGGCCCTCTTGAGCAATTGCCCGGCTTCTTCGCCGTATTTATGCAGGGAAGACGGATTCCCGTAGTGCCTTCTCATCAGTTCCGCGACGGTTTCAACGACCTCCTCATACGGAGGGGTCGTTGCCGCGTGATCAAAGTATAACAACTTCATGCCCCCTTTTCTTGCGACCAAAACAAAAAGACCAATAGAGGAGCGCTCGTCCAAGCCGGCTTCCCCGTATTGATCCTTTGGCGGACCTCATCCCGGTTCAGAAATATTCGTTCATCACCTTCTAGCCAGAAAATTTAGCACGGGCGTTTTGAATTTTGGCCACATAATTCTGTGTCTCAACCGGCAGCAGATTCAGCACGGACATCAGCTCCGCGTCACTGGATATCCCAAGACGCTCTACCTTGGACGGACCTGCATTATAAGCTGCAAGCGCCATATTCTCCTGTCCGCCGAAGCGCTTCAGCTGATAGGACAAATAGCGGACACCTGCGTCGATATTCTCCGCGGGATCAAACGGATCGCTCACTCCAAGCCCCTGAGCCGTAGCATCCATCAGCTGCATCAGCCCTTTTGCTCCTGCCGAAGAGACGGCATTCGGGTTAAAAGAGGACTCTGTATCGATAACAGCCTTGATCAGGGATTCAGGCACTCCGTATTTTGTGCTGGCCGCCGAGATCAGCGAATCGAATGATGTAGGCAGGCTGAATGTTTCCCCTGAGGACACTGTATTGTCCAGCGGGGACGTGTAAGAAGATGATCCTGCGGCCGAGCCAAGCTGCAGCCATAGCAGACCGTTCTCTCTTGTCACTGCACCTTGAAGTGCAGCCTCTTCCGGCTGCTGTTCAACCTGGGCGATCAAATTGGCAAAGTCGGAACCGCTGTTCCGGGCTTCGCTTGAACTTGCGCTATTCGCCAACTGCATATCGACGGCCTGCTTCGACACGCGCGGATCTATTTGCATGTATAATTCCCAACTTTCTTTACATATAGTATAAGCTGCTGGTATTAAATCATTTATCTGAGCATACGGCATCATTGCTTATGATACAACTTTTTGTTAGTGTCTGCCAGAGGTTTTGTCGAAAAAAAGAGCCCCGTCCCTTTAGGGAGGAGCTGATCCGTTTTGGTACATATGAACTCCGGCTATCGAACGAACGGAATAAATACGAAATAACTGATCGTCGCCACCAGCCCCAGGCCGATCGCCCATCCGCCCAAGGTTCTCTTGCCATTGAAGAAGGAATAGATGCCAAGAATCGCTGCGATTGGGCCTAGTACGATAGACCACATGAACAACGCCAGAATCCCCAGCGCAATGCCTGCATAGCCTGCAGTGTTACCCATTGTGCCTGTTTCCCGTACTTCTCTTCTGTCTTCAACCGGTTTGACGGGAGCCACTTCGGCAGCATATTCCTCCTGATGATCCCGGCGCGGATAATCCACACGGTCACGCACTACAAGAGCTTTGGATGAGCGCTTGTCCGAAATTTTACTTTTACCGTTATTTTCTTCCATAAGTTTGCGCACCTCCGCATTTTGTGTAAGGGGTAACAGAGCGGTCTGGACTACTTTGATTTTTTCGGTGTAAAGGTATGACAGCAGGTGGCCGCGGAGTTATCCGCGTACTCTCGTTCAGTGGTGCTAAACGTTTCCCCTGCGTATTCCTCCTGCAGCTTTCTGCCTGCATGGCGGTCAATGTCAATCATGATGACGTCCGCCTTGCAGATGTTGTTCTGTCCCCAATAATGACAGTTTGATACACTGCACCGGACTGCGGGATTGTCCTGTTGGCTCATATTCATCACCTCAAGGCTCATTATGTCCCCTCCAGCCTGCCCGTATGCCGCATACAACATGGGAGTTGATAACAAACATGCACAAAAAAAGCCGCTAACGGTTTACCAGAACTAACCTGGTCTAACCATTAACAGCTTTTACATTTGTTATTATGCGTGACTGCGACGGCTCTGCATCCGGCGCTGAGTCAGATAGTCGCTTTCATAATAGGTAAGATCGTCGCGAAGCTCTTCGTACGTTCTGGTGATGTCCATAATTACCGCCCGCACTTCAGGAAGAACGGTCTTGCGGAAGCGTATGGCATCCTGTCCTGTATAAGCATAACGGCCATCTTCAACATAGGATTCGTTCTTGGGATAGAAGAAGCTGTTCACACAGTCATGGTACACATTATACAGAGCCTTTTCGGCGAAATCGACATCAAAATTGGCACGCCGCAAAGCGACACCCAGCTTTTCGTAAGAAACTTCGGAGAAAACAAGCAGGTGCCGGAGATCCGACAGAAATCCCCTGTAATACTGCACCGTCTCTTCATCCTGTTCCGCGCTCAGCTGCGGCATGGCATGCTCATTAAGAAACGATTCAACCCGCCCGATGGCAAATGTTAGCTTCTCCCGTGTGGACTCACATAATTTTTGTACATTTACTGCTGACATAGATGCAGCTCTCCCCCTCTGATCAATTCCTTCAATAATCGGTTTACCCGGTTTCATCCCGTTTAAACAGCAAGCCTTAATTTCAGTAATTATCCTACCATAATTGACGGACAAACGGTATAAAAAACTGCGAAGCTTCCCACGCTAAGCGTACCCAAATTTCGATTTACAGGAGGACCTGATATGTCCCGTCATAGATGGATTAAAGCAACTTTAGGAATTGCCGCCTGTTTGCTGGTTGTTGGCATACTTCTTCCCTGGAACGACAACAGACAGAAGCAGCCTCAAGCTCCCCGGTCTCTTTCCGTGCGTACACCGGATAGACAGGGTACGGAAATGGAAATGAAAAAGACGTTATTATCAGGCGATATTAACGCGACCAGAAAATTGCTCAGACATGATGCAAAAGGCCATCTTCATGCCATGCTGGACGCACTGAACAGCAGCAGTGACGGCAGCATTTCCGCTTACGGTGCTGACATGAAAAAAAGCCACCGCCAGCTGCACGCGCTGATTTGGGTGGACAGACACAACGGCCGCTCGCGACAGATCGCCGGAGCCAATCTCAATCGCGATGCGGCGGGAAAAGCCAAGGCTGTCCGCTCGGGCATTCAAACCGCCAAAGAAGCGGTGAAACGCGGCAAATCGTATGAATCCCCGTCGCTTCTGGCCGGAAAGGACCGTTACTTCATCCTTGCGGAGCCTTCGGCAGACGGCAAACATGCTGTGATTGGCCTGTTTAACGAGCAAGTGCTAAACGCTGTCGAGGAGCACCAGCGGCGCAATCTGCGCATGATTCCCTATCCGCGCGAAGGGCGTTTCAAGGTTGAGTCCGTTTATCCGAACACACTGCAGGATATCACCGTCAAAACGGGCCATGACAACGAAAATGCCAGCCATTTTTACGAAAATGAAATCGTCGTCCGCTTCCGAAACCAGCCGGGAACGGAGCGGCTGGAACAAATTCGCCGCGATCTGCAGTGCAAAGAGGAAGGACGAAAGCTTGGGGACACCTACATCTTTCGCTCTAACAGCATGAATTACCAGCAATTGAAGCAGTATTTCAATAAAAAATGGAATCCGCTTTACACCGAGCCTCATTACATGTATTTGACCAATGACGAAACGGCAAAGGATGCCAAAGCCGTATCCGTTCCCAATGACATCCTTTTCTTGCGGTACCAATGGAATTTGCCGGCTGTTGAAGCAAACCGCAGCTGGAATTTGTCCAGAGGCAGCAAGGACGTCAAGGTAGCTGTTGTGGATACCGGCGCGGATTTGGATCATCCGGATCTGAAGGGACAGTTCGTTCAAGGCTACAATATCATTGATCCCGCCAAAAAGCCCTATGACGATGTCGGTCACGGCACACATGTAGCAGGCATCATTTCCGCGCTTGTCAACAACAATGAAGGCGTGGCAGGCATCACATGGTACAACAAAATAATGCCTGTAAAGGTGTTGGACAAATCCGGCTCAGGCACGACTTATTCCGTTGCGCAAGGGATCATATGGGCTGCGGATCACGGCGCCAAGGTCATTAATCTGAGCCTGGGCAACTATGCCGATTCGCAATTTCTGCATGATGCGATCAAATACGCTTATAACAAGGATGTCGTGCTTATTTCGGCAGCAGGCAACGATAATACGGAGCGGCCGGGCTATCCGGCGGCTTACCCTGAAGTATTGGCCGTTGCCGCTACGGATTCATCCATGAAGCGGGCCTCCTATTCCAACTACGGAGATTATATCGACGTGGCCGCGCCCGGAACAAACATCGCCAGCACCTTTCCGGGCAGCCAATACGCCGCCCTGTCCGGAACTTCCATGGCCAGCCCTCACGTCGCCGCCGTAGCTGCGCTGATCCGCTCGCAGAATCCGGAGCTTCAGAACACCGAGGTTATGGATATTTTACGCAATAACGTGATTGATTTGGGCGGGGCGGGACATGACAAATATTTTGGATACGGATTAATCGATTCGTACAAGGCACTCAGCGCAGCGCAAGGCGAAGGCGCTCCGCTTCAATTGTGGCCGCAGCATCTGCGCAGCAGGCTGGAATCCATTCTGCGCAGATTCAATCAGTAACCGCCAAAAGGCGGATCCGAAGCATTCGGGTCTGCCTTTTTCTCTGCTTTACAGTACGGGTTTACGTTCCGGAGAAGCCGTGCGACTTTCGGCAATGAGGCCGCACAGCAGCTTCAATCCTTCCTGAAGCTTGTCTTCCGCCGGATAGGTGAAGGAAACGCGGATATGGCGGCTGTCCGCTTCTCCAGCGTAGCAGACACCGCCTGGCAGGAAGGAAACCCCTGCCTGCTCAGCGCGCCTTTCAAGCGATACCGGGTCTGCGTACGCCGGCAGCTTAAGCCATAGATTCAACCCGCCCTCCGGCACATTCCAGCTCAGATCTGCCGGGGCATGCTTCCGCAGCACCGTTAAAGCCAGCTGCAGTCTGCGCCGCAAAACGGTTCTCAGCTGCTCTAAATGCTGCTCCAGTCTGGCTTCAATGAACGGTTGCAGCGCTTTTTGCGTCATCAATGGGCTGCCGAGATCTGTCGTTGATTTGGCGGCAATCAGCCGGGAAAGCACGCTTCCGTGCGCAGCCATGCAGGCAATTCTGCAGCCAGGGGCAAGCGTCTTGCTATAACTTCTGATATAAATGACATGACCCGCCTGGTCATGACACTTGATCGGATGCGGAGGCGGTTCGTTGTAATACAGGCTGGAGAACGGGTCGTCCTCCACGATCAGGCAGTGATAGCTCTGCGCCAAATCCACAAGCTGACGGCGTCTTCTCATGCTCATCGTCACGCCTGTGGGATTATGAAAGGTCGGGATGCAGTAGATGAGCTTAGGGGGATTCAGATCACACAGCTTGGTCAGCATGTCCACCTTCATCCCCTCTTCATCCATAGGAACCATGATGATCTTGGCGCCTCTGCTGGCAAACACATCAATCGCCCCGGTATAGCTCGGCGCCTCCATATAGACGACGTCTCCCGGGCCCACGAAGGTGCGGGCCACCAGATCGATCCCCTGCTGTGCTCCGCTTGTAATCAGCAGATTTTCGGCCGTTACGGTCATGCCGCTCTCATTAAATACAGAAGCAAGCGCCTTCCGCAGCCCAAAATCGCCGGAAAAAGAGCCGTAATTAGCCATCAGGGCCGGGTCATCCGAAAGCATTTTATAGACATTGGCCACAACTTCACGGGTCGGAAGCAGTTCCTCCTGAATAGCGGCTTTATGAAATTGATAACGTGCGGGCAGAACATGGTTGAAATTATGCCACAGCTGTGCTCTGGGCAAATAATCCATCAGCGACAGCTGCCAGGAAAGATCTGCTTCATCCCCTGTCGTAGCCTCCCCGGCCCCGGCGGATACATAACAACCCTTCCCCTGTGAGCAGGTAATCAGGCCTTCCGCCTCCAGCTCGGCATAAGCTTTGCTGACCGTTACCTGACTTACGGACAGCTGAGCGGACAAATTCCTGACGGAAAGCAGCTTCGTGCCCGGGGCCATGAGTCCTGACCGTATCCGGTCTCCGAGCGTGACGGCAATTTGCGAATACAGCTTGGTGCTGCTGTGCCGGCTTAATTCGATATGCAAACCTTCCACCTCCAGCTATTGGCTGTTATACTGGCAGCTTTACTGTTATACACCATACCATGTATACTACTAAAAATTTAAAGATTTAAGTTTAGAAACTTACGTCTATGGCTGCTGGTTTTCGTTATCTCATACCTTATACTATAACGGAAATTCAGTACAGTACATAACACTTGTTTCGTAACCCGTTGAGGAGATGATGATGTTGACACACCGTTTTTCAACCATGACAAATCACTTGGGTTCATCCGCTGTAAGAGACATTCTGAAAGTGACTCAGGGCAAAGACATCCTGTCACTGGCCGGCGGCCTCCCGGCTGAGGCCTTTTTCCCTGTTGAGGCCGTACGCGAGGCGTACGAGCGGGCGCTTAGCAGTGGCGGCACGGCGCTGCAGTACGGCCTGACCGAAGGCTTTCTTCCGCTGCGCGAGCGTCTCTGCGAACAAATGGCCGCTGACGGCTGCCGGGTACAACCCGATGAAATTCTTATGACAACAGGCTCACAGCAATCCATTGATCTGATTGCGCGTATTTTTCTGGACCCGGAAGATGTGGTTCTTGTCGAGGCGCCTACGTACCTGTCCGCCCTGCAGGTATTTCAGTCGTACCAGGCTGTCCCCGTCGCCGTAGAAACGGATGAACACGGTATGCTGCCTGACGATTTGGAAGCCAAACTGCTCCGGCACCATCCGAAGTTTGTCTATGTCATCCCTACCTTCTCCAATCCGGGAGGCAATGTATGGAGTCTGGAACGCCGCAAGGCCGTGGTCGAACTGTGCCGCAAGCACGGAGTGCTCATTTTTGAGGACGATCCTTACGGGAAGGTGAAGTTCAATCCAGACATTAATTTTCCGTCCCTATTCTCTATCGATCAGCAGTACGGAGACACTGGCAATGTAATCTACACCAGCACATTTTCAAAAACCGTAGCTCCTGGTGTCCGTACCGGGTGGGTGATGGCCGACGCGTCGATTATCCGCATTGCTGCCAAAGCGAAGCAGGCATCGGACCTGCACTCCAGTCTTATCGATCAGCGTGCGCTTTATGAGCTGCTTGGCTTCTTTGATCTACAGGGCCATATCCGCACGGTATCCGCAGAATACCATGCACGGATGCTTAAAATGACCTCTTTAATGAGAGACCGCAAGTGGGAAGATACCTCTTGGATAGAACCGCAGGGGGGCATGTTCATGTGGGTGCAGATGCCTGATCATGTTAAAGCCGACGTTCTGCTGCAGCATGCTGTTCGTGAAGGAGTGGCTTTTGTGCCGGGTCAGGTGTTTTATAGCGATGGTTCGGGTTATAACCGGATGCGGGTTAACTTCACGCATACGGACCCGGATTTGCTGCCTGAGGCCATCGCACGCCTGGACCGCGCTTTCCACAGCTATGCCACCGCTTCCGTATCTGTTTAAATCCATGTACACCAAAAACAAGGCCGCGCCAACCGGAATTCGGGAGGCACGGCCTTGTTTGGATATAGGTTGTTCATAAGTCAGAAAGGTATAAAATGTTGCAGTTTGGAAAGTTTTCCGTAAGCCGGGTTCTGTACTCTTCGTGGTCCAAACGGGAACTACCCTCCCACCTCAAGTGACAATCATCTATCTAGGCCGAACATTGCTGCACGGCTCCAGCGACCAACCCGGACACGCCTCGGGCTAAGGCTGCTTCTCGAAGAAGCTGTGTCCCATTAGGTCTTGCTCCAGATGGGGTTTACCAGGAACGAAGTCACCAGCGTTCCTCGGGGTCTCTTACACCTCGGTTCCATCCTTGCCTGTGCCGCATAGCGGCCATCGGCGGTCCATTTCTGTGGCACTATCCTTCAACTCGCGCTGACTGGACGTTATCCAGCATCCTGCCCTGTGGAGCCCGGACTTTCCTCTCGCGGCTTGCGCCGCCAGCGATTGTCTGTCAAACTTTCGCACAACATTGTATAGTATACAGGTTTTGGGCAAGCCGCACAAGATCATTTTAACTGGAAGTCTGCCCTCTGCCTGCCAATAAGCTGATTACATAAAACGGAACGGCTCCGTATCCACTGCCGAGGCATGCACCTTGGTTTGGCAGCGGCTTTCCTCCAGCTTGGCGCGAAGCCAGCCTGCGGTTTGCTCCTTCATGATCTTCTCGGCATTATGTCCGGGGTCAATGATTGCAATCCCAGCCATAAGCGCGTCATGCGCCGTATGATAGTCAATATCCCCGGTTACGATGACATCGGCGCCTTTAAACAGCGCTTTGTTCACATAACGGCTACCGGAGCCGCCGAGAACAGCTGCTTTTTTAACCTCCCGGTCAAGATCGCCCACAACACGAACATGGGGTACTTTCAGCCCTTTTTTGACCACGTCTACAAATTCGCGCAGCGTGCAGGATTGTTTCAATTTGCCAACACGTCCCAGCCCGAAGGTTCGGCCTTTCAGATCCATCGGGTACAGGTCATAGGCCACCTCTTCATACGGATGGGCTTTCAGCATCGCCTGGATGACCTTGCTTCGTATACCTGCAGGAACTACCGTTTCCAGCCGGATTTCCTCAGCCTGCTCCATTTTGCCCTTCTGTCCCACAAACGGATTGGTGCCTTCCTGGGGTACAAAAGTGCCGATACCCTCTATATTGAAGCTACAGTGGCTGTAATTGCCGATATGGCCTGCCCCGGCTCCAAGAACGGCGTCCAGGACCTGCTGATGATGGGCTTTGGGCACAAATACTACCAGCTTGAACAATTGGTCTGTATGCACATCTTCCAGCGTGCCGGAGCTTTCAATCCCGAGAGCCTCGGCCATCCAGTCGTTCATGCCTCCCTCGGCCGTATCCAGATTTGTATGGCTGATATAAACTGCGATATCGTTTTTAATCAGCTTCTCGTACAGCTTGCCTGTCGGCTGGTCGGTGTTCAACGTTTTCAAGGGCCGGAAAATAATCGCATGGTGAGCGATGATCAAATCAGCCCCAAGGCCAATCGCCTCTTCCACCACTTCATCATTCACATCCAGGGCAATCAGCACCTGCCTGATCTCCTTCTGCAGGCTGCCGAGCTGAAGCCCGATTCTGTCATCCGGCACGGCCAGATGCTTGGGAGCCAGCTGTTCCATATATTGAATTACAGTCTGTCCTTGTGCAAACATGCAAGCACCTCCTCCAATTGTTCGATCTGCCGCCGCAGCTCTTCTCTTTTCTCGCGCGCGGACTCCAGCTCCGAACGTTCCACCTGCTTCAGCACAGATTGAAGCTTGGCAATTTCCCCCTGCCATTTTTTAAAGAAAACCTCGTTTGGCGCTTTTACCAAATGAGGGCCCATACGGAGAAGCATACCGGAATCCAGCGTACAGCCCCCTGCAAGCTGAACCGGCGCATACAGGTCTTCCTGCGACAGCGGGCTTTGGGATTCAGGAAGCGCGGTCAGAACCTCATAAATCTTCCCGTCTTCCTCCAGAATATGTTCCCCTGTAACCACCCAGCCGGAGTGAAGCAGCCAGTTTCGCAGCATATCCTCTCCCACATTCGGCTGAAGCACGAGCTGGCGTACACCCGGCAGTTTGCCCGTTCCTTCATCCAGAATGGTTGCGATCAGCGCGCCACCCATGCCCGCTATCGTGATGACATCAGCTTCTCCGGCCTTCACTACCTGCAGACCGTCACCGTGCCTCACATCGATCTTGTCCGCAAGACCTGCATCCGCCACCTGCTTCCTGGCTGCACGCAGCGGTCCGGCATTGACCTCGCCCGCAACCGCCTTGGATGCTCTTCCGCTTAATACAGCCGCTACCGGCAGAAGTGCATGATCCGACCCGATATCGGCCAGCACGCTGCCGGGCGGGATTTGTTCCAATATATACTGCAAACGCTGTGATAATTTCATGAAGCCACCCACACAATCCATTTTTTTCTATTCTATAAAAACATAGCATTCCCCGGCAGGCAGAACGTCAGACATGATTTGCATTACGGATAGAAAAGAGCTAAAATAAGACCCAATAAAACAAATCAAGGAAAATATGACAAAAGAAAGCAAAATCCTCCTTTGTCCGGCCTGCGAATAAATGCAAAAAGACCCTCTGCACTCAAGCCGCAGAAGGTCCGCTGATAACGCTATTCGAGAAAATCCTTGAGACGTTTGCTCCGGCTTGGATGACGAAGCTTGCGCAGTGCCTTGGCTTCAATCTGCCGAATCCGTTCGCGCGTAACGCCGAATACTTTGCCGACTTCCTCCAGTGTTCTGGTACGGCCGTCATCAAGACCGAAACGAAGGCGAAGCACGTTCTCTTCCCGTTCAGTTAGCGTATCCAGCACATCTTCAAGCTGCTCCTTGAGCAATTCATAGGCGGCAGCATCCGCAGGCGCCAGCGCCTCCTGATCCTCAATGAAGTCTCCAAGATGCGAGTCGTCCTCTTCCCCGATCGGTGTTTCAAGTGAAACAGGCTCCTGGGCGATCTTCATGATTTCCCGCACTTTTTCCACACTAAGCTCCATCTCAGCCGCCACTTCTTCAGGCGATGGCTCACGTCCGAGCTCCTGCAGCAGCTGGCGCGACACGCGAATCAGCTTATTGATCGTTTCCACCATATGAACAGGTATCCGGATCGTTCTGGCCTGGTCAGCAATGGCGCGCGTAATGGCCTGACGAATCCACCAGGTCGCATAGGTACTGAATTTGTAACCTTTGCTGTGGTCAAACTTCTCGACAGCCTTGATCAAGCCCATGTTGCCTTCCTGAATCAAATCCAGGAACAGCATGCCTCTGCCCACATAACGCTTGGCGATGCTGACCACGAGACGCAGGTTCGCTTCCGCCAGCCGGCGCTTCGCTTCTTCGTCGCCTTTTTCAATCCGCTTTGCCAGCTCCACTTCATCATCCGCAGACAGGAGCGGAACACGGCCGATCTCCTTCAGATACATGCGGACAGGGTCATTGATTTTGATGCCCGGCGGCAAGCTCAGATCATCGTCAAAATTGAAATCGTCGCTGTCATTACTGTTATCAGGATCATCGCTTTGGCGTATGGTTGCAAGATCCTCATCGCTGTCGTTGACAACCTCAATCCCCAAGTCGCCAAGCTGCTCGTAAAACTCATCCATTTGTTCGGGATCTTGGTCAAATGGCGACAGTTTTTCCATGATGTCTTTGTAATTTAGAGAAGATCTCTTTCTACCCGCTTCAATTAACTGATCCTTCACCTGATCCAGCGTTAATTCCGTTTCTAGTTCAGTATGCTGATCATTCGCCATATTTCGACTCCCTCCTCCCTAGAAACATCCGACCTACCTTTTATTGTCTCTCTAGGGCTATAATCTCACTTGCAATTTTGGCTGCCTCCAGAAAATCACCGGAACGTTCGGCCGCAACCATTTCTTCCCTCTTCCGATCCAGCATCTGCTGCATAGGATATTTCTTCACTTCCCGGATACAGTCATCCAAAATTTCCGGCGACCATGTTCCCGGTGTGTCCATCATGACGATGGAGCTGACCGTTTTTTCAAGACGGTCATCATGGAGGGAAGCGATAAACCGGCTGGAGTCCGGCGGTTTGCCTTGTGCATAATATGCATATAGATATGCGGCAATTGCCGCATAATCCTCAATATTAAAGGCATCCCCCAGGTGGTCCTCAACGTATCGGGCGGCTTCGGCATCCTGAAGCATCCAGGACAGCAGCCTCCGTTCAGCCGCATGGTAGGCGGGGAGCAAATTCGGTGTCGGTATGTGGCCCTTTTTATGCCTACCATTATTCCACCTTTTCTCGTTATTATCCCCTGCCTGCTGTTTTTTTTGCAGCGACTGCCTGAGCAAATTACACTCCTGCTTCAGCGTTTCATAATCCACCTTGACTTCCAAGGATACCTCGCGGAGGTAAACCTCACGCTCTGTCGGAGAAGATAAGGGTGCGATAATCTTTAAAGCTTCGCGGGAATATGCGATCCTTCCTTCTTCTTCTAGCAGTATATGGTTTTTCCTCAGATATATAAGCTTAAATTTAACCGTTGAAACGGCGCCGTCAATGATTTGCCGCTTGAAGCGGTCGCTCCCATGCTGGCGGATGAAATCATCCGGATCCATCCCTTCATTTAGCAGTCCGACCTTCACGTGCAGCCCCGCATTCTCCAGTATAGGAAAGTTTTTCAATGTGGCGGCTTGTCCGGCAGAGTCGCCATCGTAACAGATGATAACCTCATCGCACAACCCTTTCAGCATCGTGGCCTGATGCTCGGTCAGCGCCGTGCCCATTCCCGCCGTCGCATTCTGAACCCCTGCTTCCCAGGCTGCGATCACATCGCCATATCCTTCAAAAAGAACAGCCTGTCCCAGCTTGCGAATAGCCGGCTTGGCCTGATGAAGGTTGTACAGCGTGCGGCTTTTGTTAAACAAGCGGGTCTCCGGTGAATTAAGGTATTTCGGCTGCCCTTCTCCAATGATCCGGCCCGCGAAGGCTATCACCTTGCCGTTCCGGTTCCAGATCGGGAACATGACACGATCACGGAAGCGGTCTACATAACCGTCCTGTTCATGACGGGCCGACAGCAGTCCGCCCTTCTCCATTTCCGCAAGATCAAAGGAGCGTTTTTCCAAAAATTGAACAAGCGTATCCCAACGGTTGGGAGCATAACCGATCTGAAACTGGTCGATCATCTTGTCTGTAAATCCCCGTGACCGAAGGTATTCCATTGCGGCTTTGCCATGCTCCGTATTTTTAAGCAGAAAATGATACAGCTTTGCAGCTACCTCGTATGCCTGCAGCAGCCGCTCCACCTCGGGATGCTGGTGGGCCGACTCGCGGCTCTGCCAATCCCCGAGCGGGATATGACTCTCTTCCGCCATCGATCTGACAGCCTCGGGAAAGGTTAGTCCTTCGATTTCCATCATAAATTTGATGGCATTTCCACCCTTGCCGCAGCCGTAGCAGTAAAAGATCTGACGCTCGGGCGTCACCGTGAAAGAAGGGGTTTTCTCAGAATGAAAAGGGCAGAGGCCTTTCATATACTTCCCCTGCTTGGTCAAATGCACGTACTTGCTTACCGTGTCCACGATATCATGCTGCTGCAGCACCGATTCAATGATATTCTCCGGTATGTTACCATGTCCGGCACTCATTCCAACCACCTTCATCTCTTTAGCACGTAAATATATTCGCTATTCCAACCCATTCTCCTGCAAACTTGTTAAAAGTTTTGTCAATTTATGTTGAAATATTATTCGATCCTCTTCCGTAAGGGCTTTAGGTCCTTTGGCATAACGCCCGCGCCGTCTCTCCTTGGCGGAAATATGACGCCGATCAAGCATAAAATCAATTGAATCGTCACTGTACAGCGCCCCCCGGAAGGAAATCGCGCTGCAGCCTTTCGCCAGCGCCAGCGCAGCCAGCCCGTAATCATTGGTAGCCACAATATCTCCCTGGCGAACATGATTGGCAATATACAGATCCGCGCTCTGATCGCTGCGGTCGACGGTTACAACCGTTATACCTGTGCCGCCTTTTAAAAGATGATCAAAGGAAGATACCAGTATAACCTCCATCTGAAACCTGGCTGCGGCTGCCGCGATTTCAGCTTTGACCGGACAGGCATCCCCGTCCACGACAATACGCCTGCTGCTCAGATTCACCGCTTCTCACCGCCGCTTTCTCTGAAAAAACGTCTAACGGGTGCTTTATTTTGCTAAAATTTATAATTCTAAAACCATAAATACGGAACGATGCGTCAGCAGCATCGTTCCGTATTTTATTTATCCCTCTATCTTCCTACTCTGGAGGCACGACTACGTCTTGCTTCTACCAGACAAGCTTTGAGAAATCCGCAAATTGCTTAAGATCCCCATGGATGGCGGCCAGCAGCGCCAGCCGGTTATTGCGCACACCTTCATCTTCGGCCATCACCATGACGGAATCAAAAAATGAAGTTACGGCTTCCGTCAGCTGGCCGGCAAGAGCCAGAGCTTCTGCAGCCTGGCGCCGGCTGAGCGCATCGAGGTAAGGTTGATGCACGTCCTGCCAGGCGGCATACAGGTTCTTCTCTCCGGCATCCGCAAACACTTCCGGATTAACGGACGCATGCACGGCTTTGGCTGCCAGATTGCCCACCCGGTTGAAGGATTCCACCGTGTTCTTGAAGGCCTCTCCCGTCTGCACCGCATCCATTAACGCAGAGCCGCGCGCCACAACGGAAGCGACATCATCATAACCCGCGCTGAGCACCGCGTCGACTACGTCATAGCGCAGCGTTTCAGACAGCAATTTTTTCACTCTGAGCCCGAAGAATTCATGCAAGTCTTTACGCACTTCCTCGGCCGAACGTTTCATACTGCCGTAATTCTGATGAATGTCCAGTGCGATTCCGAACAGCTCGGACAACCCGACGGACAGCTCGCGCTCCAGCACAATCTGCACAATACCGGCGGCTTGGCGGCGCAATGCGTACGGATCCTGGGAACCGGTCGGAATGATGCCGATAGAGAAGCAGCCTGTGATGGTATCCAGCTTATCCGCAATGCTGACAATGGCACCGGCCAGCGTCGAAGGAACGTCATCACCAGCAAACCGCGGTTGGTAATGCTCGAATACCGCCTTGGCCACTTCTTCCTTTTCTCCGGCCTTGCGGGCATAATCCTCTCCCATAACCCCTTGCAGCTCGGGAAATTCATAGACCATCTGGGTTACAAGGTCGAATTTGCAAATATCGGCGGCACGGCTAACGGATTCCACCGTATCAGCAGGTGCGCCCAGCTTCTGGGCAAGCATATCGGCAATGCGGCGCACTCGGCGCACCTTATCGCCGACCGTACCCAGTTCTTCATGGAACACAATGCTCTCCAACTTGGAGACCGCATCCTTGATTTCCAGCTTCTGATCTTCCTCATAGAAGAACTTCGCGTCCGACAAGCGTGCGCGAAGCACCTTCTCGTTCCCTTTCGCAATGACATCCAGCGAGTCCTTGCCGCCGTTGCGGACGGTCACGAAATAAGGAAGCAGCTCACCTTTGTCATCCAGCACAGGGAAGTAACGCTGATGCTCGCGCATGGACGTGATCAGCACTTCCTGTGGAATACTCAAGAAGGAAGGATCGAACGTGCCGAACAGCACCGTCGGCGTTTCAACCAGGAAGAGCACTTCCTCCAGCAGATCGTCCTTTACAGCGATTTTCCACTTTTTCTCCGCTGCAAGAGCTTCAATCTGCTCCAGGATCATGCGCTGACGCTCTTCGATATCCACGATGACATGCTGTCCGCGCAATGTCTCCACATAAGCGGCGGGCTCGGCGATTTCCGCATCCTGCCCAAGAAAACGATGACCACGTGTAACGTTGCCCGCCTTGACGCTGGCAATGTCCAGGCCGATGACATCGGTTCCGTACATGGCCACAAGCCAGCGGATCGGTCTTACAAATTTAAAATCATAAGAAGCCCAGCGCATAAATTTCGGGAAAGTCATGGCATGCAGAATGCCCGTCAATCCTTCCGCCAGTACCTCTGACGTCGGAACGC
Source organism: Paenibacillus jiangxiensis (assembly GCF_046098255.1). NCBI lineage: Bacteria > Bacillati > Bacillota > Bacilli > Caryophanales > Paenibacillaceae > Paenibacillus > Paenibacillus jiangxiensis. The sequence continues at coordinate 96,719 of NZ_JBJURI010000025.1, forward strand.
CGATGCTGCTTTTGGTTGCGTAAATATATTCTACTTCGCCCAGCTCTTTAAAGGTGAACTGCTCTGGATCAACGCCCTGGCTGCGGGCAAAGCCGAGCGCAGCCTTGCTCCAGTTCCCATGCTCATCCTGTGCGATCTTGCGCGAAGGTCCTTTAACTTCCTCCTGTACGTCCTCCTGCTTCTCCGCCACATCGCGGACCAGCACAGCCAGTCTGCGCGGCGTTGCGTAGCCCTCTACAGCGCCGTGGGCGATCCGCGAGCTGTCCAGCCACTGGGTCATTCTTTCTTTCAATTGGGCAATGGCAGCAGGGATAAAGCGGGCCGGTACTTCTTCAAGGCCGATCTCAAACAGCAAATCTTTAGACATGCTCCGCACCTCTCTTCTTCATCAGCGGGAAGCCGAGCTTCTCGCGCTCCTCCAGATACGTTGCCGCCACTTGGCGGGCCAGGTTGCGCACGCGCATAATATAACCGGTACGCTCGGTAACGCTGATCGCCCCGCGTGCATCAAGAAGGTTGAAGGTGTGGGAGCATTTCAGCACATAATCGTATGCAGGGAACACCAGATGCTGGGCCATCGCCTTATTCGCCTCTTCCTCATACATATTGAAGAGTGTGAACAGCATTTTCACGTCCGACACCTCGAAGGTATACTTGGAATGCTCGTATTCAGGCTGATGGAATACGTCACCGTAGGTTACCCCGTTAACCCACTCCAGATCGAATACGTTCTCTTTCTCCTGAATATAGGATGCCAGCCGCTCCATACCATAAGTGATCTCAACCGCCACCGGGCTGGCGTCAATACCGCCGACCTGCTGAAAATACGTAAACTGGGTGATTTCCATACCGTCCAGCCATACTTCCCAGCCAAGTCCCCATGCGCCGAGCGTCGGAGCTTCCCAGTTGTCTTCCACGAAGCGGATGTCATGCTCAAGCGGATTGATGCCGAGACGCTGCAGGCTTTCGAGATACAGCTCCTGGATATTGTCCGGCGAAGGCTTCAAAATCACCTGAAACTGATGATGCTGGTACAGCCTGTTCGGGTTCTCGCCATAACGGCCGTCAGCCGGACGGCGGGAAGGCTCCACATAAGCGACATTCCACGGCTCAGGTCCGATGGAACGAAGGTAGGTCATCGGATTCATAGTACCGGCGCCTTTTTCCGTGTCATAAGGCTGCACGATGATGCAGTTTTGTTCAGCCCAGAACTGCTGAAGCGTCAGAATCATCTGCTGAAAATTCATGAATACATGCCTCTTTTCCAATAAAATAGTTGCGGAGCATGTACAGGGCACGGGCAGGCACATGAAAAAGCCCCCGTCCCTCTACGCCTGTACAGACGTAGGGACGAGAGCTGGCTCCCGCGGTTCCACCCTACTTGACTGCTGCTCCCGTAAAGGAGCTTGCAATCCGCTTTCCGTGTCATTCATGCTCCCGGGTGCCCTTTCACTGTTGGTTCCCGTCAGGCTTCCACCATCCCTGACTCGCTTGAAGGAAGATCAAGCAGCTACTTTCCCGATCTTTGCATGTCTCATTTAAGAGATAATTACAATACATATTACACAACAATAACATATTAGTCAAACACAAAAATTATTACTGAATATCATACTTGTCCAGCTGATCGAGAAAATTGCGGGATTTGAGCTGCATACCGAGCTGTGCATCCATAAATTTGCGCATAATCCCTTTAATCTCATTCCGCGTCGCCTCGCTGACATTCACATTGCCCAGCCTGGTCAAATCCAGGCGGGCAAACAGACGCAGCAGCTTCATCGCGCGGGGAGTAACAAGAACGGCAGCGGGATCAAAATGCTTGCAGGCTCTGCAAAGCACGCCCCCCAGACCCGGGCTGATCCATTCCTCCGTCTCTTGCTGGCCGCATTCTCTTCCGCAGGAAATGCAGTTATCCAATTGCGGGGCATAACCTGCAGCCTGCAGAATCTTGAGTTCATATATGCTAATGATGACCTGCGGGTCCTTGCCGCTTTCCAGCGCTTCGAGGCAGGCCTTGATCTGCCTGAACCAGAAGGCCCCCGTATCCTCGTCCTGCAGCACCCTGTTCAGCAGCTCGCAGGCGTAGGATGCGTAGGCTGCCTTGAAGATGTCCTCCCTGAGTCCATGATGGGAATCGATCAACTCCCCGGCGTTGAGCGTCCCCAGCCCCGTATTGCGAAAAAAAACATACTGCCCGTATGTAAACGGCTGGGCCAGCGCGCCATGGCGGCTCTTCGGCTTTTTCGCGCCGCGTATGAGCACTCCGACCTTGCCGCCGTGTTCGGTGCACAGCGTTATGATTTTATTCCCCTCGCCGTAGTCCATACTGCGGATGACGATGCCTTCCAATTTGTAAAGCATTTCCCCATCCCCCATGCGCTTTTGCATATTGCAAAAGCCTTCTTACCGGCCAAGCCTATTCTGCGGCTTCCTCCTGTTCGTCCGGTTCCGTAACAGCCGCCATCTGCTCTCCCAGTGCGGCAGCTTCTTTGTAAAACAAATACGCATCGACATCTCCAGTCATCATAAAATACTTCCACGAAAAATCTCGCATTCGTATTCATCCTTTCATTCGGAAATGACGTCTGCATTTACGAAGATAGGATGCTCGTTGACCGGGAAACTATGCCATGCAATAAATGGCTATGATCAGGCATCGCGATGGAATCCGAGGTCGCGCAGCACACGCTCCTGATTGCGCCAATCCTTCTTCACCTTGACCCACAGCTCAAGGAAAATTTTCGACCCCAACAGCTTCTGAATATCCTGACGCGCCTGCTTGCCTACCTCTTTAAGCATGGCGCCTTGCTTGCCGATAATAATGCCTTTCTGCGAATCCCGTTCCACATAGATGACAGCCGAGATATGAACAACACCGTTGCTCTCCGCCCGCATGTCCTCGATCATGACAGCTATGGAATGGGGGACCTCTTCCCGGGTCATATGCAAAATTTTCTCCCTGACCAGTTCGGCAATAACAAACTGCTCGGGATGATCCGTTACCTGGTCCTCCGGATAATACTGCGGACCTTCCGGCAAATATTTCTCGATCTGCTCCAGCAGTCGGTTCACATTGTTGCCCATTTTGGCCGAGATCGGCACGATTTCCGCGAAATCATACAGCTTCCGGTATTCTTCAATCAGCGGCAGCAGCGCTTCCGGCTCAATCTTGTCGATTTTGTTCATCACGAGAATGATGGGCGTGGACACCTTGTTCAGCTGTTCGGCAATGAAACGGTCGCCTCCGCCCATACCCTCCGACGCGTCCACCAGAAACAGAGCAGCTTCGACTTCGCCGAGGGTGTTAAGGGCCGTCTGATTCATAAAATCGCCAAGCTTGGACTGCCGCTTATGAATGCCGGGCGTATCCAGAAACACGATCTGTATGTCCGGCGTTGTGTATACTCCATGTATTTTGTTGCGGGTCGTTTGCGGCTTATCCGACATGATCGCGATTTTCTGGCCGATCACATGATTCATCAAGGTGGATTTGCCGACATTTGGCCTGCCGACGATCGCGACAAAGCCTGATCTGAATTTTGTTTTACTCATATTCATTCCTCCGACGCCCTGCGTCCGTGTGTTCTTCTTTTCTTTAATATTACCCTAGTTTACGGCCGCTCTTTGCCAAGATCGGATGGGCCAAAAGCTCCCGGCAGCAGCTCAGCAAGAGTGGTTTCGCGCATATCCCCTTTTAGATTACCCAAATAAACCGGCATGTCAGGGGGACAGAGCTCCACTATAACCTGCCTGCATACACCACATGGAGCGATCGGCCCCTCTGTATCTCCGACCACAGCCAGCGCTTTGAAGCTCCCAGGCTTTTGACCCTGAGCCACCGCGCTGAACAATGCCGTGCGTTCGGCACAGTTGCTCGGCCCGTAAGCGGCATTTTCAATATTGCATCCATGGTGGACCTTACCTTCGGCATCCAGCAGCGCGGCACCCACACTAAACCCTGAATAAGGCACATAAGCCTTCACACGCGCCTTGACAGCTTCCTGCATTAACAACATTGGATCCATTCCGACCGACTCCCAACCGTTTAAATTATATATTTTCACTGTGAAGCAATTTACAGCAAATGCCTCAGCAAGGCCAATACAGGTTTATAAAACACAATAACCCCTGTAATGACAGCAAAAACCGCAGCCAGCAGCACAGCTCCGGCGGCGGTGTCTTTAGCGGCCTTGGCCAGCGGATGAGCATCGGGACTGACAAGGTCCACGACAGCTTCGACAGCGGTATTGAACAGCTCCGCTGCCATCACTAAAGCGCAGCACGCCAGAATAAACAGCCATTCCATCCGGGAGATACGGAACACGATACCCGCCGTGATAACACCCAGAGATATGACAACATGCACCCTCATATTCATCTGTGTGCGAAGGGCGTACCCGATCCCTTCCAAGGCATAACGAAATGTCGCTCTCCACGAATGGGGCGGCCTCATCAGCGCGTTAACCCCACTTCCGCGAGCACAGCCTCCTGCTTGGACATCATCTCCGCTTCGCTGGCTTCATCCTGATGGTCATAGCCGAGAAGATGCAGAAAACCGTGAACAAACAGAAAACCGAGCTCCCTTTCCAACGAATGGCCATATTCTTCACTTTGCCTTTTCGCCGTCTCCACAGAAATAATAATATCGCCAAGCACCTCAGGGAGATCCGGCTCAGCGTCTTCTTCCCCGATCTCATAGACGATCTCCGGCTCATCCTCAAGCCCTTCATTCATAGCAAAGGAAAGCACATCCGTCGGGCGGTCGATGCCGCGATACTGCTTGTTCAGCTCATGAATGTGCTCATCCGTAACAAAGGTTAGCGCCACTTCGCCATCATTCACTCCTTCGGCTTCCCCCGCTTTGCGCAGGACGGTCTCCAGGGTGGAAATAAATGATTCATTGATATTCAAAACTTCCTGTTCATTGCTCCATGCCAATTGAAGGCTCATGCTTTACGCTCCTTTTTTGCGTGACAATCTTTCCTGTTACTGCAGTTTTTCTTCCTTCGGTTTTTCCTCCGGATATTCGATCCGGGAATGGAAGATGCCCATAACGGTTTCTTTCAGCGTTTGCGAGATGATGTCCAGTTCGCGCATCGTCAGATCGCATTCGTTGAACTGTTGATCATCCAGTTTGCTTTTAATAATTTTTCCGATCATCGTTTCGATCTGCTCCACCGTCGGCTTCCGCAGCGACCTTACCGCAGCCTCAACGCTGTCAGAGATGCCTACCACAGCCGCTTCTTTGGATTGGGCTTTGGGCCCAGGATAGCGGAAGTCATCCTCTGTGAAATCCGGTTCAACGCCCCGCTCCTCCGCCTGCCTTAAAGCCTTGTGATAGAAAAAGTGGAGGAAGGAGGTCCCATGATGCTGTTCAGCAATATCCCTGATCGGCTTTGGCAGCTTGTATTCCTTCTGCATTTCCACACCGTCCCGGGCATGGGCAATGATGATCGACTTGCTGAGCTTGGGATCGATCGAATCATGCGGATTGTCCATCCCGTTCTGATTTTCAATAAAATACGAAGGGCGTTTCGTTTTCCCTACATCATGATAGTATGAGCCGACACGGCACAATAATCCGTTGGCTCCGATCGCTTCCGCGGCTGCCTCGGACAGGTTGCCGACCATGACGCTGTGATGGTAGGTGCCGGGGGTTTCCGTCAGCAGCTTCCGCAGCAGCGGATGATTCGGATTGGACAGCTCCACCAGCTTGAGAGCCGATAAAATACCAAACGTGGACTCGAAAAAAGGCATTAGCCCGATGACCAGTATGGCAGTAAGCATCCCGCCGGCAATGGCTCCCACGATCGAATAGAGCGTGCTCAACTGGTTCCAGCTTCCCTGGTCAATCAACACAAGGGAGAGCACGGATAAGGCCCCGAAAATGCATACCATAATCGATCCCTTGAACAGGGTGGAACGCTGACTGGCGCGGTGAACGGTGAAAATGGCGGTAAGGGACACCACAAACGTAAAAAAGCCGTAATTAAAATCAAAAATTTGTCCCTGCCGTGCATTGAGAATAATGCTGGACAGTATACTGATGATGACCGTGCATATAAACGCCAGCGATCTGTCCAGCAGCAGCGTAACCAGCATCGCTCCAATCGCCACCGGGGCAAAATACCCTATGTAAGACCGTTCACTTGTCTGCAACGTATGTGCCAGGAGCAGAACGACGATGGTGATGATGAAAATGAGTACAAGCATAAGAAGCTGCGCATTATTATATTTAAACTGACGGGAATCCGACTGCCGAATGAATACAAGCAGCCCGAGCGCCAGCAGACAGGAAAGCATAAGCAATCCAAACTGCGGCCAATAGTTAATCTCGTCCTTGAGCAAATTGTTCTCATCAAGCAGCGTATAAATATCCTGGGTGATGATCTCGCCTATGTGGACAAGGATCTCCCCTTGGTCTATATATACGGTGGGCGTATTTTCACGAGCCTCGACCTTGGCTGCCTTCGTCGCTTCATCATCATAGAACTTGTTCGCCGTGACGGCAAGCCTTGCCAGCTCCTGCACGACTTCACGGGAGGTACGGTCGCTCAGCGAGCTAGTGCTCACCAATTCGGCCACCTTGGCTCTCGCCGTCGCTGCATCCGAAATCTGATCATTCATGAGCCTGGCGACGATCTCGCGGGCAACCGGCTTCATTTCCGTAATATTGTCCGAAGACAGACGCGGAATTTTGATAAAGGTTTCCTCTGGAATTTTGTAGGTTTGTTCTTTCGTCTTTTCAAGCACCCCATCCAGAAGTTTGTCCGGATAAGCATCCGCTTTTTTGCTATTGTTGACGAAGTTATTTACGAAATCCGCTGCCCGCTGCGGGATTTCCTCTTTATAAATTGCAGCTTTATCCGCATGCGAAACCTGGTCATCCTGATTCAGGCGGTCGACCCGGTCCAATATGGATGTCACCAGATTGTCGTTGCGCATCGGCACAATGGTATAAATATCCTGTACTCTTTCGGCAGCCTGCTCCTGCGCCTGCAGCGTTGCCTTGTTGTTCGGCAGCTGCATCGGGGCAACGATGTCCTTCTCGCTTGGTGTATTTACCCGGATATCATAACGTTCGGGAAGAAGACCCGGAGCAAGACTGACATAGAAAAGAATCACCAAAAACAAAAACAGAAGATAGCGTGTAGCCACGCTATACTTCCATCCGTTCATTCTATACTGGGTCATTTTACTGGTGCCTTTCGACAGTTCTTTCGGAGCCATAGAGACAATCCCTCTCTATACTTGATTTTCGGCAGCACGGTCATAGGCTACAATGATTTTTTGAACCAGGGAATGGCGCACGACGTCTTCATCCGCAAACTGCACGAACCCGATCTCCTCAATGGAATTCAAAATGGTTTTCGCTTCAATCAATCCCGATCTCTTGCCGCGCGGCAGGTCAATCTGGGTGACATCCCCCGTAATAACCATTTTGGAGCCGAAGCCAAGGCGCGTCAAAAACATTTTCATCTGCTCTGGCGTCGTATTCTGGGCCTCGTCCAAAATAATGAACGCATCATCCAGCGTACGCCCCCTCATATAGGCGAGAGGAGCAATTTCAATCAATCCTCGCTCCAGGGCCTTGGCCGTCTGGTCCGGCCCCATGACATCATAGAGTGCGTCGTAGAGCGGACGCAAATAGGGGTCGACTTTCTCCTGCAGATCGCCTGGCAGGAAGCCCAGATTCTCGCCCGCTTCCACGGCAGGCCGGGTAAGAATAATCCGCTTGACGGAGCCCTCTTTAAGCGCGGCAACGGCAAGCACGACGGCCAGATATGTTTTGCCGGTCCCCGCCGGCCCAATGCCGAAGACGACATCCCGTTTTTTGATCGTTGTCACATAATGCTTCTGGCCAATCGTTTTCACCCGGATCGGCTTGCCGCGGAAGGTGGTGGCAATCTCGCCCTTGAACAGGTCAAGCAGCTGATCCGCTCTCAGATCCTTCGCCAGATCTATCGCATAATGAATATCCCGTTCGCTAAGAACAAACCCGTTGCGGATCAGCTGCAGCAGTACGTCAAACAACTGTTCCAGAATTTCAACCTCGCGCGGTTCGCCGTAGATGGCGATTTCCTCCGCCCGGGAATCGATCTTGGCCGGAATCTCCGTTTCAATTATTTTTAAGAAAGAATCCCGCGGGCCGAAAAGAGCCTGTCCCTCTCCCGCATTGTGCAATGCAATTCGTATGCTGTGTTGTTGTTCAGCCAAATAGCCTCAATCTCCTCGGTTATAAACTAGCGGAAGCTCTTCCGCAATATCTTGCTCTACCTCGAACAGCACTTTCATATAAACTTTACCATTCTCTTTGTTCTCATGCAAAATTTTTTGCCCTAAAATTTTCGTTCCCTTCCCGTATTTCGCCAAAATATGGGCCTTTGCCCTTTCCAATCCCATCTCCTTGGCGGCTTGTTCAGACACCTCATGCCGCTGTTCGCGGGTCTCCATCACCCTTTCGGTCATCCAGCCGACAGGGAGCTTCAAAGAGCGCCAGGTCAAAGGATCATATTCGGTCACTGTATCCGATGTCGAATATGGTTCTTGACCGTAACCCCAGAACTGAATGGCCCGCCGCCCCAGCACAAGGTACAGCTTTTCCTTGCTCTCGCCGGTGTAGGCCGAGCTCTTCTGGAGCAGCGGGGTGGAAATTTCATATTCATGCCAAACGAGTCCCCGCACCTCACCTTTAGCCACAACCTGCTCCTGGTTTTGTTCATCCCCGAGCGTGCCGGAAATAAGAATATCGCCTCTTTTGACTCTTGTATTTTTTTGCACGACAGGTCTTCCCTGCTCGGCATAAATTTCGGTAATGACAGCATCCGCATTGCTGATCAGATGGCGCGGATTAAGCAGCGGCTTGGGTGCCGCCCTTGATGCTTCAACCACCTGAATCGTAATAACGGTCCCCTGCTTTTCCACTCCGATCCACGAAGCGTCCGGCAGCCTGCGCATCAGATTTTTAGCCAGCTTGTCCTGTCCGGGCAGCCGGAAGCTCCATTGAAAAGGATGGATCCCTTCCTCGCGGGCGGCCTGCAGCACTTCCTCCGTTGTCAGGCTCTCGTTGCCCTTTACCTGCACCGTCCATACCAGTGAGGACATCATATAGACCCCTATAAAAAATAGCAGGACACCTGCGGCAAAAAACTTCCGCCGTCCAAGACGCGCAAGCGTAAAGGGAAAACCCTCCCTGCGGGTGACATGCATCCGGCAGCCTGTCCGCCGCAGCAGCGGACGCAAGGAGAATACATCCGGAAGCAGGAGCTTCATTTCCGCCCGGCTCCCGCCCAGCGGTCTGACATCCCACACCGGAATGTTTCGCTCTGACAGCAGATTCACAAAGCTTTCCACTTGACCGCCTGTCACTTCTATAACGACCGTACCGCGCAGGCGGGATAAAGCCGGTTGTCTCAAAGCTCCTCCCCCGTTCTTTCAATGTGGACTGACGTAATCTCGCCCTCCACGCTGATTTCTTCAGGCAATATGCTCCTGATCACAAGACCGCTGCCTCCTATCCGAAGTCTCCCGCTGGAGAGGGCAAGCAGCAGCTCTTCCGGAGTAAAATTCAGGACACCCCGATGATTTTCGATATATAACTGTCTGCTGCCGATCAAAGTCAAGCGCGGCATATCAAATAGAATATCCTGGGGCAGGTCCAGCGCTTCACTGGTCCATTTGCGCAGCTTGCGGCTGATCCGGGTCATTCGGGTGAGTCCCCCTTCCTGTACTAAACAACTTATGCGTGATCCGTGTTAAATATGAAGCTGTATCCTGCATCATGACAGACAAAAAAAGATGGTGGTGTATCAAATGGCGCTTTCCCGGAATCCACCTTTTTCATCTTCTGAGACGCTCCGAGAACGAAGCATTCCTACAATCGCTGTTGACCCTTCGGGCCAAAGGCGAACGCTTCGCTTTTCCGGAATTGCTTCGTCCTCTCCGCTGCTCCGTGCATGGACCCACTTTATACGAATAGCAAATAGGCCAACCAGAAGTTCTGGCTGACCTATCCATATGAAAATGACCATAAGAAACAGTCTTATTCGATTTTGGTAATAAAACAGAAAACAGGTACTCCCCGTGTACTTGGCTTTTTACCCTTATGCCCCGATACATGAAAAGAAGAAATAGCGAGTATTGGTAGAAATCCGGCCACCTCTACTCGCTCTTTTAAATAAAAACGATTCTTTTGTAACTCGGGGTTGCTTTCTGTCGTCTAAAGCGCTTATAGGGCAACCCAGTCTTCCTGACAATATTGCTAGACGCCTTTTCTCCGGCGTCTCGCCTTGGGTGGGGACAAGATTTCAGACCAGATGATCCCGTTGCGGACATCGGCCGTCCGGAAGCGGGAACGCCCCTCGGTTCCCTGGTCATCCTCCCCGTATACAGCCATATCACCGCCGGAAATGCGGTCCAGTCTTTGCAATACCCGCTGCCGTTCCTCTTCCATGGTTCGGATTCTTCCTTCAAGCGTCGAGTCCGCGCCGGTATATTCCATGGACAATCCTTCTTCAAGATCATTCCCGGCCGCGTTCCTCACCGTTTCAGGAGCCGGCGCACTCTCAGCATATCCCCGCTCGCCGAAGTCCTTGTCCGGAACCGTATATTGCGGCTGCGGTTTGTCCCCGTCGTCCCGCTTTCTGCCTCTGCTCGGAAAACCTTCAGCAGGCCCCCCAAACGTCGGCATTCTGCCGCCGCCCCGTCTTTTATTTTCTTTGCCCGGACTTGTTTTTCCCAAAAACGACAAGAGGGCAAAAACGATGACGGCTACCAGATACAGGTGTTGCACTATCCATTCGATCATTCTGCATCACCGCTTTCCTACGGATTCCGCTCGTTAACCGCGCTCATTCGGATGGTTCTGTCCGGAGCTGTCATTCGGCTTGCCGAGCGACTCCCTCATCCGTGTATCGGCCTCAATGTTCTGCATATTGATATAGTCCATGACACCCAGATTGCCGCTGCGCAGCGCCTCCGCCATGGCAAGCGGCACCTGGGATTCGGATTCAACCACACGCGCGCGCATTTCAACCACACGCGCCTTCATTTCCTGCTCCTGCGCTACTGCCATGGCGCGGCGCTCTTCAGCCTTCGCCTGCGCAATCCGCTTATCCGCTTCCGCCTGCTCGGTCTGCAGGAAGGCGCCGATATTTTTGCCCACATCGACATCGGCGATATCAATGGATAAAATTTCAAACGCCGTTCCGGCATCAAGCCCCTTGGATAGCACAGTCTTGGAAATCGAATCGGGATTTTCAAGCACATCCTTATGCGAGTTACTGGAACCAACCGTGGTAACGATACCTTCGCCTACACGGGCGATAATCGTTTCTTCACCAGCTCCCCCGACCAGCCGGTCGATGTTCGCACGTACGGTAACACGCGCTTTAACCTTGACTTCAATACCGTCCTTGGCCACCGCGGCTACGGTTGGCGTCTCAATGACACGCGGGTTGACGCTCATCTGCACCGCCTGCAGCACATCACGTCCCGCCAGGTCGATAGCAGCGGCCCGTTCAAATTCCAGTGGGATGTTGGCTCGCTGGGCCGCAATCAGGGCATTCACGACCCGGTCGACATTACCACCGGCCAGAAAGTGACTTTCCAGTTGGTTTATCGTCAGACCAAGCCCTGCCTTGGTCGCTTTAATCAGCGGATTTACGATTCTGCTCGGCGTTACCCGGCGCAGGCGCATCGCAACAAGGGTGATGATTCCGATCCGCACCCCCGAGGCAAGCGCGGAAATCCACAGCATAACCGGGAAAAAGCTGAAAAATACGCTAAGCACAATGACTACGATGACGGCAATCAGCAAAACACCAACCAAACCTGAATTCATCAAGCTAATCAGCCTCCAATTTGTTTATTTCTCTAGGCGAGCTCTTTAACTACAACACGTCCGCCTTCCACCTTGATTACGGTGACAGGCTTGTTGCTCTCTATAAATCCTCCTTCTGTTACGACATCAACTCTTTCGCCTTCAATCAGAGCCGTGCCGGCCGGGCGAAGGGGGGTGAGGCTTATGCCCTGCATCCCCAGCAGCCGCTCCTTGTTCGACACCGAAGAATAACCCTTGTCTGCCGTCAGATTCTCTTTCAAAACAAACTTGTTCCAGACGCCCCGTTCCTTGAACGCAACGGCGACAATCGCGACCACGATGGCGGCAGCGGCAAAAGCGATGCCGAGCGACAGCAGGGCATTGGCCGTATCATAAGCGGCCCGGACCACACCGGCAACAAGGCTTACCGAGCCGAGCAGCCCGAGAATGCCAAAGCTCGGTACAAAGAGCTCCAGCGCAAGCAGCACCAGCCCGACAATAAACAGCACCCATGTCTCGTATCCGGCAAAACCTGCCACATAGTTTCCGAAGAAGTACAGCCCAAAGGCCAATATTCCAAGAATGCCCGGCACGCCGAAACCCGGTACGAGCAATTCAATAACGATGCCTGCAATACCGATAAACAGCAGCAGCACCTGCATCCAAGGGTGAGTCAAAAATTCGGCAAACTGTTCGGCCGGCGATTTGTCGACCTGAAACATGTCATGATTGGCGAATCCCATCCAGCTCGCCACTTCCTGTGGAGATGATGCAATACGGTCGGCATAACCTGTTTTCAGCGCCTCTTCGCTCGTAAGTGAAATAATTTGGCCTTTTTCCTTGACCTTACCGATTTCCGGCATGTTAACTTCCAAATTGACATCCACCATGCCTTCGGCAATGGAGGCGTTTCTTCCGCCTGCCTGAGCGGCTGAGGCCATAATGCTTTTCCAGGCCGCAACGCTTTTGGGATCGTCCACCGGCGTGCCCAATCTGTCAACCAGCGCCGCGGCTCCGATCATACTGCCTGGCGCCATGGCGATTTGGTCGGCATTCAGTGCAATGTACGCTCCTGCAGAAGCGGCGTTTCCGTTTATGTAAGCTACTGTAGGAATGCTGCTGCTTTTGATCAGCTCTCCGATTCTTTCCGCCGTGTCCACCCGTCCCCCTGGTGTGTTGATTTCCAGGATAATGAGGCCCGCCTTTGACTGCGCTGCTTCTCTGAAGCCGCGTTCCAGAATATTCTCCAGCCCGCGCTCTATTTCCTGATTGACCGGAATTACGAATACCGGCCCGATCCCTTCCGCTGCAGCCGCACTTGCCGTCCGGATTCCCCCGGGCAGCAGAACCAGTAAGAACAGCAGGAAAGCAAACAAAGCCTTCAAGCCTAACGCCGGTTTTTTTACATTCATCGTTCTCCCCCCTTCCGGCTATTATGTACATCTTACCAGAATTTAACTTGACCATTGGCCCTTGTTTTAAAAAAACAGCAGGCCAGCAATAATTTACATACGTCATAAACCTTACACAGGTTTCAAAACCTGACAATAACGGTCTAAATGCCCTGATACAAGAAAAAACACCCCCTGTTGACAGGGAGTGTCTGCTCTTTTTGTTTATTGCAGAAATTGCTGAACCGCTTGGTTCACGAGTTTTCCGTCCGCACGACCCTTTACCTTGGGCATCAAGGCCGCCATCACTTTCCCCATATCGGCTTTCGAAGAAGCACCGGTTTCCTGGATGGTCTGCTGTACAATAACTTTAATTTCTTCTTCGGTAAGCTGTGCGGGAAGGTACTGACTGAGAATCTCGATTTCCGCTCTGTTGCTTTCCGCAAGTTCATCGCGGCCTGCTTTTTCAAATTCTTGGAGGGCATCCTTGCGTTGTTTGATCTCACGACTCAGAATATCAAGCAATTCGTTGTCATCCAAATCCCGTTTCAATTCTATTTCAAGGTTTTTTATCGTAGAACGAACCATTCGAATGGTGGAGAGCTTGAACTTGTCCTTACTCTTCATCGCCTGCTTCATATCTTCGTTCAATCGTTCGCTCAAATTCATGATAGCTCAGATCCTCCTAGAACTTTCTCTTACGAGCAGCCTCGGACTTTTTCTTGCGCTTTACGCTTGGCTTTTCATAATGCTTGCGTTTCTTCACCTCAGCCAATACGCCATCCTTAGCGATGGAACGCTTAAAGCGACGAAGTGCAGCATCAATTGTCTCGTTTTTGCGAACTTTAGTTTCAGACACCAGTTTTCCCTCCCTCCGACCAGACCGTCCAAGAGCAACAACACGGTTCATCAACTTTCATTATAGGTGAAAGCTGAAGCGGGTGTCAACCTATGGGAAGAAAAGGGCTTCAGCGTGCCGCGTGGGAATCGGAAATCCCCGTCAAAGCACCCAGCTTGGCGCCGCCAAGCAGGTGGTAATGCAGGTGGTGAACCGCCTGGCCGCTGTCCGGACCGCAGTTATTGATGAGCCGGTAACCCGATTCGGACACGCCGAGCTGCTGCGCCGCCTTTTGCGCAGTACGATGGATTTCGGCGATCAGCGGGAGGTCCTCCTCTGTCACATCGTTCATGGATGCGATATGCTTTTTCGGGATAATCAGCACATGAACGGGTGCCGCGGGCTGAATATCATGAAATACGAGCATATCCTCCGTCTCCAGCACCTTCTTCGACGGGATGGAACCTTCTACAATTTTGCAAAACAGACAGTCCATTATGTATCCTCCTTCTTGAATCAACCATTATGTACTTTATCATACCGAAAAAGAGGATAAAATGACAGCAGGCCCGCCCCGTTCCGGGGTGCGGGCTGCTGATGAGGTCGATGCTCAATAATAAGGAAGCAAACCAATAGCCGTCAGCGCAGCAAGCGGCAGGATGAGCCTGTTGAAACGGCGTCTGCCATAAAAAGGGTAACCGAATCCATAGCCGTATCCGTAGCCTGGAAACGCGCCTGGGTAGCCAAAGAAAGGATAACCGAAGGCTCGCGTTTCTCCGCAACCGCAGTCAGGGTAAGGCAGATTGGCTTCCGGCCGAACATGGGTTGGATGGGGCATATTCGCATGATACTGCACATTGGCGGTATGCGGCATATTTGCCTGATATTGCGCATTGGCGGTATGCGGCATATTTGCTTGATACTGCACATTGGCGTGGTGCGGCATATTGGCGTTCGCTTCGCCGATCGGAACAGCCATATAAATATTTTCATCGTCCACATGCTCGACAATGCCGTCATACGTCGATCCGTCCTTTGTCCATACGCACACATAACGGTGCATATGCTTCATACAGACCTCCTTCGTTTCCTTTGCTTCCTTCTTTTCGTTTGGGGCAATAGTTTCCATCTTCCGTACCTCCTTAGACTTGCAGGAAAGTTCACATCCCACTTTGCAATATCCTATTCAGATCTGGGCGTTTTGCCACTATGCCCACAAATCTCCCGGAAAACAAAAAAAGGCCATCCCCGCGTCGCTCAATCCGAGCTCCGCGCGCGGCAGCGGCGCCGGGCACGACTCCCGGCCCCGCTGCCACAGCAGGGATGACTGTCAATAATATGTCGGCTTGGCTGTATTATAACAGCGTGATGAAACTGTATCTGTGATACAGATCACCTGCTCCCGCTGCTTCCATTCTCCAGTTACAGCGTTTCGAGCACGACCCGCGAGCCGCCTCCCGCCTGCTCGGCGGGCAGCACGACCAGCTTGCGCGGCAATCTGGCCCGCAGCTCCGGCACGTGGCTGATGACGCCGACCGACAGCTGATCATGATGAAGCTTCTCCAGGGAGGTGATCACCGTATCCAGCAGCTCGGGATCCAGCGTGCCGAAGCCTTCGTCCAGGAAAAAGAACTGGAGCGGATATTGGCCGCGCAGCTGAATCTGCGCAGACAGGGCCAAGGCCAGCGACAGGGAGGTAAGGAAGGTTTCGCCGCCGGACAGAGTGGATACCGGCCGCTTGATGCCTCCGTTGGCATCGTCGCTGATGACAAAGCCGCCGCCAGAATCCACTTCGAGGGCATAGCGCTGCTTCGTCAGGAAGCGCAGCCTGCGCGAAGCCGACTGGCTGACCTGAATAAGCTGCTCCTCCGCGACATACTCGACAAAAGCGTTGCCCCGCAGGCAGGACTGCAGCTTGGACAGCTTCTCCGCTTCACGCTGCAGATGCCCGCGCCGCTGCTCGATCTCCATCCAGCGGACATGGCGCTGCTGCAAATCCTCCATGTCGCGCTCCGCCTTGGCCTTGTTCCTGAGCGCCTCCTCATCCTGTTCACGGCTTTCCCGCAAACGGATCAGGCAGGCATTCCACTCCTCGGAGGACCAGCTGGTTCCCGCAAGCCGTTCCTCCAGATGGCGTAAATGAGCAGCAACCTCTTTCTCACGTTCGCGATGGCCGTTAACCTCCGCTTCCAGCCGGGCTGCCTGCTCCGGCGGGATGCTGCTCTCCAGCACTTCAGCTTCATTGCCAAATGGCGAAGCATCAAGCTGGGAAAGCCAGCGCGCTTCGGCAGCCACCTTGCGCTCCGCCGCGGAATCCGCAGCCTGGCGGGCCATGACGGAGGTCTTGACGGTTTCATGCTTGCGCTCCTCGGCTTCCTTGCGCAGCCGGCTGCAGGCGTCCGCCTGCGACTTCAGCTGCGCAAGCCTGCTTCTCGCTTCGCCCAGCAGCTGCTGGGCACTGCCTGCGCCGATCCAGGCGTGCAGCCGCTCCGTTTTCTCGCGCAGCAGCGCGTCCTTGCCCTCCAGCTCGGCTCGGCGTGCAATGATAAGCTTGTCCGCTTCGACGACGGCCTGTTCGCTGAGTTGCACGCTGCGTGCCTTCTCCTCCAGGAAGGTCACGCTGGTCTCCAGCCGCGCCCGGATCTCGTCGGCGCGCATATCGCGCTCCTGCATGGCGCGATACCGCTCCTCCGCGCTGTCCGGCTCCACGCCGGGCAGCTCGCGCTCCCAGCCGCTGCGCAGCTCCTGCGTGCGCGCAGCGGTGCTCTTGCGCTTGCGCTGTGCCTGCGCAAGCGATGCGGCGGCGGCCTCGTGCTCCGCGGCCGCCCGGATGCGCCGCTGCTGCAGCCCGGCCTCCGCCTCCCGCAGGGCGGAGGCTTGCTCGCGCAGCGGCCCGGCGGCCGCGGCCAGCTTCGCCGCCGCGCGTTCGAGCGCGCCGCAGCGGGCGGCCCAGGCCGCGAGGTCGCTCGCCGCGTGCGCAGCGGCCGGCGGCTCCTGCACGGCCGCCTCCGCGCCCGCGGCGCTTTCGGCCTGCGGCAGGGCGGCTTCGCCGCCGGCAGGCTGCAGCTGCGCCACGAGGCTGCGCCGCTCGTGCAGCTGCTGGCGCAGCTCCAGCCGCAGATCCTGCAGGCCGGCACGCAGCCGCTGCAGGCCCTCGGCGGCGGTGTGGCCGCCGCCGCCCGCGGCCGCTTCCGCCGGCGCAGGGTGATGCAGCGAGCCGCAGACCGGACAGGGTTCGCCGTCATGCAGCTCAGCGGCCAGATCCTGCGCCAGCCGGCGCAGCTCACCGGCCCGGATATCGCTGCGCAGCGTCTCCTCCGCCGCAGCAAGCGCCATCAGCTCGCGGGCGCAGTCCGCCTCCAAGCGCACCAGTTCGCCAGCCTGCTGTATCGCCGCCTGGAACACACCGGCACGGGTGGCTTCCGCCTGCCGGACTTCCGCTTCCGTCCGCGCCTGCTCTTCCGCCGCACCGCGCACGCGCAGCTCCTGGGCGGCAGCCTCTTCCTCGGCTTCCCCCAGCTGCTCCGCCGCCACCTTCAGCTGCTGCAGCCGCTGCATCGCTTCCTGCAGCAAACGCCGCTCCTCGGCCTTCACCTCGGACTGCTTGAGCTGCTCCTGCAGCTCCTTCTGCCGGTTCAGCCCGCGGCTGTGCAGCTCCCGTTCCTTCTGCAGCTCCTGCTCATGACGCTTGCGGTCCGTCTCGGCTTCGGCAAGCCGAGCGGCAAGCTGATCGCGGCCTGTCTGCAGCGCATCCGTCTCCTTCTGCAGCTCCAGCGCCTGCTCAAGCTGGTCGATCCGCAGCAGCAGACGCGGCTCCTCGGCGGCCAGCTCCCGGCCTGCCTGCTCGTCCGCCAGCACGGCCTGCTCCGCCTTCTCTTCCGCCTCGCGGGCCAGCACAGCCGCGGCGGCGGCAGAGGATTCACGTGCGGCCGCTTCCGCGGAAGCCTGTTTCCAGTCCTCCAACACAGGCTGCAGAGCCCAGGCTGCGGCAGACTGCTTCAGCTTCTTCTCAAGCGCAGCCATTTCATGCTCGCGGACGGCCAGCTCCCGCAGCTCCTCCGTTCTGCGCTGCCGCTCCAGCTCGAGGTCGCGGACCTTCGACAAGGCCTCCGCCTCACGCGATACCGCCTCCAGCTGAACTCGTGAGGATTGCGCATGCTCCACCGCCAGCCGCAGCCGCAGCTCCGCCTCCTTCAGGGCATCTTCACTTGCGTTGCCCAGCCCCTGCTGCTCCGCCTCCAGCGATTTTAAGGACGCATCATTGTCCTTGACTCTGCGGCTTAGCTTCTGCGCCAGCTGGTCGCCGTACTTTTCCAGATGGAACAGCCGCTGCAGCATCTGCCGACGCTCGCTTCCCTTCAAGGACAGGAACTCGGCGAATTTCCCCTGGGGCAGCACTACAGCCCTCGTGAAATCATCCATTTTCAGGCCGATGATGTCCTCGACACAGCGTGTCACGTCTGCCAGCTTGTCCGCCATCACCTGTTCGCCCTCATCCGTAATCACCACAAAACGGCTGAGCGAATTGCTGACTGACACGCCCGAGGTCCGTTTGAATCTGCGTTCCACCCGGTATCGCATTGGTCCCTGCGCCGACATCAGCTCAAATGTAAATGCGACGGATAATGTATCTTCCGCATGATTCATAATGCCCTGGGTGCCGCCCGCGGCACGCTCCACCTTGCCGTAAAGCGCCAGCGTAATGGCGTCCAGCAGCGTCGATTTCCCGCTCCCGGTCGGCCCGAAAATGCCGAACAGCCCCGTTTCCGTCAGCTCCTCGAAGCGGATTTCCTGCTGCTCCCTGTAGCTTTGCAGCCCAGCCACCTTCAGCGATATCGGTTTCATGACACATGCTCCTCCATTCCGTCATTCTCCCCGTCTTCCTCGACAAGCTCCAAGAAGAGCTGTACAAGCCCGTCATCCGGCTCGGCCCCGCCGGTCTGGCGCTGGTAAAAGGAGCGGAACAGCTCGTGCAGCGGTATTTCGGAGCGCTGCTGCTCCAGCTCGGCGGCGGCCATTTCCGGGTACACGGGTCTGATATGTACTATCCCGTCACGGCTTTTGCGCAATCGCTGGATTTCTCCGATCGACATGGCCTCGGTCAGCGTAATTTCCAGGTCTATGAACGCATCCGCATCCAGCCCGTCGTCCAGCCAGCGGTACACTTCCTCCAGCCCTCCTCTGGCACGCCAGCGCACCAGCGGGCGTCCGCTGTTGAGATGCAGCTCCTCAATATGTACAGGCTGGCCTGGCGCCGCTTCAATCAGCGTAACAGACTTGGCCTGCCCCGCCTCGGAGAAGCTATATGCAAGCGGCGAACCGCTGTAACGCAGGATTCCTTCCCCTTTCACATACTGGGGCCGGTGCAGATGTCCCAAAGCGGTATACTGCGCCCCAACGGCAAGTGCCGAAGGATCGACCGTGTAGGCTCCGCCTACCTGAATGGGCCGTTCTGAATCGGTTTCCAGGCCTCCCAGCACATAGATATGGCTCATCGCCAGATTGACCGTATCCGCACGAAAGGAAGCGGCCAGCTGTGTCATCAGCCTGGCCACTCGCCGGCTGTACGCCTCGCGGAGCACACCTTCGTCCCCGTCCTCGCTGAGCAGTTCGTTCAGGCGCGCCTCCGAAGGATAGGGAAGCGCAGCGATGACCGCCGTCTCCCCTGTTCTTGGCGCGGTAATTCGCACCGCCTCCGGGCTGGGCAGCCCCAGCAGCCTGATGCCTTGCTGACGGACGAGAGGGGTGACGGACGATACCCGTTCCGGCTGGTCATGGTTGCCTGCAATCGCAACGAACTGCCTTCCTCCTTCAGCCAGCCGTGCGGCGGCCTCATAAAACAGCTGCTCCGCCGCCGCAGGCGGATTGACCGTATCATAGACGTCGCCTGCCATCAGGATTAGATCCGCCTGCTGGTCCTCAGCCATGCGCACAAGCTCCTCGAGAAAGGCTTCCTGTTCCTTCAGCCTGCTGCGGCCTTCAAGCGTCCTGCCCAGATGCCAGTCACCCGTATGAAGAATCCTCATCTCTCTTCCTCCTTGTATGTTAAGAGCATCTCCTGATTTGGGGTTGCTCTTTTCCTTTTGCTCTTTGAAAAATGAATAAGTTGAAAT
>NZ_JBJURI010000026.1:0-115285 GCF_046098255.1 Paenibacillus jiangxiensis
CTATTGGTGGCTTGGCTTTAGCCTTTCCAAGCAGGATTTCCACCTGCTAAACTTCACAACCTAAGCTTGGTCGCACCGAAAGCTGAGTTATAAATTCTATAATCTTAAAAAAGATTACGAACTGATTCGCGGTTCATGGCTTCAGCTTAATAACGGTCTCTTTTCTTAACATTGCAGTACGATTTGAAATAGCAACCCAAATTCGCTGTACTTACGATCGACAATACAATAAGCCATATCATCAGCGATGACATTGTTGTCCATAGTCCAAACCAAGGCAAAACACGACCGGCACCAATGAATGTAGCTAATGGTGATAGAAACAAGAGAATCAAGACAGGAAGCATTCTTACGGCCGCCGAAAAAATCAACTTCCCGGTCGTAATGCTCTTTTTGCTTCGATGGATACGAAAATGTGAGTATCCTCCCCACAAAATCGTCGCAACCACCAGCAGAATTATAAGGATCTCCATGCTGCTGTTAAAGAAAGAAGCCTCGGGCTTTTCGCCATGAATAATACTTGCGATCCCGTCGATTAAAGCCGAATAATCGACAAACGCGTTTAAACCGGAATCAAACATCATCGTAATGCCCAGCCGCTGATCCAAATAGATCGTCTCTTCCGCCTTATACGTCCAGAAAATTCCGCTATGGGAAATCGTCCGTCCCCCTTGTTCATCCACGCCTGCTAGCCAGCCCATTCCATACGGACCGCTCTGTCCGGCTGTATGGTACTGCTCCATCAGCTCCGGGGGCAGAAGACGGCCATCATATTGGGCCAGCATCCATTTAGCCATGTCATCAGCAGTCGAAATAATACCGGCCGGACCGTCAACAAACCATAAAGGTTCAGCTTGGCTTACAGGATGGCCAAATAAAAGATAGTGCCCCCGTGGAATGGCGGAATTGACATTGATTTGTTGTGTGGTGCTGACGTTAAAGGTTTGATTCATCCCCAAAGGTTTAAATATATGATTTTCCAGGTAATCAGAGAAGCTCTGTCCGCTCATTTTCTCCACAAGAAGAGCCAAATATTGATAATTTGGATTGTGGTAGTTATAAGCCGCTCCCGGATCATTAGCAAGCTTAACCCCGTTCAACGATTGGTTGATCTCCTGCAGCGATTGATACTGGGGGGATCTTGTCATGTCAGGATTCACTTTGTCATTAAGACCGCTTGTCTGGTTAAGCAGATTCCGAATCGTAATATGACGTACACGCTCGTCCTTAGGCAAGAGATCGGGGAAATAAGTTGTGTATGGCGCGTCAAGGTCAATCAATCCTTTGTCCGCCAATTGAAGGACGGCCAGTGCCGTAAAAGATTTGCTTAAGGAAGCAATGGGAAAGAGAGTATTGCCGTTAATAACGCGACCATCCGAAAACGTGCCATAACCTTTCGCATAGAAAACCTCTTCGTTATTGGCTATGGCAAGAGCCGCGCCCTTAATATGATTGGCTTCCATGGTTTTTTTGACATAATGATCAATTTCATGCTGTATCTCAGCCTTGTTCCGGATTTCAACAGCGAAAGCCGGTTGAACCAGGATGGCCATGATCAGCAGCAAGCAGCCGAAACTTAAAACTATTTTCTTTTTATGCACGATTCTCATACTAGCACTCCTCAGTTCTATGATAAGGAAATGCTAATATATCATTTTCAACTTTTTATCAACTCCGCGAAAAACTTGGCTGCTACGCTTCCTCCACCCTGGGGGCCATTCTCTACATGCAAACTCCCATCATGCTTTTCGCACAGTACTTTGCAAATATAAAGTCCAAGTCCATGATGTTTATTAGCATCTGATACCTCTCCGCGATAAAAGGGAAGTACGGCTTTTTGCAGCTCTGTATCCGAAAAACCTGGGCCGTCATCCGTGACCGTAACCGTAAAAAATCCTTCACAGGCGCTATAGTGAACACTTATATGGCTGGAAGCATAACGCGCTGCATTGTTCAGCAAGTTCTCAAATACCTGCATCACCAAATGGAGATCGACAGCGATTTTGCTCACATCCGCAGCAATGGACGTGCTGAGTATCTTACCGCGTTGTCCGGCTATTTGCCGCGCACTGTCATTCAGCAAGGAGATAAGATGATCCGTTTCCATCGTACGGCTATGTACCGGCATGTCTTCCAGCTTCTGAATGGAATTCATCACCTCCGTGTAGCTCTCAAGACGCACAATATGTACGTTCATGGTTTCAATCATGTCCAGAAGCTTTTCCCTGGATATATGATTTTGGGGCAGATAGGTGGCCAACAGCTCGGAATATCCCTTCAGAACGGATAAGGGTGTTCTCAGATCATGGGCAAAAATAGCATTCAGCTGTTTGCGTTCCTCAACCGATCGCCACAGCGTTTTAAAGTTTTTTTCCAACTGACCGCGCATTTTTTCAAATACGCGGCACAACTCGCCCATCTCATCCGCACTATCGTAAGAAATATGAAACCCCAAATCATTCGCTGAAATTTTCTCCGAAGCCTTCATCAGGATTTCAAGCGGCTCTTTCAGCTTCCACCGATAAAAGAGGCTGGCCATTAGAACTATACCGACGGCAACCGTTATCAGCACCATCGCAACCTGAACAGGCAATATCCAATCCTGCACGGAAGAATGGCCGGCAAACCGCAAGCGCATGCTCTCCGCCCATCCAAACTCCAATGTGATGACGATTAGAACAGCGATGAGCGTCATGCAGCATAGGAAAATGAATGATTGCAGCAAGGTCAGCCGCTTTAAGGTCAACCAGTCTACGATTTTCGCCATTTGTAACCTACTCCCCAGACCGTTTCGATCCTGTTGTCACAGCCATGCTCCTTCAATTTGTACCGAATTCTCCTGATATGTTCCGCGATCACATTGCTGTCGCCTTCATTATCAAATCCCCATACTTTTTCAAAAATACGCTCCTTGTCAAACACCATGCCAGGATGCATAGACAACAGTTCTATAATATCGAACTCCTTTTTGGCCAGGAGAATTTGTACATCACGGAAGTAAAACGTTCGAGCCGCATAATCAATGACCAAGTCTTCACTGAATTTTATCGATGTTTTATTTTGATTTCGTATTTCCCTGCGTAAATGTGCCTCTACCCTTGCGCCAAGTTCATGAATACTGAACGGCTTTGCGATATAGTCATCTCCTCCTGCCCGAAAGCCCGAGATTTTATCCGCATCCTCGACACGGGCTGTTAGAAATAAAATAGGGCAGGACACAAAGTCCCTGATTCTCCTGCATAACTCAAGACCGTCCAACTCAGGCATATTGATGTCCAGCAAAACAAGGTCCGGTAGATTTTCAATTTGCCGCATGGCCTCATGGCCGTTTGGTGCAGTCATAACGAAATACCCGTTCAATTCAAAGTAGTCTGTCAGCAGTTTTCGAAGATCGGCTTCATCATCTATGATCAGTATCTTTTTCATATGCCCTCTCCGCTTCCAATTTCAAATTATGTTAAATACAATTCACCTTCTGCATGGCGAAAGCCCATACCGCTGGCCCTTTATTGAGTACGATAAATAAGTCATTTTTTTACGAATCGAGGGACAATTATGAGCGGATTGTATAAAAAATCGCAAGTCAACAGAATAGCGCGGCGCTTCGGTATATTTCCCTTAAAATTCAAATGGTTTCCTTCCCTTTATCGAAAAAAAGCAGTCATCCGGATCAAAACAAGCAGTGGCCACTATGCATTAAAACCATTCTATCGGAACCGCTTATTTAAAACGAGTGCGACTCAACAAATGAAAAAAGCTGCCGGGCATATCCAGCTTTTATTGAATACAGGGTATTTCTATATGCCAAAAATTCTTTATGCAAAAACCGGCAAGCTATGGACCTTAAGACAAGGACAGCCTTACTACGTTACTGAATGGGTGCAGGGACGAACTCTGGAGCATTCCGGTGACTATACCAATCTCGGCCGGGCCATGGCTGCTCTTCATCAATCAACGAATGATGGGACTCCTGGCTATAAAGCGGATTCACCCACCCTGAAACAAGTCCGGTTATGGAAGAAGCAGCATCGCTATTTTCTTTGTGATAAGTCTGGAGCTGTGCAGAAAAACACAATGTACCGCAGATGGCACAGACAATATCGCAATGACTGTCGACGCTTATCTGAACGTTCATGGGCTGAAATGAGGGAAAAGGGGATTGCATCTCTCCTGCGTAATGAAAGAGGCCATCCAAGACGGATACATGGAGACATCACCTCCGCCAACGTGATTATTTCTGGTGACGACCGTCTATACATTATAGATTGGGATCGTGTAAGGTATGGCTCTATCTATGTAGAAATGGCAAAAACCCTGGCAAATACAACTCAATTCAACCTGGAGTTCATCCAATCGCTGCTGGCAGGTTATGAGGAAATCAGGCCATTAAATCGAAGGGAACGAAAATTAATTTCCGCTTTGTTTCGGTTGCCCCGTGAAGCGTGGTTGGCGGCACGTTTTCCCAATGAAAAGAAAAGCAATGAATTAATCGAAAATATGATGAATACCTGGTCGGGCCGCCTGAAGGCCAACAAATTATTAGACGATTGGGCCAATCGACAGTAATATGAGCCCCCATTCTCGGGGGCATGTATCCTCATTAAGAACAGGGGTAGTTCCATTCCCGTTGATTCATATATCGCTCGCCCCACTCGTCCAATTGGTCCAATATGGATTTCAGCGACAATCCCAATTCACTCATTTCATAGACCACCTTTGGCGGCACCTGATTATATACCGTTCTCGTGATGATGCCGTCTTCCTCCAGCTCCCGAAGCTGCTGAATTAACATTTTTTGCGTAATCTCAGGAATGGCCTTTTTTAATTCACTCGTTCTCATTTGGCAGGGTTCGCAGTTCAAATGGCATAAAATCAGTAATTTCCACTTCCCGCCTATGACCTCCAGCGTCGCTTCCGCAGGGATGTTATAAGTCCTTTCCGTCTGCTTTTCCATGAGATAACCCTCCTCTGGCTGATCAGGATGAAAAGTTACTTTTAAGTGACTATATCACTTTTGGGTGATTATATCACATTAAAGTAAGTACTTCCTATTTCTTACTGATTATCAGATAATTTTATCGTAGCTTATTCAAGGTAAACATTTTAGATCTGGAAGGTGACGCTTATGAAAATTTTGACCGTTGTATCCCACCCAAGGGTGAATTCCTTAACCTTTTCTGTCGCAGACAGATTTATACAGGGGCTCACGGATGCGGGACATGAAACAGAGCTGCTGGATCTGCACCGCATTGGCTTCAATCCCGTTATGTGGGAAGCGGACGAACCGGACTGGTCCTCTGATCGCAAGATCTACACACCAGAGGTGGTGGCTGAGATGGAACGAATGAAAAAACACGATGCACTCGCCTTTATTTTCCCGATATGGTGGTACAATTTGCCGGCTATGCTGAAAGGATATATCGATCGGGTATGGAACAATGGCTTTGCGTACGGCTCCAATAAATTGCATCATAAACGAGTGTTATGGCTCGGTCTGGGAGCAGCTCCGCAAGAAGACTTTGAGAAGAGACAGTACGATAAAATGCTCTCCCATCTTCTGAACATCGCAATTGCCGAATACTGCGGAATCTCTGACAGCAAGGTTGAAATCCTGTATGACACCCTGGATTCAAGGCCGGAAATTTTCGAAAGTCTCCTGATGCGAGCTTATCATCTGGGACTGTATTATGACAACGATTCACAGACCGCAACTTCATAATTCATTTGGTAAAACGGGTCAAAATGAAAAAAGGACACAACCCTTTATCAAGGTTGTGCCCTTTTTTGCTGGAAATACTAATCGGCAAGACTAATCAGATTGCCGTCGGGGTCCTCCACAATTGCGTAGCGCTCTCCCCAGAACCCGTCAAACGGCTCGCTCAGTCCAACGTATCCATGCTCCATTAATTTACGGTACAGCTCGTCCACCGCTTCGCGGCTGCTGCACTGAAAGGTAAGCTCTAAACGATTTCCGGATGGCTTTTCCCAGCCACCAAAAACCGCTTTCGCTGCTTCCACTGTGGCCACAGCCAGGCGAAGTCCGTGGTGCTCCACCTCAACGTGCTGTTCTTCGTCGGCGCTTTGCGGTATTTCCAAACCCAACATGCGGTAGAATTCCAAAGCCTTTTTCATATCCTTCACGTAAATCCCGATTCTTTTCAATTTAACCGCCATGCCTCACCACTCCAATCGTTGTGTTTGATTAACACCCCAATCATATATCTTGCACTGACAGTCAAAATAGTAAAAAACGGACTTCTTTACCCCTTTTTCATGATTTGTCTAAGCGGCAGTCCGTAATAACGCGTAAAATCCTTGGCAAAATGTGACTGGTCATAGTAGCCGTATTTCAATGCCAGATCCGTCAAGCTTGAATAGCTGCGGCTATAAAGCTCTTGCAGCATACTTTGAAACCGGACGATTCCCAGCATCTCTTTCGGGCTCAAACCGAGCTCCTGATCAAAGGCTCTTCTGAGATGGCGTTCGCTGAAACTAAGCTTTTCCGCCAAATTCTTAACAGAAAGATTCCCCCCGAAGGCGTACATATATTGCATGCTTTTGTACACCAAGGAAGAGGCGGGAAGATCATTCAAATCCAGGATTCGGCTTAGTTTGCGTTCAACGATCTTAATGATGTCTGAAACGTTATTGGCGGCCAGGATTTCTTCGACCATAAGCAGCCCTTCAATTCCCCAGATGTCTTCCAGGAAAACATGGTGTCCCATTAACGCCGAGAGGGGAGATTTTAAAATAGCCCCGGCCGCCTCCGAATAAAACTGGATGCCGAACATCGAACGGGCGGCAGAAAAATGCAAAACTTCAGATTGGGTCGCCAACCCATCGACAAAAGCAGCCTTCCGGCAAGAGGACGAAAGAAGATCTACGATTATGCCGACACAGCCATCCGGAATGATCCGGTGCAATTGCTCTTCAGCTCCTGGCTGAAAGTCCATTGTCCAATAACAAACAATATATGGTGCCAAGTGAGGACTCGGCGCATATTCCCGGTAACTGTACCCGGGGTGGTGCAGCTCCGGCTGCAGTTTGGGTGATGGTACAGGACGATAGGAATGTATCATTTCACATTCTCCCTTGCTGCTATTTTTGCTCGTCGTTCTTCAAATCATATCAGATTTTCGCACCCCCAGCATGAAAAAAGCTCCCCCGGTCCTGTTTCCAGGACAAGGGGAGCAAAGCGTCAAAGAATTATGGTTTCATTATTCTCCGTCTGAAGCCTAACCATACACCGAGAGCGATCAGCCCGAGACCCGTCAAATAGAACGGATAGTGGCCGGCTTCGCCCGTTTGCGGCAGCATCGTTACCGTAGTCTCCGATGGCGGAGTTTGCGGTTTCGGCGTTGGTACTGCCGGCTTCTCCGGTTTCGGCTCGCCTTCACCGCGTGGAGTATCCTCCTCATCGATGTCAACGGTTGGCGTTTCCGTCGAAGGCGTTTGAGGAGTTGTTGTCGGTTCGCCTCTTGGGACATCTTCATCCGGCACTTCTACTTCGCCGGACGGCGTCCCTGGGTTGGACGGGGTTACCGTTCCTGGATTGGACGGAGTTTCCGAAGGCAGCCCAGGATCATCATCGTCATCGTCGTCCTTCGAACCACCAGGCGTTCCTGGATTCGATGGGCCGCCTGGGTTACCGGGATTTCCCGGGTCGGTCGGGTCCGTTGGGTTACCCGGATTCCCAGGATCTGTTGGGTTACCTGGGTCAGTTGGGTCCGTCGGATTGCCGGGATCTGTTGGATCTGTCGGGTCCGTTGGATCTGTCGGGTCCGTTGGATCTGTCGGATCCGTTGGCTCGCCTGGATTAGTAGGCTCTTCCTTAGCGTTTGTGATGGTTATTTTCTTCACGTTGCCTTGGCTCTGGATTTTGGAGTCAATCGTTACGTCCCATGTTGCCTGATCTATCTTATATCCTTCCGGAGCCGCCAGCTCCTCTAGAACATAGTCGTCAAACAGCAGCTTCGTAAACAGGATTTTTCCGTCCGTATCCGTTGTTTTTACGATCGGCGTCTTCTTGCCTGCTTTATCGTAAAGAGCAAACTTCGCTCCTGCCAGCGGCTTTGTATGATCATCCTGGTCAACCTTCGTTACTTCCAGGCTGCCCGTAACGCCGCCTCCCGAGCCTGAACCGGAGGAAGTGCGGACGATAATCTCTTTCGTCGTTTCCCTAACCTCGGTCTTCAGCTGATCTCCTTCGAGCGCTACTTTATTTTGTACAGCTTCTTTATCCCCAGCGGTGACGAACGACTGATATTCCAAAATATAAGCCGTGGAGATAGCGTCCGTGAATTTTAATTCAAACGTCTCTTGATCTCCGTCAAGCCTTGAAATGGTCAACGTGTAGTCTTTCCCTTTTGTCAGTTCGTCAGCTTTGACCGCTTCACCTTTTGCATTAATCTTGGTTGCATACAGATGGAATGAATCCTCGATCAAGATTTGGTTCGCACTTGGAATGTCGATAATTTTGGCGTTGGAAATTTGCGACTGGCCTTCATTGATTCGAATCGACCAATCGATTTTGTTTCCGTTTTGGGCGCCGTTTTTCTTCACATATTCGCCGCCGTAAGGAACCGTCACACTGGCGTTCCATGTGGCCGCTTTATCGCTGCCGTTCCACAGCTCTGCCGTATTATCAATATTCTTGACAATCAACGTGCCTTGCAGCGATGTTTTGAACTCGATCCAGTATGCGGATGAGACCGGGCTTGTAAAACGAATGGACAATTGGTTTCCGTTCGCTGCAGACGGTTCCGTCACCTCATATTGAGACTCTGGAACTTGGGCGCCCTTAGCAACGCCATCCCGTCCCCCCGTCAGCTTCATCTCGTATACCTTAACTGAATTCGGCACAAGCTTCTGATCATGCTTCAGTACATCCCTCACGATCGCTTCGTTTAGCGATTTGAGATTGTAGTTCATCTTGATGTTCCACGTAATCTCTTTGTTGACAGGATCGTAGCTGCCGTCTTTACCGCCGTTATTTTTCGTATAACCGTCGGAGGAGAAGCTCGCATCCCGCTGAATCGGCCCTTTTGCCTCGCCGTTCTCGCTCCATGACATGATGGCTCTGTTCATGTAATCCAGCTTGCTGTTATTCAGCCAATCGATGTTAAACTTCGTTTGGTACTCAATTGTATACGTGGTGTCAATGGTCTTGGAGAACTTGATTTCAAAACCGCCGCGTACATTATCATTATCGTACTCGATCTTGTAATCACTTGCAGGAACGACTTTTCCGTCCGCTTTCACGATTACTGAATCCGGAATGAATTCGAGACCGCCTTGCGGGAACGTATCCTTGATGACTACATTCTCCATGCTGTACTTGCTGCCGTCCGGCTTTTTATCGCCATTGATCGTAATAAGCCACTTCGCCGTTTTGTTGGCGAAGTCGACATTCGAGACGCCCTTCACCAGAGCGCGGATTCCTTGGGCCGGAGCTGTTACATCTTTGGACGAGTCACCCGATACGACTTTGTTCTTTACTGGCTGTCCGTCAGCGCTCGTCCGGTCGACCGGCTTTGTCTGGTAAACGATCGTATAAGGAGAATCGATACCCTTATTGAATTGAAGTGTAAATCCGTTTGTACCTGTCGGTGTAAAGGTGTATTCATCCGGTGAAAGCAGATCTTCAGCCTTCGTTGAATTCCCTTTATACACCTTCAGCGAATCGGCAACCAGCGTATGAATCGCACTGAATTCATCCGTAATAACCGCTTGATCTTTCGTAAGCTTTTTCTCGTTAAAATTGTATTTCACAGTCCAGGTGATGATTCCGGTGTCTTTATTCTGGCTATAAGTCTTATCCAAAAATTTACCACGGTCCACTGTTACCGTAGCGGTCGACTTGGTATCTTTCATATCGTCGCCAGACAGTACAGCGGTGTTCTCAAAACGAGTCTGCTCGCCGGTAAGCTTCGTCGAATAACGAATCTCGTAGGCTTTGCTGATCGTCTCATCCTGGAACGCAAGCTCCAGTTTGGCGCCGCCGTTCGTTTCGACCGTATACTTGTCGGTCCCTACCTTATCGCCAAGGACCGTCGAACCGTCGCCGTTAACCTGTAGGCGGTACACCTCCACAGAGTCGGCGATGAGTTCAGAACCTTCAGGTATCACATCCGTGATGACCGCATGCTTGATCTTATCCAGTGATTTGTTGACTTGAACCGTCCAATCGATCCGGTCTTTGCCAACCGCTTTTCCCTGTTTGTCGATCAGCTTTCCGCCCTGCGGCTTCAGATTCACGATAACGACTTGCTCTCCGCTTTTTACCGGAATGGCAATGACGACTTCCGTGCTTCCCTTAATCGTTTCCTTCGTAAACTCGGTACGTATTTCCAGCTTGCCGCTTACGTTGGAGTGGCTCTCCACATAATCGTTGAAGGTCATGACAACCTTCCCGTTGCGGTCGACGGTAAATGTGCCAACTTTGTCTTGATCGGCCACGAGTGGAGCGTCAATATCCGTAAAAATTTCAAACTGGTCCGGCAGCTCGAAGGTAAATGTATCCCCGTTCTTGTAGCCGTGACTATTCGGAAGCTCCCATTCGTAGCTGAGATTGACAGCCTCACCGATGTCCAGGGTACTGTCCGGATTATATACTGCATCGATCACGTTACCATTCAAGTCGGTTAATACCACTTTTGTTAAAATGTTGTCCGTATTCTTGACTGGCGCTGGCGGGATATAAACATCATCCGTCACTCCAACTTCATCTTTTACTCCATACACGGATTCCTGCACACTTGCTGGTGTATCGGCCGCATTGGCATTGGCCACATTGCCCGTCCAGGCGGTTACACCAAAAACCGATTGAAGCAGGAGCAGCAGCGCCACAACGATTCCACTAACTTTTTTCTTCATAATCTCTCCCTCAGTCTCTACATCACCCTCGAATGTTCGGTTCCGATCCTGCTTGCCGTGCGCAAATCGGGCTATCTATACTCCATTGAATTGTATGCCGTTAAGAGACCTTCCAGTCCATCACCTCCGCATATTTCTAATGGCGCACGATTCATTGTTCCTGTTTTTCCCACCAGAACCAAATGGGCTTCTTGCATTATACCTGCCCGATCTCTACAATTTCTCTACAAACTCGAACAAGCCTTGGACATTTGTCCAAAGCTTAAATTGATCGTATTCTTTTTAGTAATATTTGGATACCGAGTAGCGAGCGGCATCCTTTATCATTTTGAAATCGGCCCCTTTGGCTTTCCAGCTCGCATCGACCGTTGTATCAATGGTTACCCACTTCCCGTTCAAATAAACTTCATTCCAGGCGTGGTAAACATCGACGTATTCCGAAGTTCCCATATCGAGCTTGGCTGGAATGCCGATGCTCCGCAGCATGGAGGCGAACAGGGAGGCATAGTCGTAACACATCCCCTTCTGTCCAAGAATCGTACGGTTGATATCGGGAAGGTAGTTCGTCAGATCACTGGTTGCAAGAGCCTTGTCGTATCTGATCGTGCCCACAATATATTCATAAATAGCCTGTACTTTTTCTTCGTCGGATTGAGCAGACCCAGTCAGCTTCTTCGCAAGCTGAGCAGCCTTGTCCTGTTCGCTCCAATTGATATTTTGTACAGAACTCAAAAACACTTTGCTATTGTTCGCCAGTTGAAGTGTAACAGGCGCTTCCTGAACAATCTTATATTTGGTGCCGCTGACTTGTTCCAGTACGGTAACCGTGTAATCACCGTTACCCATCTGCAACGGAAATACTTCCTGCCGTTTGTTCGGCGAAAGCATATACGTGTATTTGTCCTGACTCTTTGCAATCATGAGCTTCGTCTTGGTCCCTGCTTTCACGTCATATCGAATAACGATCACACCACGGTCCAGCTGTTCCAAGCCCAACCAATCCTGAGATTGGGTAGCTTGTACTAATGGAGCCCACAATAATAACGCAAAAAGTCCTACAATCGCGAATATTGCGTTGCGCATACTGCAAACTCCCTTCGGTAGCCAGGCTGCCATTGACATAATCGTCAAGAAGGCCCTGTAGCTTTGCGTCCCTGTCTTTCGACAAGTTTGCCGTTATCGTGCTAGAGTTTCCAGATTTTAATATATTATTGTCCTATGAGAAACAAAAAAAGCGTCTTCGTTCGGTAGCTGGCTGCCATTTGACATATCGCCAAGTAGGCCCTGTAGCTTTGCGTCCTTGCCTTTCGACAAGTTTGCCGTTATCGTGAGTAGCTTTTGTGAGACTATCTTACCAGACATCTCTATTTCTATCAAGAGAAAATTTACAAGATTCATTGATTTCTGCGCCCATTCGATGATCTTTTTCGTTTCTCTCTCAGACCATAAGAGCAAGAATGAGGACGAAATAATAAAGCCTACTTGATAGAATGAGTTACACCAAAGCCAAGGAGGAAGCAAAATGTCGATGATTCAGGAATTCAATAATCTCCATACTTCAGAGGAGCTATTATTTTTGGGAAATGCCTGGGATCTATTATCAGCTTTGACATTAGAGAAGGCAGGTTTTAAAGCCATTGGTACTACCAGCTGGGGGATTGCCAATTCGTTAGGCTATGCGGACGGAGAATTAATAGATTTTAATCAAAATCTAGCAATCGTCAAAACCATTGCAGAGAATGTAAAAATACCGGTATCCGCTGATATTGAAGCAGGATATAGTGAGGATTTTAACACAATTATCGATAATGTATTAAGAACAGCAGATGTCGGGGTTGCCGGTATCAATATTGAGGATTCCCTGAAAAAAGAAAAGGGGTTAAGAGGTATAAAGGATCATTGCAGCCTCCTGACAAAAATGAGAACAGCGCTGGAAAATCACGGATATAATAATTTTTATATCAACGCCAGAACGGATACTTATTTTCAATTGGAAGCCCCTTTTAATGAAACGATCGATCGGGCCAAGGCCTATGTTGAAAGCGGGGCCAGCGGGATTTTTGTGCCAGGAGTAACGGAAGATGATGAAATTCAGCAAATCGCTGCTCAAGTCAAGGCACCGCTCAATATATTGTCTTTGCCTAACCTGACAAGTTGTAATAAGCTGAAAGAGCTAGGCGTGAAGCGCTTTAGCTTTGGAAATGCCCTGTCAGATAAAATCATCGCTTGTTTAGAAGACAATGCGGCTAAATTATTGGAATTACAGGATACATCACATTTATATGAGAACTAGATCAGGAAGGCAGGTGATGAAGGGATGACCAGTATAAATCTTTCATTTGACGAGATGTGGGAAAAAATCATTGCCTGCGACCGGAAATATGATGGTTTATTTTTTACAGCCGTGAAAACAACGAAAATCTACTGCCGTCCTTCCTGCAGGTCCAGAAAGCCCAAAAAGATAAATGTTGAGTTCTATCACAATATCAGTGAGGTTGAAAAGGCTGGTTTTCGTGCATGCAAAAGATGCCAGCCTGAGGTTGAACATTCTCCTCATAGTGAATTCGTTAAAAGTATTACGACGATTTTAGTGAATCAATATAAACAAGATTTGAAGCTGAATGATATTGCAGAACAGGTCGGTTTAAGCCCCTTCTATCTCGAACGGCTATTTAAAAAAGAAACATCAGAGACTCCGCGTGCTTTTTTGGAAAAAGTGCGCATCGATAAAGCCATGCAGCTTCTTCAAACGACCAATATGACCAATCTTGAAATTGGTTATGAGGTGGGCTTCCAAAGTCTTTCTAATTTTTACAAAGTGTTTCGAAATTTAAAAGGCTGTTCACCAAGCGAGTTTCGAAAGATGAGGACGGAGCCTTAATCGGCATACTGGAGAGTCAATACTACCTTTTTTCTTGGAGGTCCTTATATGAGCAGACTGTATATAATAGATTACCAATCACCCATTGGAATGATTGAAATACAAGGAACAGATCAAGCGGTTTACTCTATCCTGTTCTCGGAACGGGACCAGATCGTAAATGCTATCCATGACGAAACTCCCCAGGCTTTGAAGCTTTGCCGTGATCAGCTTGATGAGTATTTTAAAGGCACACGTACCGAATTTACATTTCCTTATATATATGAAGGTACTGAATTTCAAAAAACGGTTTGGAATTCTTTAAAAACAGTACCCTATGCACAAACATGGTCTTACAAAGATATTGCTGTTTCCCTCGGGAATGAAAAGGCCATACGAGCTGTCGGCAGCGCAAACGGCAAAAACAAATTAAGCATTGTCATCCCTTGCCACCGAATTATTGGTACAAACGGGAAGTTAACCGGCTATGCGGGCGGCTTGTGGAGAAAGGAATGGCTTCTCGAGCATGAGCAACGTTTGAGAAAATAAAGGGCTCTTATTGTTCTGAATTTTGATATCTTTCAACTTCATAGGGCGAGTTATATAATAATGTGATCGATACAAAACATAACACAAGGATAGTCAAAATTATTCCGATCACCCAGGCCACCCTTTTTACGGCACGTGACTTTTTATATTCTGGTGACTGTTGAGTCTCCTGGTCCATCCGCATTCCCTCCAATTTAATAATCGAAAATCAACTACGTATTCCCCAACATCCCGGCAAGTTCATACAGGGAGTCGTACCGCTGAATCCGGTAGTGACGGCCTTCCTTTTGCAGATATCCTTTATCACAAAATTGGGCAAATACATGCAATAAGTGGCGGTAGGAAACACCCAGAAAATCACATACCGTTACATGCTTTTCCTTATAGACCCCTTCGTCAGCAGTCTGCAAAATAAAATCCGCTAACCGGTTTTCAAGCGGGAAGGCGAGGCTTTGCGAAGACTTGGCAGCCATTTTGGTTGCCTTTTCACTCAGAAACTTCGTCAGTCCGCGCAGAAATAGCGGATCTTCCAGCATTTGTGCGCGGCAGCGATGAAAAGGAAACGCAAAACAAACGGTCCTGGTAGAGGTTTGAATACCTTTTGTATAATATACCTCATTCAACAATTCCATTTCCCCAAAATAGTCTTTAGCATTGATAAAATTAATCAGGGACACCTTCCCGTTGTGATGAGTGACATAAATTTTGGCCTTTCCCTCAACCATATAAAATAAATAATCCGGCCTCATGTCCTCCTTAATAATCCATTCACCACGCTTATATTCATGCACCTCTATAAACTCCTCAATCGGAAAAGAAAATAAATGTGCTATGGAGTGCTCCTTCAGATAATGCTCCCTTTTCTCATTTTTATAAATTTCCATAGTCCACCCCAAAAGATGAGATATCTCATGTTACTGTATTTCTCCCCATGATATCATGCAACCTGTGGAGGGAACAAAATGAACATACAACGCTGGATGAGCAGACGGTTTTTTAGCTTTTTTGTTACATGGGGTGTTTTTCTGCCCTATTGGACCGGATGGTTGATTCATACAAAAGGGATCACGGTGTCACAGGCAAGTTTGATTATGAGCGTGGGTTTGGTGGCAAGAGGCCTGTCCACATTAGTTGTTTTCCCAGCATTATCGGGGAAATTCAGCAGTAAGGCCCTATTAAATGGGGCGGCTATCGGCACGCTGATTGCGCTTCTCTGTTACATTCCTTCCCATTCCTTCGGCAGCTTGCTTGCCGTAACCGTACTTTTACATTTGGTCTATCCTGCTTTAATGCCTGCTTTGGACAGCGCGGCTGGAGTGCTTGTGCAGCGTCAGCAATTGCAGCATTACGGGAAAAGCCGCTTATGGGGATCCATTGGATTTGTGGTGACAGGTTTGATCCTGGCCGTCTTTACAGGGGCGATGGGGGAAAAAGTTATTTTGTGGGCGATGTTACTTGGCATCGTGGTGTTCATATGCCTTGGATTCATGCGCGCACCCACGGTTTTATCCGAAAAGCCGCAAGCGAGCAAAACCCAAAGCAACGGGATGCTAAAATTATTTCAAATCAAACACTTTCCTTTGGTGCTTATCATTGTGATTTTATTACAGGCAGCACACGCTTCCTACTACAATTACGGTTATATTTATCTGCAAGAAATCCATGCACCAAAATATTTGATCGGCGTGATTATTAACATTGCCGTAATTGCAGAAATTATTTTCTTCGCGGTCGCTGACCGGAAATTTCACAATTTTTCAGCAGGTTCCTTACTGGCGCTGTCGGCACTTGGTTCATCCTTGCGATGGATATTGGTATTTGCCTTTCCGAACGTTATTGTGTTCAGTATTGCGCAGACCTTGCATGCATGCTCATTCGCGATGGGGCATTATGCCTTTATGAAATACTTGATCAAAAATATCCCGCATGAACAGGTTCCCAAAGCACAGGGAATGTACTCGGCCCTGGCACTTAGCTGGAGCACAGCGGTGTTCACCATTTTTGGTGGCTATTTATACGAAATCGAGCCAAGATACGCCTTCTTGGGAATGATTGTTTGTACCGTGCCAGCAATGCTGCTTGCACTTGTTTATCGGAAATTGGAATCGGAGGTGTCCCAAAAGGTTCGGTGACCTGGGACCCTCCTTTTTCATGTTCTGGAGACGCTCCGAGAACAAAGCATTCCTCGGTTACCCCTCTTGTTCGAGTGTTTTGCCAAGGGCATTCAGCATCTCATTTGTGCCATGCTCGCGCACTTCCGGCGTATCGTGCCCGTCGAAGAATGCCCCCTGCTCCGTGAAGACCAGCTTCGTGCCGCCCTCGACCGGAATAAGCTCGACCGTTGTGATCGAGACCGAGATACGTGTGTCACCCGAATCCAGGGTGTAGCTGTAGACGATGCGCTGCTCCGGCACAATTTCCTGATAGCATGCGTCAAAGGTAAATACAGGCCCCTCTGGCGGACCTCCGCTGCTGTATTCGCGTCCTCCGACACGAAATTCGAAAGTATCGGCTTTCGAGAACCACTTTGCTTTGGCAGCTGGATCAGACCAGGCTTGGTATACCCTCGCAGACGATGCGGCATACGTCCGCTCCACGACGAAGGTGGCGTGTTTGACAAATCGTTCAGTCACGGTGAATCCTCCTTAGTTTTCGAATCTTCCTCTTCTTTGGCAAGAAAATCACCCAGTAAATCCAGACGGTGCTCCCAGCTTGTCCGCCGCTCAACGACCAGCTTCTCATGGCTCTTTTTCATCACTTGCAAAAGCTCGGTGAAGTCTTCAACCGCTAACGGTTCCTTCCCCTGCATCGCCTTGGACACATGTTGAAGCTGTTCAAGAATCGTTTGCTGCAGCTTGATTTGTTCCTTGATTCGGGCCATTTGCAGGTTGACGATCTCCAGCGGGCTAATCTGCTTGTCGTTCAGGAGCGACTTGACCTCCTCCAGAGACAAGCCCAGTTCCTTAAGCGATACAATCTGCTGCAGGCGCGACAGGTCGGATTCACTGTACAGCCTGTGCCCCGATTCCGTCTGGCCGGATGGCGAGAACAAGCCGATTTGATCGTAAAATCGCAATGTTCGCACGGTGAGCCCCGTTAGCTTTGCCAGGTCCCCCACCTTCCAATGACGTTTCATAAGAAACTCCTTCGTTAGCGCTAACTATTTACCGGTAGCTTAAGTATAAAAGATGACGTTACGTAAGGTGCAAATAAAATATTATTACTTCTTGTTGACTTAAACCATGGTTTAAGTCGTATCATAATCCTGTCGACAATGAAAGATATGATTTGGAGGCCTCCAGATGAAGTATTACTCAATTAGCGAAGCTTCAGCCATGTTCAATGTTCCGGAATCCACGTTGCGTTATTATGAAAAAAAAGGATTGCTGCCGCTCATTGAGCGTGATGAAGCTGGCAGGCGGTTATTTTCAGAAAATCAAATTACGCTCCTTAAAGTCGTTACTAATTTAAAAAACACCCACATGCCAATACGTGGTATCAAGCAGTATGTTGATTGGGTCGTAGAAGGAGACCGCACCACCGAACTCCGACTCGAAATGTTGAAGAATCACAAGCAGGCTGTGCTGGCCGAAATTTCGCAGATGAATGCAGCCTTGGAAGGAATAGACGTAAAAATTGCAACTTATACAAAACGGGTTCAGGATAGACAGAAAAATGATAAACAATAATTCAAATCCGGCAAACGCATAATATATCTGTTTTATGAAGTGGAAAATAATGGAGAAGAGGCGTTGCTATGAAGCTTTCAGGAAATACAATACTTATTACAGGCGGAAGTGCGGGGATCGGACTGGCTTTTGCAGAGCGCTTTTTAAAAGCCGGAAACAAAGTCATTGTTTGCGGACGGCGTGAACATGTGCTGCAAAGTGCGAAAGAAAAACTTCCTGACCTCATTACGCGTGTCTGTAATTTGGATATTGAATCCGAGCGTGCAGCTTTGTTTGACTGGGTAACGGAGAACTATCCGGAAGTGAATGTGTTGGTTAACAATGCAGGGATCCAGCAACGGTTTAATGTGTTAAAAACGGATGCGAAGAACAATTGGAGTGATTTCAGTAAAGAAATCACAACCAACATTGAGGCGCCTTTCCATCTCTCTATGCTGTTTGCTCCTTATTTTGCAGCAAAAGAAGAGGCGACCATCATTAACGTGACATCCGGGCTGGCTTTTACACCGTTTGTCATTGCTCCGATCTATTCAGCGACCAAAGCGGCCCTTCATTCGTTTACCATGAGTCTAAGACATCAGCTTTCTGAAACGTCTGTAGAAGTCATTGAAATTGCTCCTCCGGCAGTGAATACAGATTTAGGCGGATCAGGGCTGCACGTACATGGAGAACCATTGGATGCTTTTGCAGATGGCATTTTCAAAGGATTGGAAGAGGGTAAAGAGGAAGTTGGATATGGTACTTCTGTTAGCCGCTTGCGCATGTCGCGTGATGAAATCGACGAGTACACGGAAAAGATGTATCAGGCCACGAAAAACGAAGTTGAATAAATACATTTGTCATAGATGCCTGCCTCCGCTACGCCATGAGTGCGTAATCGGAGGCAGGGCTGTTTTGGTGATCGCACGAGGTAGAAAATTACTGGGACAAACCGTTCCAGAACGTTACAGCCTCGATTGGCAAGCGGGTGGTCGGGTGTCCCGGCTGCGATGCTTTCCCGATGGCAATGAGAATGGTAGGGACATAACGTTCGGGAATATTGAATGCTTCTTTGAACTTATTTTTATCGTACCCGGCCATGGCAACCGTGTCATATCCGCGTGCTTTGGCAACAAGCATCAGCTGCATGGAGACAAGACCGGAGTCGAACAACACGCCACTCTCGATGTCGTGAGGGTCCATAGTCGCCAACATACCCGTTATATGGGAGACCAGCGTTTCTTTAACCTCCTTGGTCATATAACCAGCTTCTATCGCCGAATCATAGATTTGGTCGACTTGCTTGATGTACTCCAAGTCCCCCAGCACTGCGATTACGGCCGAAGCGTCCACTACCTGCTGCTGATTGTTCGCAATCGGGAGCAGCTGTTGTTGCAAAGTCTGATCATTGAAAACAATGAACTTCCAAGGCTGCATATTTGCACCTGACGGTGCAAGGGTCGCTTCGGTCAAAATCTCCTTCAACTCTTGCTCTGAAATCTTGAATGCAGGATCGTAATAACGTACAGAACGTCTCTCCGTAATGACACTGCTAAAATCTTGGTTTTGTTTTGTATTCTCCATGCCGCTTAGCCTCCCAATTTTCTATTCACCTTACTGTGTTGTATTTAGCACAGTTTAAATCAAAAAAATATCTGTGCTCTTTACGAACACAGTATATATCTTAAACAATGCGCTGTCAACAGTCGCTAAACTGAGACCTTAACTGCGATCCGAATGACGTAGCTGTCCGGATTTTTCTCAGAGAAGTAGTTGAGTAAATCCATTGCATACGCATTTCCGCATACCTTCATTCCGTTTTGCTCGATGTACTTTTGGAGGATGGAGCAAGTTTCCGGCATGGTCTCATAAGAGCCTCTATGGTCCATAACAGCATAGAAACCCTTGGGTTTGATGATCATTTTTTCTCCCGGAATGGGCGCTTTCAGCAAATTGGCAATATAGTCATAAGAAAAATCGCTAGTTTCAAAACCATCCTGGCCTATAATCGTCCAGATGGGAAATTCGTGATCGATAACATGCTTTTCGCAATAGTCTCGATGTTCACTTAGTTTTCTGGTAAACTCCTTGTCGTCATCACCATGTTCCAGCGGGGTGGCGATAAAATACTCCTCTTCACATTCCTCTATTAATGGAACATCCCGTAACCCTTCCATCGTTGTCTCCGTCATTTGAATGGCGCTTCGCAGAATATCTTGCATCCGTTTGATTCGAAGCTGTTCCGCCTCCAGATCGTGCTGTTTCTGTTTAAGCAGCTTGACGAGCAGGGGAGTATTCTGATTCTGAATAAATTCTTTGATTTCCTGCAGAGAGCTGCCTGCCTTCTTGAGTACATTAATAATATCAAGCAGGTAACACTGTCGAAAAGAATAATAACGGTAGCCTTTTGCATTAATAAATTCAGGCTTTAAAAGCCCGATCTCGTCGTAATGAAAAAGGGTATGTTTGGTTACTCCGCACATGCTGGCCAGTTCGCTGGTAGTAAAGTATTGATTGTAAATTTCCGGCATCTCTTATACCTCTCACTATAATCTGAAGATCCTGCGCTTACATTGTAACCGATGAGTTATTGCTTGACTATAGGGTAACCCGATAGTTTAGGTTATTTTTGTACAAGGATTTCAGATTCATGAGATATGGAGGAACAACTAGAATGAATGATTATAAACGCTGGATAACTCTGGTCGTGGTATCCAGTGCACTTATGCTTATCGTGATGGATGCGACGATTCTTTACACGGCGTTGCCGAGCCTAACCCATGATCTTGGTGCGTCCGCTTCGGAAAAATTGTGGATTCTGAACGGTTATTCGCTTGTCATGGCGGGTCTGCTTCCGGCGATGGGTACACTTGGGGATCGTTTAGGTCATAGAAGAATGTTCACCCTTGGGTTAATCGTTTTTTCGGCAGCTTCGCTCTTGGCGACTTTTGCTCCAACACCTGCTGTATTGATCGTTGGAAGAGTTCTCCTTGCCGTTGGCGCATCCATGATGATGCCTGCTACATTGTCCATCATCAGAGTTACATTTACCGATCCGCGTGAGCTTGGATTGGCCATCGGCATATGGGGCTCCATTTCCTCCGGAGGTGCAGGGCTCGGACCCATCATTGGCGGACTTCTTGTGGAGCATTTCTGGTGGGGAGCGGCTTTTTTGATCAACGTTCCTATCTCGATCGCAGCACTTGTTTTGACCTTGATATATGTCCCCAAGCATGTGGGCAATCAAGAAACAAAGTGGGACCTAATCGGCTCCTTCCAGATATTGATTGCCATGGTGGCGCTGATCTATGCTATCAAAGAATTTGCACGGCGGGAAGGGTCCCTAACATTTGCAGCAATCGGAGCCATTATCGGAGTCGTGGCACTGATCATCTTTATCCGGCGCCAACTCAGAAGCTCCAACCCGTTGCTTGACTTGTCACTTTTTAAAATATCTCCTTTTACCACGGGATTTATTACAGCTTTGGTTGGCCTATTCGGACAGTTGGGCATTCAGTATATCGTGACTCAGCGTCTGCAATTGGTGGAAGGTATGAGTCCGCTGCAGGCGGGACTTATTACACTAAGCATACCAGTCGCGGCTCTTGTTGCAGGACCGCTGGTCGGGAAGATCATGCATCGCTATGATGTAATACGTTTCAAGAGCTTCACTCTTCTGGTTGCAGCTTTGGGGACGCTGATCTATCTGTTCCAATTTAATTCAGGCATTGCGGGGCAAATACTCGGTCTGGCGCTCCTCGGTGCAGGCTTGGGAGCAGGAATGACGGCAGCATCTCACTCGATCATGAGTTATGCGCCGCCTGAGAAAGCCGGGATGGCCGCTTCTATCGAGGAAGTAGCCTATGAACTTGGCGGAGCGTCCGGAATCGCGATCATCGGGAGCATGTCAGGTCTTGTGTATACGTTGACCATGAACATTCCTGCAGGACTTCAGGTTCCGGCAAATGTGAAAGACAGTCTGGACGAAGCGCTAATTGTTGCGGAAGGCTTGCCTGGACAAGCAGCCGAGGCGTTGAAAGCGGCTGGTCGTGCAGCTTTTGATGAGTCCTTTTTCGCGATTCTCGTCGGGGTAACGGTATTTTTCGCGGTCGCTTCGTTAGTGATAGGTTGGGTAGGAGCCCGATCAAAACAAAGAGAAACCGGGGTGTAAACTAATTTCAGCCGCTGATTGAATCCTGAATCGGCGGCTTTGTTGTAATGTTGAACGGCCCGGAGCATTAATCTGATTTATTTTATGTTGACGACCACATATTTATGTGATAACTTTTAATCATTCACTTACGTTGACGACCACATAAATCAAAGGATGTGATTAAACTTATTGTAAAAAGAAATAATAATGAATCCATTGAACATGAAATCAGGGCAGTAAAGGAATTTCCCGTAAGCTTTTCTATATTTGGCATTGCTCGTTCACATCATAGGATTGGGGCCCAGCTGCTTCGGGAAGCAGGCTTATACCCAGGTCAGGAAATCGTGCTGATGCAGCTGTGGCACCGAGACAGCCAATCACAGAATAGTCTCTCACGGTCGCTGCGACTTGATCACTCGACCATTGCCAAATCCGTTCGCCGTTTGGAAGAGGCTGGGTTGGTTACCTGCAGCCGCTCCCAGGAAGATAAACGCGTAACCATTGTATCGCTTACCCAGGCGGGTCGTGAGTTTGAACCTAAAGTGATCGAGGCTTGGAGCAAGCTGGAAGAGATAACAACGCAAGTTCTCAATGACGAAGAAAAAATACTGTTTACAGCCTTGGCACAAAAAATTGCCGCTTCATTAGAAGCTTAACTGTAAATCAAAAAAATGATGAGTGAAAAAGGAGAGATTAGCATGTCTAACAAGTCAATGCAGGCCATTCTGGTCAATGAATATGGCGGTCCAAATGTTTTAAAGGTAGAAAAAGTTGAACGCCCTCAACCGCAAACGGATGAAGTGCTCGTTCGCATTGTGTATACTACGGTTATTCCGCTTGACTTTAAAATTCGTAACGGCTGGCTTCAAGAGGTTTTCCCTGTAACATTCCCCTACATCCCTGGATTTTACGCTTCCGGAGTTGTCGAAGAGGTGGGGCAAGGTGTAACGGAGTTCAAACCGGGGGATCGTGTTTTTGGCAGTGTCCGAGGGGCCTATGCTGAATATGGCATCGCGCAAGCCCAGGAATTAGTTAAAATGCCTGATCGTCTCACCTTTGAAGATGCGGCAACGATTAAGGCAGGAGCCGAAACGGCTTGGAAAGCATTGTTCACCGAAGGCGAGCTCCAGCCTGGCCAAACCGTTCTCATTCATGCGGCAGCAGGCGGTGTTGGACAATTTGCCGTTCAGCTGGCCAAGTGGAAAGGAGCAACCGTGATCGCTACGGCTTCCGCCTCTAATCTGGACTTCGTCAAGTCTTTGGGAGCGGACCAGGTCATCGACTATACCACGACGGCTTTCAAGGATGTCGTCAAAGAAGCGGATCTGGTCGTCGATTCCGTTGGAGGAGATACCGAGAATCGATCCTGGGCCGTTCTGAAGAAGGGCGGAATTCTCGTCTCTTTGGCTCAGGATCCATCCCAGGAGAACGCGCAAAAGCACGGCGTTACCGCTAAATTCAACACCAAGTTCCCAACATACGAGAACCTGCAGACGATAACGGAATTAATGGCCGAGGGGACGATCAAAGCAGAGATCGATTCCACTTTCCCGCTAAGCCAAGCCGACAAAGCGCTGGAGAAAAGCGAAGCAAGACATGGACGGGGAAGAATTTTGCTGCAAGTAAACTCAATCTAACAGCAAAATGTATGTATTAAACATTAAAGAAGGAGCCGCCCCGGCTCCTTTTTCATATCCAGAGACCTTGTCACACGCGGCTATCATATTGTGGGTGGTTTTGAACAGAGGGCTTTGTCAGTGGCTTTTTCTCTTTACTC
Source organism: Paenibacillus jiangxiensis (assembly GCF_046098255.1). NCBI lineage: Bacteria > Bacillati > Bacillota > Bacilli > Caryophanales > Paenibacillaceae > Paenibacillus > Paenibacillus jiangxiensis. The sequence continues at coordinate 23,883 of NZ_JBJURI010000026.1, forward strand.
ATGTTGAATTGCAGTGCCCAACCCAGTACCTTCTTCATATGATAAAAGAAGATCATGGTAAGGAGTTGGATTGTATTGATTACAAAGGACAGTTCCGTAACAGGTTTCGTTCCTGGTCATACTCATGGTTCGGTGGACTATACATCTCTTGATCAGGGACACGTGCATCAGTGTCTGGATGTAACGTCACCGGCCATTGCAACCCAAGATGGAAGTCATGTCCACTATACGGAAGGATATGTATTATTTGAAAACGGTCATGTTCATCATTACAAAGCCTATTCAGGACCCGCGATTCCCGTAGGTGACGGCAGACATGTTCATTATTATGATTTTTATACTACTTTCGATCATGGACATCGACACCGGATACAAGGGGTCGATATGCCTGCTCCCGGCAACAAATAGTTTATAGGTAGACTTTATTTATAGGGCTGTCCCAAAAGTCATTGAAAATGGCTTAGGGACAGCCCCTTCAGCATCTTAGGCCTTTTTTACAAACTCCGATTTTAATTTCATCGCTCCGAATCCATCGATTTTGCAATCAATATCGTGATCCCCATCAATCAGACGAATGTTTTTAACCTTGGTGCCGATCTTCAGGACCGATGAAGATCCTTTTACTTTCAGGTTCTTGATGACAGTAACCGAGTCTCCATCCCGCAGGATGTTACCGTTGGCATCTTTTACGATTTTTTCGTCTCCACCGGCTGCAGAATCGGATTCCAGGCTCCACTCATGAGCACATTCCGGGCACACCAGCAAGCTTCCGTCCTCATACGTGTATTCAGAATTGCATTTCGGACAATTAGGCAAGTTAGACATTAATTTTTTGGATTCTCCATTCATAATATTGATCTAGTCTCTATCATACTGTCATAGGCTGCATCAGATCGTCAAGCACTACAGCTATCCCGGTGTTTACTCCACTCTCTTCAAAAACGCTCGATATCGCTCTATTTGCTCCTTCGTTGCTGTTTCCCGTAACGATTCAAATTTTGAAGTACACCTTTTGAAATATCGATCCATCCCCAGCTCATGGGCAAGTCTTAGCGCCTGCAAAATGCACTCGACTGCATCCTGCGGCCGCCCCATCCCCTGTTCGTATATCGCCCGGTGATAGAAGTAATGGTACATATTATCGTTGTTTGATGAACTTGATTCTATGCTGAAGCCGTCAATTTGTTCGCTAAATGTATGTAACACCCGATCAACCTGCCATCCATGCCGGACCGCCGCCTCCATGATCGCTGTCAGCCCCTTTACCCATTCCTCGGGATGCTTATACAGAAAATTCACATACTCCTCCAGCAGCTCCACATGTCCTGCCTCAATCTCCAGGGCAGAAAGGTTCACCTGTGCTTTATGTTTGAACTCCTGTATCACCTGCTCTTCCGCCTCATTCAGCGTGCCCATCCATTCCAGCCCCGCATATCGCCTGATACACGCTCGCGCCTCCTCTACCCTCCCCAGCTTCTGATAGGCAAGACCCTTCATTTCAAAACTATATCCGTGATAATACAGCAACGGGCGTTCAGTAGGATTATACGGGGCAGACCAACCTTTGGATTGACGCTCCCGCCGCTCTTCATGGATACAATGTACACACTGATGCAGGATATCAGCCGTCTCTACCACCTTGTCCCAATTTTCAAAATCTGCAGCACATATTTAGCATTCCAACAATAATGTCTGGGTTGAGTGATTTCAGGATGAAAGTTTGCAAAGATGACTCCTCCTTTACAAAATTAGTATAGACGAAGTTGCACTCCTCAGAGATGACTATTTTCATTCATTATACTATTTATAATGTGTAATTCACACCATTATTGCTAGATATTTTGCCCTGACTTTTATAACCTATCTTATCTAAGCTTGTTATGAGGTGGTTATAATGTCAGATCTGCGCCAATTAGTCGGAATACGAATCAGAGCAATGAGAAATGCCAAAGGCCTTACACAGCAAAAACTGGCTGATATCGCCGGATTGGATTATAGATATATCGGAGCAATAGAAAGAGGCGAAAGAAACTTTTCCATTGATACGTTGGAGAAAGTTCTAATCGCCCTGAAGGTATCTCTTGGTGAGTTGATGTATTCAGATAGTGAAATAGATAATGACGAGTCTTTAAAGAGAGAGGCTATTGATGAATTCATAGGAATTGTTAGCACATTAAATGAGAAACAGATTAGTAGCCTTAGAAAAATAAATATTGAATTTAAACGCGCTTTTGATTAGACCCAATTAAATCTTGAAGCGCTGCGTCCATTTGTTCCTTTGTGATAATTAATAAATTTGTAGTATTGAATGTGTTTTTCTCAGCAAAACGAAGATAATGAAGATATCTGACTAATTTGATAAATGCTCTCAACTTTTCATCTGACCAAGGAATAACTACTCCAAATCTACCCAAAGCAGAGGCGTTTATTGCTCCTCCAATTAAGTGTTTCCTGCTTACTAAGTGTTCTATTTCTATAGCCATAAAACACCTTGCATTATGATTCATATATTTAATATCATCATATTCTGGAGGACGAACAAAGTAATCAAATGCCTCCAGATTAATTCTATTATATTCAACCAATACCTTTAAGAACTCTTCGACAATAGGCCTTCTCAAAATGCTATCGTATTCATGTCCAAGGCGATCATGTGTGGCAAATGGTCCGACCGCGATATCTAAGCGAGGAGAATATATAGTCAATCCATATTCATCTCGCTTAGATGACCATTCTTCCTGAACTTCTTCATTCAAAAAAACGCTCTTTAACCTATCTCTTAGTTGAAATTGATATATTTGAAGATCATTATTTCTGAATTTTCCGATTGGATACCTCATATTTTCAATCCTTTCAAGTCGCTTTCAGATTATTCTTAAACTTGATAAATACCTCCGTTATATCCCAACTAGCAACTAATTACCTATCCTTATCATACCACATAATGGAAAACAAGAGGAAATTATATAGTCAAAAAGAACTAAAAGCCGTAAAACTCAAGGTCTAACAGATACAACTCCTTTATAGCACATTTTCAACGTTCTCACCGTTATACCTACAATCCATTTTTCGCCGTCACCTGTGATAGGGTTCTCCATATAATCAATAATTCAAAGATGTTCTTAAGGGATTTTCATGCTATTTTTTTCAACACCGCTTCTGCCTCCGATGTAGAGATATGTCACAATTCATTAACACACCTCTCTCCTTTTCAGATCGTTTCTCTTCTTGGTACATCTTGAGATAGGCACTCAGCAACACAGATTTTTAAGGTATGATTTGAACTCATACCGGTTAAGATGAGAACATATACTGGTTGTAGTTAAGCTTGTAGTTTTCTTGTAATTTAAGTTGCAGTTTGCTAAGATGGGAGGTGATATATACTATGGGCGAAGGGGTGAGTATAATGACGACAGTGGAAGTTCGGACTCAAACAAGAGAACTCCTCAGCGTCATAGCGGAAAAAGAAGACCACGAAGTTCTTACATTAAATGTACGTTCTCTAAAGAACTTGGTTGAACTAATGCGCGATTACGCCATAATTACACATGCAAGCGCTCCCGAGTCGGAGGTTGCTGCTGCCGTTGAAAAATTGATTGACTATGTGGACTTGAATGCTCGTTCGTCCGCCGAGCCAGCTGTGTCTGCTAGCTATAAAACAACCTATCTGGCCGAAGTTTTCAACGTTTCGGTGACTGCCATCAATAATTGGATTGATGAAGGCCGGTTTGTCGGCTATCAGCGGAAGCCGCATAAACATGCGCGAATTCCCCATTTTACTCCGTTTCAACATCGCGATGGGCGTATTGAGCCTCTTGGTCTGATCGTCGAACGTTACAGACGCCAAGAGAGCAAGTCATTTGCCGATGTAGACGAAAGAGATATGCTAATCGGTGAAATTGAATTTCTCAAACAAAAGTATGGTGGGAAAGACTTCAACGATGCGTTTAATTTTCAAAATCTCACGAGTGAGCAGGAAAGTGACGTTTCCCGTTGGCGGTTTTACCGGGCGAGACTTGAAGAACTTTCATGAGTCGATATAGCGAATACGTCGAAAAACACGTACCCAGACCTCCCATTGTCCCCACCGATTGGGATTACGTACGTAAAGAATTTGATGATATCATTGATGGAGATATTATTGCTGGGAACAAAGAGGGACGTGATCGGTATCCTCAAGTCCGGAAAATGATTCGGATCAAATATGGAGGCGGGACCCTGCACGCCTCTGAATACATACAGGATCGTAGAAACGTTGCGCCTTATGTAATTCAATTTGAATATGATTGGCAATACGATCCAGGCAACCCCGAGGCAAGTTGGAAGTTCCATTACGATACGTATCATCCGGAGCAGTACTGGCCAGCGACAAAGCATTTCCATCAACATGATCAGCCCAATCCATTAAAAACAAATCACGGGAGGACTTCCAACTTTGCGGCCAGAGACGTATGTGCCGTCCTGGAAACAATTCGCGTTGCACTCCGGGTTTCCGAGAAACTGCCCTAATCTATACAAATATGACAAGCCGCTCCCCGTTGAGCAGCTTTTTCATTTTCATCGGCAGAGAGCTACTATTTGGACAATTGTTTCCATTTATTATCTAATGTCGGGTATTGGTATGTTTTCATTCGGTCTAAGAGGTCGGCTGCTTCTGTAGCTATTATCATCAGATCCAAGTGGCTTGGATTCATAAATCCTTTCATGATCCCTTGGTGAACCATTGCTAACAATGGCTCATAATACTCATTAATATTGAAAATACCAACAGGCTTTTTATGAATTCCAATCTGGGACCAGCATAATGCTTCAAAGAGTTCTTCAAATGTCCCATATCCTCCGGGCAATGCAATAAAACCATCTGCCAGCTCACTCATGGTCGCCTTCCGTTGATGCATATTTTCTACTTCAATCAGTTTGGACAATCCTGTATGAACCATTTCTCCAGCAAACAATCCCTTCGGCATAACGCCAGTAACAGTGCCGCCTAATTCTAATACGGTATTTGCCACCTCACCCATCAACCCTACATTAGATCCCCCGTAGACAAGCTCCAATCCGTTCCTTACAATTTCTTCACCTAATTGTCGGGCATGGATCTGAAATTCATTTTCTTCCCCCAAGTTAGATCCAGCATATACACATATTTTTTTCATACATATCCCCTCACACTACATCTTGTTATGATATGATATATATGTTACTAAATATAGATATGGAAGTGAAGAGATGGACTCAAAGGAATTTCAGCATTGGGTAGAAACCTTTTATAAAACCAGGGGATGGGCGGATTATGGTCCATTTATTCGAATGGGCTTTTTAATGGAAGAAGCAGGAGAAGTCGCAAGAGTGGTGCGTTCGTTAGAGATCGGGAGAGATCGTCCTGACGAAGCTGATAAACGAACTGATGAACTAAAGAGGGAGCTAACAGAAGAACTAGGAGATGTGCTCAGCAACCTGATCATTTTGGCTAAGAAGTATGATATCAGCATGGAAGAGATCATGGATACCCATGTAAGAAAGTTAAAACAAAGGTTTCGTGACGAATAACCAAATCCCCCTTTTACTTGATGTGAAAATGAATGCTATATTTATGAAATCCGTTTTCGCTTTATTTGTTATGACACGATTCCCTGCAACGGGTCTACCTGCAAAAAAATAAGAAGGAGCATACCATAGATAGCGGCAGCTCCTTCTTCGGAAACCTTCAGTACAGTACAAAGGCTCAAGATGCTTGATTATACAGTTTCTCTGATTTCTTTTTAAAAGGATTTCGCGCTCCTTTTGTGAAGTCCATGGTTCGCCCCATAATGATTGATGCTAAGAAAGTGAAGAATGCCGTCCTGATATCCATGACCAGGGCTCCTAGTATAAGCACAAAAAAATCAAATGCAATATGAACGGTTCCCATTTTCAGATTCGGAAAACGAAGTTGAATTAACCGGGCTAATAGCCCTACGCCTCCGCTAGTCAGTCCTTGTCGAAAAACGATCCCCGACCCCAATCCCAAAAAAGCTCCTCCAATCACAATACCTAACCATAAAGGAGGATGCACCCAATTCCGAATGGGATACAGAAGGTCGAGGAAGACGGACAATACCCCTGCAACCATCATCGTCTGGATAACAAAGGAACGCCCAATACGCTTCCAAGCCAGTAAAAACAAAGGAATATTAAGAGCAAATACAACGATGCCTGTATTCCAATTTAAAGCATAGAGGGTAAGAACCCCGATCCCCGGAAAACCTGTGCTAAATAGATGAACAGGAACGTAACCAAGATTTACGCCTAAAGCCATAATAAAACACCCAACAAATGAAATCATGATGTTGCTTACTCTCAATGTTAGAGAACCCCCATCTTCTAAGCCAACTGGTTATGGGAAATTAACCTGTGAATATGCACGGCCAGATAGGTGAGTTCCTCGTTAGGAATGGTTTTCACGTACACCTGGTTAATATATTCCTTGATCTTGAAAGCTCCGTCCATCGACTCCGGATAAAGGCTGGCAATTTGCTCAAACAATATATTGTCACTGTTCTCTAACATCTTATCCGTATATAATCGCTCCACAAAAAACTTAACATGGGTGACAAAGCGGGTATAATGAACGTTTTCCGTATCCATATCAATATTCATCGAATACCGCACCAGGTTGACGATGCTGCCGATCATTTTGGCCATCTTCATGCCATCCTTGGATTCCTTCTCCTCGCTTTGGGCATTGATTAAATGAAAAGCGATATTGGCCGCTTCCTCCTTGGGCATTTCGATGTGCAGCCTTTCTTTGATCAGCTCCAAGGAGAACAGCCCGATCTCATATTCTTCAGTATAGTAATTTTTAATTTCCCAAAAAACCTTGTTGGTAATCGCAATATTTTTATGATACCGTTCCACCGCAAAATGCAAATGATCCATCAGGGTAAAATAGATCCCCGTGTTGAGCTTGGTTTGCAGCATCTTTTCCGCGTAAGCCACAATCTGCCCGGTCAGTTCCACGTATACCGGAGGAATGGCGTCCAATACACCGAGATACTCTTTGACTTTGACATTTTCGACAGGTACGAACATCTGGTCGGCCTGGTGTTCCTCGACGATATTGCCCGCTTTTTGGCCATAACCGATGCCTTTGCCAAACAGAATGTATTCCTTGTTCTGCTCATCCTCTACCAAAACCACGCTGGAATTCAACACTTTTTTGATTTTGATCAACACGGGTCACCTTCCTGATCGAGAGATGGGGAATTAATCCAGATCTTCACCATTGCTTTCAATCACTTTTTTATACCAGTAAAAAGAGTCCTTCCGGCTGCGCTGCAAAGTCCCGTTTCCTTCGTCATCCTGATCGACATAAATGAAGCCGTATCTTTTGGACATTTGGGAGGTGCCAGCACTGATGATATCAATCGGCGCCCAGCTTGTGTAACCAAACAGGTCAACACCAGCTTCCACCGCTTCTTTCATTTGTGTAAAGTGTTCTCTAAAATATTTGATCCGGTAGTCATCGTGGATGGAGCCATCACTTTCCACCTGGTCCACGGCGCCCATGCCGTTTTCCACAATGAGCAGCGGTTTTCTGTAGCGGTCGTATAACTCGATTAAGGAAATTTTCAGGCCGACCGGGTCGATCTGCCATCCCCATTCCGTCGAAGGCAAGTAAGGATTTTTCACCCCTGAAATCGTATTGCCGGACGCCCGCTCCAGCCCTTCTTTTGCAGACTCGGTCAGCGACATGTAGTAGCTGAAAGAAACAAAATCGACTGTATGCTTCCGCAAAATCTCCCTGTCTTCCGCTTCCATTTGCAGATGAATATTTTTCTGTTCAAGCATTCTTTCGATCATAACCGGATATTCGCCAAATACCTGTACATCCGCATAAAAATAATTGTTCAGATTCCGTCTCAGCGTCATCTCCACATCTTGGGGATGGCACGTATTCGGATAGGTCGTCAGCTTTGTCAGCATGCAGCCTACCTGGCTGCCCGGAATGATGCGGTGGCAATCCGCCGTAACCAAGGCCGAGGCGACAAACTGATGATGAAGCGCCTGATAAATAACTTCCTCAACCTTGCCCTCCGGACAACGATCCGGGACGATACCTGCGGTTGTGAAAGGATGGCGGTTGATGCTGTCAACTTCGTTGAAGGTCAGCCAGTACTTCACCAGGTCCTTATAACGCGTGAAGCAGACATTGCTGAATTTCACAAAATAATCGATGACCTTTCTTTCCGCCCAGCCGTTGTATTTGACGCTTAAAGCAAGCGGCATTTCATAGTGGGAAAGCGTGACGATCGGTTCGATGCCGAGCCGTCTCATTTCCGTGAACAAATTGTCATAAAACTTCAGCCCCAACTCATTAGGCTCGTTCTCTTCACCGGTCGGAAAAATCCGGCTCCAGGCTATGGAGACACGCAGGGCCTTGAAGCCCATTTCGGCAAACAGGGCCAAATCCTCCTTATACCGGTGATAAAAATCGATCCCTCTGCGTTTGGGGTATTTTTGGACGTCCGGGTCTTTCATCGCCCGTTCGATCATTTCGGAGGTAACGACGTGGTGGGCTTCGTAATCATCGACATTTAAATGGGATTTGTATGTGGCTATATCAGCCACGGACAAACCTCTCCCATCCACGTTCCAAGCGCCTTCCGCCTGATTGGCGGCAATAGCGCCACCCCATAAAAAGTTCTTCGGAAATCCTTTGCTCATTTCTATTCTCCCCCTTGGTTTAATTTCCTATAGCGGTTACAAACATCAAAGTATCCTGTTGATTCACCTGTTTTACATCCGCAACCTCTACTGCGTATTTGTCCTTATTGGTCACGATGGCGATGGTTACCGGATCATAACCTTCTTCAATAATCTTCTCAAGATCAAACTTCAGCAATAAATCGCCAGCTTTGACTTCATCCCCGGCCTTAACCTGGGGTTCAAAATATTTGCCCCGCAATCTGACGGTATCGATCCCTACATGGAACAGCATCTCGATGCCGTTCGCTGTACTCATGGCAATGGCATGGTTTTTGCCGAAAACCATCTCAATTTTACCATCCACTGGCGCGTATAATTCACCTTTGGCAGGAATGACTGCAATTCCATCCCCCATCGCTTTAGTGGAAAAGACCTCATCCTTCACTTCAGATAAGGGAATCATTTCCCCAATCACCGGACTTTTGAACTCTCTCACCGTATTGGGTTGATCAGCAAATTGGCGCTCTTCCACTTTGGCCTTGTTGTCCTTGCCGAGAATAAAGGCCGCTGCAAAGGCAACAACGAAAGAGATGACCAGCGCGATGACGGCATTGATGATATTCCGCGGCAGCTCTTCCGAGATAAACATGGATAGGCTGGCTAGCCCAGGTCCGACCAGCACAAATGCCTGCAAGCCGACAATACCGGTAAACGCCCCGCCAATAAGAGAACTGATCATGACGCTGCCGAGCACTTTTTTATTTTGCAGGGTGACCCCGTACAAGGCCGGCTCCGTAATGCCGAACAAGGCGGAAATGCCGGCGGAGATGGCCGTGGCTCTTAGCGCTTTATCCTTGGTCCGCACCGCAACGGCGAAGCAGGCGCCGCTTTCGGCGATATTGTGGGCAAGCGAAGCGGGCATATAGAGCAATTCCTTGCCGGTGCTTCCGATCGCGGAGATGGCATAAGGAATGAGCGCTTTGTGCATGCCGACGGATACCATCAGCGGCAAGACGGCGGCCAAGAGCGCTACGGCAATCCAACCCACCTTATCGAACAAGGTTAAGATGATGGATGAGAAACCTTCGCCGAGCGTATAACCGAGCGGACCCAGAAATAACAACGAAACCGGAACGGTAATGAGCAGCGACATCATCGGGACAAAAAAGATCCGGATCACTTTCGGCGATATTCGTGTGAACAATTTCTCCATTTGAGCATAAAGCAACACGGTCAGAATCGCCGGAAAGACCTGATAAGCATAGGCGATGTTTTTGACCTGAATACCAAAGAATTGAGCGCCTTCTCCGAGCATGGCCGCCATGTTCGGCAGAAGCAATGCGCCGACGGCAGCCAGTGCCACCAAAGTATTTACTTTCAGTTTGTTCGCAGTGGTAACGGCGACTAATAATGGAAGAAAGTACAGAGCCGCGTCTCCAATTTGGACCAAGATTTTATAAGTGTGGCCGTCCGGGTCGAGAACATTCATTAAACCGAGCAGCAGCAGCAGTGACTTTAACATCCCTGCGCCGGCAATGGCTGGAATCAGCGGCTGAAACACACCCACGATAAAATCCAAAATAACGCTGCCAACTTTTTTCTTCTCTTTCGGTTTTGCGGCGGATGCCGCAGCGGATTCCGAGTCCGGGTTCGGCGAGCCCAGCAAATGACTGACCGCATCATAAACTTCAACAACTTCATTCCCGATGACGACCTGGCACTGGCCGGTCATTTTTACGGCGATCACTCCAGGAATACTTTCGAGCCGCTTGACATCGGCTTTGCTGTTATCGACTAAAGAAAACCGCAATCTTGTCGAGCAATGCTCCAAATGGGCAATGTTTTCCTTGCCGCCCACATGCTTCAGAACTTCCGCGGCTGTCTTTTTGTAATCCATGTCCAATGCTCCTTTCTTTCGCAAATTTGTGAAAGGGGCAGGCTTTTTTGCAAATAAAAAAGGACCTAAAACGACAAATAAAACATTTGTCATTTTAGATCCTGCCTGCATTACCAGTCACATGTCTAATGGGTTTATTCATTTGATTGAATTATATATCATGCTTTTGAAAGCGTCAACATCCATGATCATAGAAAATCATACCACCGTCTGCTTCTTATTGGGATGCTATTGCGCTTACTGCATTTTGTTGTCAATCCGCTGCATGAACTCCTCAGCGGCACTGTAGCCGTGCTGCTTGAGGTACCAGTTGTTGGCGGCTGCCTCGATTAGACCAGCCACGTCACGTCCCGGTTGAAGCTGGACTTCGATATGGGGAATTTTGATGCCAAGATATTCTGTGAACTGAGGTTCTAATTCCAGCTCATTGTTCAGAGAATTCTCTTGCCATGAAGCCAATTCAATGTCGAGCACAATTCGCGTCTCGTCCTGAAAGGCCCTGCGCCCATATTGGCGTACGACATTAATCAGGCCGATGCTGCGCAGCGAGAGAAATTCGCGGGTGGTTTCATTATGGGTCCCAAGTAAAGTCGTTGGGCCCAGCTTCTTAAGCACCACAATATCGTCCGCAACGAGCCGATGGCCCCTTCTGATGAGCGTGTGGGCGGTTTCGCTTTTACCAATCCCGGATTTGCCGCGGAGCAGGATGCCTATGCCCGATACATTCACACATACCCCGTGGATCGATATCTCCGGCGCAAGTGCCTTAACCAGATAACTGTCCAGCTTGGCGATAAACTCCGTCGTCGTCTCCTTCGTCCGCAGCAGCGGAATCCCCTCCTGATCGCAGAACAAGGTAAGATACGGAATCTCCTGCTGCCCTGATGTCACAATAAAGCATGGCGGATGATATTTGACAATGTTTCCGATATGCAGCTTGCGTTCTTCTATGGTTAGTGTCAATAAATAGTTAACTTCCTTACGGCCAAGCACCTGCACCCGCTCCATGGGGAAAAAATCAAAATACCCCACAAACTCCAGTCCGGGTCTATGGGCCCGAGGACGGGTAATCACACGATCCATGCGGCTGGCTCCCGCAAGTACTTCCAAATGGAACTTTTCTATAAGACTTTGCACAGTGATCGTCTTCATGTAGTTCTCCTCCTGCAGCCAAGGCGTTCCGATATTCGCCAGGGATTCAATAACGCGATTGTCGGATATATTCAACAAACGGCAGGTTTGTTCCTGCAAAAGTGCGCTGCGTATGCCAGGAAACGGCGAAAGCCAGGATATGTACAATGCCGGGTTTGGAGCATCTCTTACAAATATTTCATTGACATCCCGGAAAAAAGATTGATATATTGACTTTGATAATCATTATCAACTATAAAAAGTGTTAAAAATACAGTTCATCATAAGAAAGGGTTATATCAATGATTGGAAAACGAAATATCCCATTAAGAACATTTATTTTTTTGGCTGTGCTTACCGTACTAATGGTTGGTTGTTCAGCTCAGCAATCAAGTTCAACAACTACACCAACTTCGGCAGATACTCCTGGAACAGAAGCAGCCGCTTCCCAGGATGCAAATTCTGAATATCCAATTGGGATCAAGCATGCATTCGGAGAAACTGAAATCCCAAGCAAGCCTGAACGAGTCGTTACCATTCAATGGGGAAATCACGATGTTGCTCTCGCTCTCGGCGTTGTCCCTGTAGGCTTCTCGGCAGCGAATTACGGCGTTCAGGATGACAGCGGACTTTTGCCTTGGACAGCTGCAAAGCTCAAGGAACTCGGCGTGAACAATCCCAACATTTTTCAGGATACAGACGGCCTTGATTTTGAGGCGATTTCAGATGCAGACCCGGATATCATTCTTGCAGCATACTCCGGCATAACACAGGAAGATTATGATATTCTGAGTCAAATCGCTCCAGTCGTAGCCTATCCCACCACTCCTTGGTTAACCACCTGGCGTGAGCAAGTCATGTTGAATACAACTGGCATGGGCATGAAAGCGGAAGGCGAGCAACTCATTAAGGACACTGAGAACTTAACTAAGGAAAAAGCGGGCAAATATCCTCAGATCCAAGGCAAAAAGGTGGTCTGGGTCAACTTCTCGGCTAAAGATATGTCTAAACTACATATCTATACACCTGCAGACCCTCGCGGCTCTTTTCTGCTTGAGTTAGGCATGGTTTATCCCGAAAGTGTTACGCAACAGATCAGCGATCCTACCAGCTTCTCCATGAGTTTAAGTGCCGAGAATGCTGATATTCTGAACGATGCCGATATCATCATCGGGTATGGCGGAGAGGACTTATATCAAGCTGTTAAAGCAGATCCCCTGCTCGGCAAAATTCCGGCGATTCAGAGAGGTTCTGTTGTGTTTATTGGTGACGGTACGCCTTTGGCGGCAGCCGGAAACCCGAATCCGCTTTCGATCGCTTATACCATTGATGATTACCTGAAATTAATTGCAGGAGCCGTCGACAAAATCAATGAATAGTTCATCGATTTCAAAGAACAAGCATCCAAGCACACATATCCCGAGGAATTTTACGATGGTTTTGGTGATTTGTTTTGTCTTGCTCGCCGCATGCGTGATTGCCTCTCTGGTCTTAGGTTCTCGGCTGGTGAGCTTTCATGAACTGATTAACGGTTTATTTCATCAAGACATCGACTCCTATGAAGCAAACGTCGTTCGCAAGCGGATTTCCCGGACCGTTTTCAGTTTATTTTGCGGCGCGTCACTCGGAGTATCCGGATCGCTGATGCAAGCGGTCACCCGCAACCCGATTGCAGACCCGAGTATACTGGGTGTGAACACAGGCGCATCATTGTTTGTGGTCTGCGGAATTGCGTTCTTGGGCATAAGCACGGCAAATCAATATATATGGCTGGCTTTAGCCGGGGCTGCGATTACTGCAGTTTTCGTATACGGAATCGGCTCTATGGGGCGTGGTGGTGCTACGCCCCTTAAGCTTGTTTTGGCAGGAGCCGCCACAAGCGCCGCTCTTTCTTCTCTGGTCACTGCCATCATGATTCCACGCTCCTATGTTATGGATCAATTCAGATTTTGGCAGGTAGGAAGCGTCGGCTCAGCAAGCTGGAGCGCTATAGCTACTTTCGTTCCGTTTCTGATCATCGGCATACTGATCGCCATTATGACTGCTCCCGCACTGAATGCGCTGGCATTGGGAGACGAAGTTGCGACCGGGCAGGGTGTTCGAACAGGGGCACTGAGGCTTGTTGCGGCTCTTGCAGGTGTTCTTTTGTGCGGCGCGGCGACTGCTCTGGCCGGCCCTGTTGGATTTGTCGGACTTTTATCCACTCATGTCATACGCCTTATTCTTGGTCCCGACTTGCGTTTTGTTATACCAATGTCAGCTATTTCAGGAGCTATCATTTTGACGATATCGGATGTATGCGGAAGGCTCGTCGGCAGCCCTGGAGAGCTTGAAGTCGGCGTAGTTACAGCGTTCATAGGAGCTCCAATCCTCATCATATTAGCTATGAAATCGAAAGTGCGCTCATTATGAAAAATCAATCTATTGAATTTATTATAGCCGGCAGACGTCAAAGACGCCGTCGGTGGATACTTGTTACCGTCTTCCTTGCGGCTCTTGCATGTATTCTTTGCTGTGCCATGCTTTTACTGGGGAGCACCGTTTATCCGGTTAAGGATGTCATCCGGGTCCTTTCAGGGGAGCACCTCAAAGGTGTGTCTTTTGCGGTGAATACCATTCGTCTGCCAAGAATGCTGGCAGGTCTGTTCGCCGGATTTGCTTTCGGCCTTGCCGGATACACCTTCCAGACCATGCTGCGCAATCCCCTTGCAAACCCGAATGTCATTGGTATTACCTCCGGCTCAAGCGCGGCGGCTGTTTTATGTATAACCATATTTCATACTAGCGGAGCTGTCATTTCCGTTGCTTCAGTCATTGCAGGTCTTGCTACAGTAATACTCATTTATATATTGTCCAGAGGAAAATCATTTTCGGTCGGGCGGTTAATTCTGATCGGAATCGGCATACAGGCCATGCTTGATGCCATGATATCCTATCTTCTGCTGATTGGTGCACAACAGGATATTCCCGCAGCACTCAGGTGGCTCACCGGCAGCCTTAATGGCTCTCAAATGGACGAACTCCCGCCTCTTGTGATAACGGTTATGATCTTTGCGCCTATCGTTATCGTGCTGGGAAAACATCTAAGTATATTGGAGCTTGGAGAACAATCGGCTACTTCTCTCGGTGTGGACACGGACAAGACAAGAATAGCGCTTATTTTGAGTTCCGTCTGCATGATTGCTATTGCTACCGCTACCACGGGCCCAATAGCCTTTGTCTCCTTCCTTTCGGGACCGATTGCAAAAAGATTAGCCGGTGCTGGCTTCTCAAACGCAATTCCGGCGGGTCTTGTTGGTGTCAACTTGGTTCTGGCGGCAGATCTAATCGGACAATTTGCTTTTGAGTACAGATTCCCTGTAGGCATTATAACCGGATTACTCGGAGCACCGTATCTGATCTTCCTGCTCATCCGAATGAATCGAAAGGGAGAACTATAATGAAACCGACACATCTTTTTCAAGCCGAACAAATCGTAGCAGGTTATGAGAATAGAACGGTTATACAAGGAGTAGACCTTGTTATCCCCAGTAATAAAATAAGCGTTATTATTGGAGCAAACGGCTGCGGAAAGTCTACCCTTCTGAAAACACTGGCAAGGCTGATAAAGCCTGCATCCGGCAATGTCTCTCTTGGCGGAAAGCCGATTGGCAAAATTCCACCAAAACAATTGGCTAGAATCTTGGGACTGCTGCCGCAGTCCCCCATTGTTCCGGAAGGAATTTCTGTTGCGGATTTGGTGGGACGAGGAAGATTTCCGCACCAATCCGTACTCAGCGGATGGACAAAAAAGGATGTTGAGGCCGTTGCGGAAGCGATGAGAATTATGGATATAACCGAGCTTGCCAACCATCATATTGACGAGCTGTCGGGCGGCCAAAGACAGCGCGTCTGGATTGCCATGGCTCTGGCGCAAGAAACAGATATTTTATTGCTCGATGAACCGACAACCTATTTGGACATCACCTATCAAGTGGAAATTCTTGACCTGCTCACAGACCTTAACCGAAAACACGGAACTACCATTGTCATGGTTCTTCATGATATCAACTTGTCCGCGCGATACGCAGACCATATTTTTGCGCTTCAAAAAGGAAAGCTTGTGGCAGAGGGCGAGCCATCAAAGGTGATAACAAGCACATTGGTCAAGGACATTTTCGGGCTCGATTGCACGGTGATCAAAGACCCCGTTTCTGGTTCTCCGTTGGTGATACCAAGAGGACGATACCATGTGAATGAATAAAAGGCACCCGAATCGGATGCCTTTTACACATCAGGTCACGTTAACACATGGCGTAGCGGATGTCAGCCATCTATGGATTGCTGATTTTTTTACTTTGTTGTTCTTCCCCTTCTTCTGCTTGCATACACAGCAAATAATAGAATAAACCAGAGCGGTGTCAATAATAACGCCGGACGAGTCTCATCAGCGAAGAGCATTACCATAAGAATGAATGCAAACAACGTCAGGACAGCATAATTAATGAACGGCGTAAACGGTGCTTTGAATTTGGATTGTTCATGTAATTGCGGCTGTGTCTTCTTGTACCTTATATGGCAAATAAGAACGACACCCCAAACCCAAATAAAACAAATGGCGCTAATGGTTGTCACAATGCCAAAAGCTTGTTCCGGAATCAGCTTGCTTAAAAGAGCCCCCACGGAAACAACCAGTGTGGATATGAATAACGCGTTGCTTGGTACATGATTTTTATTCAGTTTGGCTAAATTGGACGGACCCTGATTATTCCTGCCCAAATTATATAAGATCCGGCTTGTTGAAAACATTCCGCTGTTACAACCGGAAGCGGCTGACGTCAATACGACGAAGTTAATAATTCCTGCGGCAATGGGAATCCCCACCAAACTAAATGTTTTAACAAAAGGACTTTCTGCCGCATTCAGCTCCGTCCATGGGTTAATGCATAACAAGGCAAGCAATGCGCCAATGTAGAAAAACAGAATTCTTAAAGGAATTTTATTAATGGCTGATGGGATATTTTTTTCCGGATTGGATGTTTCCGCCGCCGATACACCCACCACTTCCACACCGACATAAGCAAACACAACCATTTGAAAGGAAAGCAGGAAGCCTGAAATCCCGTTTGGAAAAATACCGCCATGCCCCCAAATATTTTTTAAAGCAACCTCTCCCGTATCCGTTTTGAATCCCAGCACCAGCAATATAATGCCAATGGCAATCAGTGCGAGAATCGTCACGACCTTGATTAAAGCAAACCAGAATTCCAATTCTCCAAAACTTTTAACCGTTAATAAATTCAGTCCCAATAAAATGATCAAGCAAATGATCACAGGTATCCATTGGGGAATATCAAACCAATACTGCACGTATATCCCAACGGCAATGATGTCGGCCATAGCGATCATGATCCAACAAAACCAATACGTCCATCCGGTTACAAATGCTGTTCGCGGCCCAAGATAATCTTCGGTAATGTCTGTAAAAGACTGATACCCCGCTTTGGATAACAGAAGTTCTCCCAGCGCTCTCATCACAAAAAAAACGGCGATTCCCACGATGAAATAAGCAAAGATAATGGATGGCCCTGCCAGCTGTATTGCTTTACCCGATCCTAAAAATAACCCGGTACCAATGGTCCCGCCGATTGCAATGAGCTGAACGTGCCGATTTTTCAAATTTCTCTTCAATTCTTGTTGCGCCAAAACCGGACCCTCCTTAATGTCAAACGGAATTTTGCCAAATAAAAAAAGAGATTGGATCGCTCCAATCTCATGGTCATAAGAATAATAAATAAGCTTTGTTATACTGAAAATCAGCATAACAAATGGATTACTTAGTACTCTTCTGTCCTTTTGCCTGAGATGGTGAACCCTTCGGCGCCACGGAATTCCCGCGGTCTCTCCAGAAGCTGCTCCTGCTATAGTACGATCCATAGCAATCATAGCCTGCTTATTATAAAATTTTTAAGTGTCAACTTCTTGCGAAATGTTTTTTCAATATTAATCCCAGTTAAATAAAATGTCAACAGTGGTAAATTCTATTTTTGATATTCAGCAAATCTAATCCGATTGCGTCCATTCGCCTTGGCTTGATAAAGCGCCTTATCTGCCTCAGAAAGGAGTCCTATTAAGTCCCCTTCCGGACTGGCCGGTAAATGTTCATGTTCAAAATTTTCAACAGATAATCCCCCCATGCTGAGGGTAATGGAAACAGGTTCGTTTTCTTGCCCCACCAAAATGCGAGTGGACTCTACCAATAATCTCACTTGTTCCGCCAGCTCTTCAGCTAACCGGCGGTCTGTATCCGGCAAATAGATGATGAATTCCTCCCCGCCGTAACGGATTAGAATATCCGTACTGCGAAGAGATTGTTTAACGGTCTGGGCAGTACGATAAAGGACTTCATCCCCTATGACATGTCCAAAGCGGTCATTAATGGCTTTAAAGAAATCCACATCAAACAGGATTAGTGAAAATGGAGTCCTATCTTGAATATTGGCTTTAATCTGTTGAGTTAACTGTTCGGTTAAATAGTGGCGATTGTAGCAATTTGTCAAGCTGTCCGTAAGCGCCATTTCCCTGAGTTTTTGATTGGCTATGGATAATTCGTTGCGAATGCTATCAAGAGAATGATTGCGTTCCCGCAGGATTTCATTCTGCCGATTTAGTTCTTTTACAAGATAGCGCTCTTGCGAGACATCCTGAAACATAAGAATACGACCAATTTGCATACGGTAAGAGTCAACGATTGGAGAAGCTTGCAATATAAAATGACTCACGATATCTCGCCCAATGATAATTTCAATTTGAGATAACGTATTATTTTTATACTTGTAATGATCGAGGAACCTCCGGCTGCTGCCAGCTACTCGAACAGATCCCAGAAATTTCTCCATATCAAAATAGTCCCCCACATTTACATCCACAAATAACCGTAAGGCTTTGTTGACTTCAATAATGGATTCGTTCTCGTCTACTACCATAATTCCATACGGAATTGTATTGATCACATCATCATGAGCGATGGTGACAATATCCAAAACATTGTATCTTTTAATGACAAATACAAAAAATAAAGCAGAGATAAAAATGCCCGCCGAGGTCAACCCCGGAACGATCGGGAGCCACTCCCTTAAGACCACATTAAGAAGCAGGTCCGTTAATGCAAAAGTGGCCAGCACGAAGATTCCCCAGAGCGTTATTTTGACTTGTTTTTTGATGGTTAATATCGTTCTGCAAGAATGGAATGCCCCAAATAAAAAAGAGAGCGAAGCAAAAAAATAGCATAATAAAATGACGATCACAACCCAAAACCATGGACCGTATTCTCTATGTATGTACCCGCCACCCAGCGGTTTTACGAACAGGTTAAACGGGTTCATGGCTACGCCGACTGCTGCAACAACAGCGGGGATCGACAGCAAGAGTAATCTCTTTCTTCCTAATCTATTTGCATTTCCGGTAAGAAAGGCTGTTAGAAGAAGCCAACCACTCCCCAACATCGAAAGCGCAACAAAAGACAGGGTCACATATAACAGCTGTAAATGCCCATCACGCGTAATACCTGTAGCAAATTGACACAGCGGCCAAAGCATCATCAGGAAATGGAACAAAAGGTAAACTTTACGCAAATCAGTAATTGTAACAGTTGCAAACACATATACGAATAATGCAAATAACAGGAGGAACAAAGAGAGATCGTACCATACGGATAAGCTCACAAATCTTCTCCTTTTTAATCCGACAACTTCGATAATTCACATCGATTCTATTATAGTATATTCCTTATAAATAAATATTAAAATAAATATCATAAGATCACTAAAAAAAACCACAACAGGCTATACGAATCGCTCTTTGCTATCCACAGCAAAAGACCCTTTTGCATGCTGCAGAAGGGTCACAGTTACTTTATTAATGGATCATTGACATGATCTATTCTAATCTCTGCTGACCAGACTTATACCTGGGTATTACGGCTAAATTGATTCACAGCACTGAACAGAGCTTTTACAGATGAGGTCATAATATCAACATCAATGCCGCAGCCCCAGTACACGCTGCCGTCCGGAGCCGTGATACCGATATAAGAGACAGCCTGTGATTTAGAGCCGGTTTCCAGAGCGTGTTCTTTGTAGATCAAATCGGTATAATTCAGTCCAAGATCGGTTTGCAGAGCATTGCTGATCGCATCGAGTCTTCCGTTCCCGGTGCCTGTAATTTCCTTGACTTCATTGCCGGTCCGAATCGTGACGATGGTTTGAAAATCTTCATTGTCTGTAGAGCGGTATTTGATAAACTCCACAGGTGTTTGTATGTTCACATATTCCTTCACGAAAATATCGTATATTTCCTCAGGCATCAGTTCCTTTTGCTGCTGATCCGATACGTTTTTAACGAAGTATCCGAAATTTTCACGCATTTTCGCCGGGAGATCGAGTCCGTACTTCAGCTGCAGCACATATCCGATTCCGCCTTTGCCGGACTGGCTGTTAATGCGGATAATATCACCTTCATACTCCCTGCCGATATCCTTGGGATCAATCAGCAGATAAGGGACCGACCAATGCTGAGGTTCCTTTTCCTCGCGCCATTTCATTCCTTTAGCAATGGCATCCTGATGGGAACCAGAGAACGCGGTGAATACCAGCTCGCCTCCATAAGGGTGTCTTTCGCTCACTCTCATTTTGGTCAGCCGTTCATAAACGGAAGCGATCACAGGGATGTTCTCGAAATTCAGCTTCGGGTCCACCCCGTGGGAATACATGTTGAGAGCCAGCGTCACAATATCTACGTTCCCTGTTCTTTCCCCGTTTCCAAAAAGAGTGCCTTCAACGCGCTGGGCTCCCGCCAGCATCCCCAGCTCCGCATCCGCCACACCTGTTCCCCTGTCGTTATGCGGATGGAGCGACAAAATCACATGCTCCCGGAAATTCAGGTGCTCGCTCATGTACTCGATCTGGCTGGCATAGACGTGAGGCATCGACATGGATACCGTTGCAGGAAGGTTGATGATGACCGGGTTCTCCGCCGTCGGCTGCCACACGTCAAGCACGCTGTTGCAGATATCCAGCGCAAATTCGATCTCCGTACCGGTGAAGCTCTCCGGCGAATACTGGAACTGGAAGTTCCCTTCCGTCTCCTCCGCGCATTCCTTCAACAGCTTGGCGCCGCTCACAGCGATGTCGATAATCTCTTCCTTGGATTTGCGGAACACCTGCTCCCGCTGCGCCACGGAGGTCGAGTTGTACAGATGGACGACGGCTTTCTTCGCGCCTTTCAGCGATTCAAAGGTTTTGCGGATGATGTGCTCTCTCGATTGGGTCAGCACTTGGATCGTTACATCATCCGGAATCAAATCCTGCTCGATCAATGTGCGCAAAAAGGTGAACTCCGTTTCCGATGCTGCGGGAAATCCGACTTCAATCTCCTTGAACCCGATATCTACTAGCAATTTGAAGTATTCCAGTTTTTCCTCCAGATTCATCGGAACGATTAACGCCTGATTGCCGTCGCGAAGGTCGACGCTGCACCAAGTCGGCGCCTCTGTAATATATTCTTTCCGGGTCCAATTCAGGCTTGCCTCCGGCGGCATAAAATATCCTCTGGCGTACTTATTAACGTTTTTCATGGATATCCCTTCCTTTCATCGATTTTCTGTGCCTAACAGCCAAATACCGAACACGCAAAAAAAGCCTTTCATCTCCACTAACAGAGACGAAAGACTTTGACATCTTACGCGGTACCACTCCGAATTCATGCCATACGCGGCATGCACTCTACGGATACGGGCTTGCAAAAACGGACAACCCGGCATCCTCCTGAAGATAACGGTCAGGCTCCGGCTCCACCTACTTTAAAGAGGTTGTTCAAAAAGTCGTCTTTTGATCACGAAGTGGATCAAGGAGTAACTCGGCATCGAATATTGAATTCAGCCGGGCCTTCCGGTGCTCACGTACCCCAAGTACGCTCCGCTCCTCAGTCCCTAGCTTCATCCAACCTTCTCGGTGCTGAAAAGCCAACTTTTTGAACTCGCACTTTTGGGTTCAGCGAGCAACTCCAAGGCGAGTTCCGATCTTCTCCACGGCTGTTTCACACCATCCAACAGCTCTCTGTTCGCTTAGAAAATCGTACTATTCCTTTTCAACGTATTATAATTATTAGGGATAATGTTATATCACCAATAAGATGATGTCAATTGTTTATTATTTGCCACTCTGTCAGCCAACAATAGAACCTCCCCTTCAAGCAACTCAGCCTGAAGGGGAGGTTCTGTTTTGGAAATTAATTATGCTTCTTCCTTCTCAGCAAGAACAGACCAGCAATTAGAATGATGAATCCAGCCAACAAGTAGCTGTACATATTCGTTGCTGTGTTTGGCAGCTTGCTGCCGGTATCGTCGTTACGGGTTCCATTGTCGGCGTTAACGGTTCCTTTGTTGCCAGCGCCAGCTTCGTTGTTGACGTTGTTGGCTCCGTTATCGTCGTTGCCAGCTCCGTTGTTGACGTTGTCGACTACGTTGTCGTCGTTGTCAGTTCCGTTGTTGACGTTATCGGCTCCGTCGTCGATGATGTCAGTCCCATTGTTGACGTTATCAGATCCGTCGTCGACGTTGTCGATTCCGTTGTCGTTGTTTTCGGCTCCGTCACCGACGTTGTCAGTTCCTGTGTTGACGTTGTCAGTTCCTGTGTTGACGTTATCAGATCCGTCGTCATCTTTATCGGTTCCGTTGTCGTCTTTGTCTCCGCTACCGGATCCGTTGCCACCACCTCCGGTTCCGTTACCGCCGTCGCCGGGAACAGGATTTTCAGGCTCGGGCTTGGTAGGTTCAGGTTCAGGGTTCGCTGGTTCTGGCTCAGGGTTGACAGGCCCAGTTCCACCGCCTCCACCGCCGGAACTAACCGGCTTCATCGGTACGTTGTATTTTACGATGTCGAAATCGACAGAGATCGTTTCACTCGTATACGTTTCATACCCGGGCTTCGTTACAACCAGGTAGTAATCCGTTTCCGGGAATACCATGTACGCATAAAAGCCGGCTGCGTCGCTGTCCTGCTCCGGGCTCTTGTTATCGTGCGGCGGGAAGCCTGGAACCGGAGGCAAGGTTACTTTCGTGCCCGGATCGATTCCCTTCAATCTGTTTCTCTCCGTATCCGCATAATACAACGTTACCGTAGCTCCCTCGATTTGCCCTGTGGTGATCCCCTTGCTTGCATCGTAAACAATGCCGTACGGGTCAACGAGCTCCTGGGAAATATTCAATTCCCCGTTCGCCTTCACGTCCAGATCCGCTTTAGCTACCGTCAGTTCTTTGCCTGGCGCAACTTCGTAACGAACTTCCATTTTGTAGGTTTCCGCAGCTAATCCTTCCGCCGAGAAAGCGCCGTTCGGCTGCAAGTCGAACGCTTTCGGAGCGCCGTCCTCATCTACAACATAGTGGCCATTCGCATCTTGCAAATAGATCCGCATCTTGCCGGCGAACTCGCTGCCCAGCAGCGAAGTCTGCCCTTCAGGCTGTTTCAGAAGCACGATGCCGACAGCTGTGATGTCAGCCGGAACGGTCTCGTCAATCACGCTGACGTCTACATTTGCTTTTTGCGTGAACTCGACAGGCACATCCTTACCGCCTACCTGATACAACTTCGTAAATGTGACCGTATAGTCGGTATCAGCCTCGGCGATGACCGAGTATTCGCCCTTCTCATTCGTCTGAATCGTCTGCTTCTCGCCTGTCTTCAGATTGGTCACCGTGATGGACGCATTCGGAATGACTTCTCCTGTGTTGTTGTCACGCAGCACGCCTTCCAGATACGGGCGGGTATTGACAAAGTGTGCTTCCGCCGCTATTTTCTCCGGAATGACGCCTGTGCGAACGAGACTTTCATCTGTCACATAGCCGTCCTGCGTGTAATCATCCTGGGTCACTGTATACTGAAGATCCGTCGGAAGCCCTTGTACAATGAACGTCTGGCCGTCTGCAAGCTCGAAGGTGTCTCCGCTTGCGATCGTGCCCTTGGTGCCGTCCGACTTCTCATAGGCGTAGGATTCGTTTGCTCCCTCGCCTGTGAAGGTGACCGTGTACTTGAACAGCTTTTTCTTGTCGTCGTCTTTGCCTTTAACCGTGTTGCTGATTAGCAGGCCGCCCTTCAAGACTCGTACGTTCGTGAACTGGGCATTTTCATCTTTGCCCTCCATGACTCCGGTATAATACCGTTCCTCAGGGTTGGTCACGTATTCATCGGCTGTGTAGTCCTTCTGGGTAACTGTGTATTTCAGATCCTTAGGCAGACCCACAATTTCCAGTACCTCTCCATGCTTGAGTGTGAAGGATTCGCCAGATTTGATCGTGCCCGGTGTACTCGTCTCGCCATCCGACTTCGTGTACGCATAGCTTCCATTCTTGCCTGCATCCTCAAAGCTGACGGTGTACTCGAACTCCTTCGTCTTCTCGCCGTCCTTGCCCATGACCGTATTGCTGATGGTCAGCTTGCTGACGATCCGTTCATTGATGAAGTCCGCCTTGTGATCGCCTTTATCAGCAATTGTGCCGGATAGTTCTCTCGTCTCCGGCTTAGTCGTGTAACCGTCAACGGTCGTATAATCGCTCTCGGTGACGGTATAGGCTAGATTTGCAGGCAGAGCCGGAAAAACAACAGATTCTCCATCCTTAAGGAAGATCTTGTCTCCGCTCTTGAACTTGACAGCGCTAATTGTACCATCTGGCTTTTTATAGGTGTACTCTCCGTCCTTACCCTCGCCGGTGAAGGTCACGGTGTACTCAAAAGCTTTAGAAGAATCGCTGCCGTTGCCTTCCGCCTTATTGCTGATGGTCAGCTTTCCTCGGGCCGGTGTAGGCACGACCAGCGGATTGGTGCTATCTACCAGATCGCCGTCCACCCAGATAGGGTTAAATGGCGTACTAGACACACGCACGTTATAAACCCGCTCGGTAGGCAGATAGGTCGTCTCGTCGATCCAGGTTTCCTTCAGATCGTAAAGTCCTACCTCGACGTTAAAAATCAGCTCGCCTTTGCTGTCGGTAACTCCCTTGATCGGATCGCCCTTCTTGTCAAGAGCTACCGAACCGTCCTTGTTATACAGCGTAAACTCTACACCCTGCAACGGCTTGCCATCCGGATCGACCTTCTTCAGCTTCAGAATAGGTTGCCATCCGGCACCGCCACTAATGTCTGCATTTTCTACCGTGTATTCCGCATGGCTGCTGACATCCTTGGCGGCATCGTCGCCCATCATCTGCACGTTGTTGCCCGCCTTGTCGCCGACACCGAGCACAGTGCCGTCGATTTCAGTCTGGTAGACGAACAGATACAGCTTGTTCGGATTCGCCATCTTGAAGGTCAGAGTCGTTGTCCCGTCTGCCTCCTTGTTCGCCGTCACCTTGACCTCGCTGTCAGGAGCGTACAAATCAAGAGCCTCTCCGTCCTTGGCCAAAGCTCCGCTAGCCGTTAGCTTGGCAGGATAGACCGCCATATCGGGAGCCCGGAGAGAGAGCCGGTCAAATTCGTCATTGCGCAGTTTAAGTCCCTTGCCTAACGTATCCTGCAAATAAGCAGTATCCTTCACTGTAAATGGCGTAGCATATTCCACGGTCCACTCCAGCACGCCAGGGGCTGCTTTTTTTACAGTTTTGTTCATGGATTTTGACGGAGGAACGATGACTTTGCGCTGGATGGGCGTCTTGTTATCCCGCTCGACGTTGACTACCGTATCCTCGTCTCCCCATTTGATTCGCAGCTCCGCCTTGTTATATACCGTCTGTTCTGTCTGGCCGGCATCGGCATATTGCTTGAGGGTTGCTGCCGTTGGACCCGCCTTCACCAAAATCACGTATGGCTGTTCCAGCTTCGTAAAGCTAAACGTTCCCACGCTGCCGGACGTGGAGAAGTTCACCAAATCCCCGGGGTTGGCAATAGGTGTGGTTGAAGTAGCATTGACACTTAACCCATAATCGAATCTTGCTCCATTGTAAATCTCAAATGCTTTTCCCTCGGAATAAGGCTTGAACTCCCAGCCCTCGGGAAGGGTGTCGACCACCTGAATATTTTGTGCGACATGCGTACCACCGTGCTTGGCCATTTCCTCGGTTTTGATTCCGTTGGCGTTGACCGCCAACCGGAAAGTAACCGTGTTGGTCGCCCGGTCATAGGCCGCTCTTGGCCAATAGTCCTTCTCATTTCCGGAGTAGATATAACTGTTGACTTGATTTGGCGTAACATTATCTTCCACGCCGGTTGCCGGGTTTACTGGCTTTGACGCAAAGAGCATCCCCTTGGTCAGCATACCGCTGTTAAAAGCGTTATTGTTCGAACCTGCGCCCATTGCATAAGCTCCATCGTCGAACAGAGATACCTGATTATAAAAATTACTCCCGAAGTTGTGTGCAAAATCCTTCCAGTTCGTCAAGAAAGTATTAAAGGTATACGTATATACCTTCTCTCCGGTTGTAAAACCGGTGACGGACAGGATGTCGGCGACTGCCTTGCCATTTTGGGAAATGGTGTAGACTTTTTCAGTTAACCCATCGGCGGAGGCAAAGGAATCTGGCTTATACCGCTGCCAGTATCTTGGATTTGCCGCATTTTTGGTTCGTATTGCTGTCAAGAGTGCCGAATCGATGGACGGGCTGACCGTAACGTTATTCCAGTCAATGTCGCTTCCATTTCCATATACGAGCAGGTCATAGATGTTGCCGTCCGGCATCGCATCCATCGGCTTAAAGCTCACCTTCCATCCTAAAGTACCTGATGTCAAATCGCCGCCGTTGGCCGTCTTGCTCAGGCTATTGGTCGCTTTGGTGACCGTTGCCTGATCCGTTACCCCTTTGTCGTTGTTCTGCCCGTTGCCGTCCGTCTGATCCAGATTCCACTTGGCGGTAGCCGAGTTAACAAAACTGGTTTGAGCGCCTGTGATGTCTGTGACAATGATTAGCCTCACCGGGCCGTTCACATTTCCGAAGGAATAGGCATTGTCTGCGGGCTTCATCGTAATCGTATTTATATCCGACCATACATTTGCTTCAAACTTCTGAAACGTTGCCGACTTGAAGGTGAGCCCGGTAGGGATGACATCCGTTATGACCAAGTCTTGCAGAGGCTTCCTGTTGTATTTGCCATTATGGTTAACCGTAATGGTCCATGTGATGGTGTTATCCTTGTAGTTCTGGACGCCGTCCTTCTGAATCCAGACGGGCTTGAGCGCAACTGTCCACAGATTACTTGTTGTCAGCTCCGTATTGTCGTCTGATTTCAGCAATTTTACTGCACTTGTTTCCGTACCATTGCTTACTTGTTGTGTTCTCGCGAAGTCCCAGCTACTATCATTATACCGATACTGTGTGTAATATTTCTCCTTCGGAATCCAGGTTTCGAAGATGACAGTTGCCGTATTGCCGATACCGCCAGGGAAGGTGTAGGTCAGCTCGCCCCCGTTATAGGTCGGCGTTGCTCCTTCCACAACATTGTTGTCGGCATCCTTTACCTCAAAGGAACCTGTTACATAATTGCCGACATCAGTAAGATCATTGGAAAATATCGTTCCGTCCAGCGGCAGCTTGATGTTGACGTCGTCCATGTCAGTTGCGGTGACGATCGCTTGCCATTTAACTTTGCCCGCTTGAAAATCGGCGTCGGATATCTCGACCCTGCCTCGTGGCTGTGTATAGGTAACAAAACTGTCCGTGTTACTGTTCGAGCGCAAGCTGATGTTGTACTTCGCTGTAACTTTCGGATTTTCCAGCATATAGCCGCTCCCAAAAATGGTGAGGGGCTTGGTCGTGCCGTAGTCCATGCCGTTCACATCGGCCTTCGCGGTGGTGTCAAAGCTGAAGGAAACATCCCTCCCCTGGAGGAACAAGCTTTCATCGCCATCAAACACAACCTTGATGCTATCCAGGTTGAAATAGGCGGTGCCCAGCTTGTAGTTTTGCCCAAACAGGGTGACGTTCAGAACCTTTGTGGCACTCGTCAAGGTTACACCCTGAAAATAATCCGCTTGCTTCAACTCAATGAAGTCGCCTTTTTGGATGTAAGTGTCTGGATTGTTCGCATCCACATCATTATCGCTCCGCATCGGCACACGGAGATTCTCCGACGTGATTGTAAAAGTCTGCCTACCGTTAATCTTGTCAACGATCGGGTCGTAGCCAGGGGCTGTAGTAGACTTTATCTCACTCGAAGGAGTCCCTTGGGTAACCGTCAGCGGAAAGGGCTTATTAGCTTCCGTGAGCAACTCCGTTTTGTCCAGCGGGTCTGCCGCGATCACTGCCAAATTCATTGGCGGGGCGTATACCACCTCAGGCACCGACGGCGGTTCGTCCGCCGATGACGGCTCGTCCGGCTCAGCGTATACCGCCTCAGATACCGACGCCGTCTCGGAATCGCCCGGTACGCTCTCGGCAAATGCGTCAGCAGGGAACACCACTGTCTGCAAGACAAGCAAAACTGCCAGGCAGAAAGATAGCATAGTTTTACCTATACTGCGTTTTTGTTTCAAACAAATTTCTCCTCCATACCCGAAATTTTTGGCGACATCGAGTTCATCTACCCGAAATAACCGCTCAGACGAATAGACAAATGCTAATTTGCTTGATCCCAGCGACCCTTTTCATCATCGAAATCTTGCGGGATTCCAGATGAACAGATAAGTGCCGCGGGTGTGCAGGCCGTTGATCTTGATTAGTACTTTCTTCCTCCTTTCTTTCCTTTATCCCCGCAACTTACATACTGGTAATGACAAAACACGCCAGATTAACACAGCGTATTTCATTATTATATTACGATCGCCCTATACAAAATCTCGACAACGCAGGGGATTCTAGTTGATTCGGCCTATCTTCAAACGCGGAAAATCCCCGGCTGGAACATGAACTCAACGAGGGCACCCCGTCTCCCGTCTCCTTCGAACTGGTACGCGAATGGATTCAGGTATTCAATCAGATTATTCTTTAAATTTAAACTAAACGGCCTGCGTAATAGTTATCGGTAAAGGTTGAACAGCTTTTTAGTTTTTTCTCTAGGATGACCTTGTGCCTGTTAAGGATTGCGTGAGGGGGACTAACTGCTATGTTTAACAGTCAGTTTTAAGGGCCATCCTTTGCGGATAGCCCTTGCTTTACACCACTGAATATCACTTTCCAAAGAAAGCAGATTTCCTCTCTAAACTATTTTCCAATTTCTTTCTGAGATTTGTCAGCCAATCAGGTTCGTTTTCCCATTTTTCAGTGGTTGACCTCAAAATTCGAGCATAACCATATAAATTCGCAAATCGCCGGCATGCCGGTAAGATGTGCTCATAATCCGCTGATACATCATCATGTTCAGTGAGATATCCGTCCATGAAGCATTTTTTCCTAAGTTCAAAAATGTCTGCTGGAATACAATCTTCCAAACTATCAAGTGCTTGCACGATGTCCATTGCATACCAGTGATACATGGCATCATCAAAATCAATCACATTACATGAGCCTGACTTATCATCGTAGAATACATTGTCAAACTCGAAATCATAATGAATCAGCCCATAATTCATTGGTGTCTTCGGGATGGAAGCAAAAAAAACTTGTAGTCGTTCCGTTTCCATCAATGCTGCTGACTCATCCGGAAAATCCTTCAATACTTCCTGGATCCAATCCAAGACATCACGATATGACCATCTTTTAAATTGGCCAGGCGTGTATTGACTAGATAAACGATGAAGCCTCCCCAATGCTTTTCCATAGCTGAAGATAACGGTATCGCTAAAATCAGTATTACTGATCTGTACGCCGGATACCCGTTTAAATACTGACGCAAAATATTCGCCCCAGGGTGTCCGTACCTCCACAAGCTCCTCACCATTCCTGGAAGCAACCGTTTCCAAAACTCCATAGTGATGATCACGCAAGTAAGAAATAAAGTCCAACTCCGCCAAGATGTTCGATTTCAGCTTCTCGGTCTTTGGGGCAAATCGCAACAGCTGCGTCTTACCTTCACATTGAAACGGGTAAATAGCATTCGATGAAATTCGATGGTATTTAAACATATTTATCGATTCTTTATCATATTTCCAATTTTTCAAGATCATTTCCGCCAAGTCCTCGTTGTTAAAAAGGTATTTCAACTTTAACACAAGACATCAGGCTCCCATCATTGATTAATTTAGTGGAACTACATTGGCGAATCCGGGATTTAGCTGTGTTGGCATTTTTGAGCGCAAAAAGACCGCAGGCTTTGTCTGCGGTCTACCTAATCCTCTCTTGTACAGGAAAAATGAGCAGTGAAGTCCCTAATAAACAGCAGAGCAAGTCTCTGCCTACATATTCAATTATGAATCACCATAATATCAACTGTCGTTGTTTTAGCCCGGCGTTTCATGCCGCTCACTCCCTTCAAATAAACATAGTTATATCATACCCCAGATTGGTTTTGGATACAATTACCAAAATTGATTGGAGAATCGAAAGAACCGCAAATGGTAACTTTTTTCATTTTTTTGCGTCTTATAAATGAGAAATATAATATTGATTAATCGAGGTGAACGCTTTGAACAACATCATACGGTATATCCTCGCAGCAATCGGTGTCGTTTTTGCATATGCTGTTGGAGCCTGGCTTTACCAAAAAGGAGGCCAGATCATTTTTAATCAAACTATCCATGAAAATGAATATAAGGGGATCGTCTTTACATCATTTTTCTTATATTTGATTATCATGGTGCCTTTGATTTTTCTCTTTTGCTATGCTATCGGCAGAAAAATAAAATCCATTGCATTAAAATGGCTGTTCTCAATATTGCCTCCGTTTTAGTTGGTTTAATCCTCCCTTTTTTAGTGACTGGTGGACGTTTGTCTTCTCCAGAGGGGCAATTACTGTTATGCTTCTTTATCCCACCTGTATTCATTCTAGGGGTACTATATAACCTGCTGTTTTTCAAAGGGCGGAAACAAATGTACTGAAAGCATTGAAAAAAAGCCCTACAAAAATGCAGGGCTAACTCGTTACAAGATTTATTTATCTTCTAAGACTCTCTATCAGGATAACGTCCACCGTATGCATTTGGACTAACAGCATCAATACGAGCCAAATCATCAGCAGTAAGTTGAATATCAGTAGCTTCCACATTTTCCTCTAGATATTTTCGGCGCTTTGTTCCTGGAATCGGCAGCGTGCCTTTAGCTATCGTCCAGGCTATTGCCAGTTGTGCAACCGTGCAACTCTTCTCTTCGGCGATTTCCCCGAGTTTGTCCACGATGTCAACATTTTTTTGAAAGTTATCACCTTGGAAACGTGGCAAAATTCTGCGCATATCATCAGCTTTAAAATCCTCGTAGTTACGAAGCTCACCAGTAATGAATCCCCTGCTAAGAGGACTGTAGGCCACAAATGTGATTCCCAACTCTTTTACGGCAGGCAGAATTTCTGCTTCAACGTCCCGGCTCCAAAGGGAGTATTCCGTTTGTAATGCAGAAATGGGATGTACCGCATGTGCCCGGCGAATGGCAGAAGCATCTGCTTCAGAAAGACCAAGATAACGCACTTTCCCTGCCTTAACAAGATCAGCCATTGCACCAACCGTCTCTTCAATTGGGACATTAGGATCGACTCGGTGTTGATAATACAGGTCGATATAATCGAGATCAAGACGTCTCAGGCTCTCGTCGATTGCTTTCTTCACATAGTCCGGGTGCCCGCCGATGAACTCCCAATTGGGCCCAAATGAAAACTTGGTAGCGACAATGGCCTGCTCTCTTCGCCCCTTCAAAGCTTTGCCTAAAAGTTCCTCGTTATGCCCGTTGCCATACGTATCAGCGGTATCAAGCAACGTTACTCCAAGATCCAGGGCTCGATGAATGGTCTGAATGGACTCTTCATCATTAATGGTGCCATAAATGCCCGGAGACATGCCCATTGCACCCAATCCAATAGAAGAAACGACAAGCTCACTGTGACCAAGTTTCTGTGTTTTCATTGTAATAGCCCTCTCTTCAAGTTAGTTACTTCGAGGTATATCGTAGCACACATTATTTGCACAGTAAACACTTTATATATTTTTTGTCTATTTTGTATGGAGTTTATATGCTTAATCAAAATTCAGGTTATAATAGAAACAAGGGGGTCATCAGTTGAACAACCATAAATCGGATAAAAAATACGAGACACGAGCTAAGCTTATTTATAAGCTGCTCCCTTATTTACGAAAAAATGGTCTTCAATCCGTTCGGATGGACGAAATTGCAAAAGTAATGGAGATCAGCAGAGCGACTTTATATAAGTATTTCTCGACAAAAGAAGAAATCATCGGCTTCATCGTAGATGGTTTTATTGAATACATGAATGAACAAACTTTCAACCCGTTGGATTCGGATCAAAATTTTGGTGCTCGATTCCAGCAAATATTTGAGCAGTCCGTCTCGCTTGCCGAATATTTTACGGAAATCTTCTTACAGGAGCTCGAAACCAGTTACCCGGATTGGTATGATCGATTGAATGAAGCCATGAAGCAACGGGAACAACTGGTATTGGCTTTCTATGAAGAAGGAATTCAAAAAGGGATTTTTAATGACATCAATGGCAAGCTGTTAATTAAGCAGGATGAGCTTCTGAGGGGAATGTTCAATGTCAAATATTTAATGACGAATCAACTGACTGTCCAGCAAATTTTAGTGGACTATTACAATCTAAAGAAAATCCAGTTATTTAAACCCGAAAAACTTTCAGCCATTGATGATGCAATCATGATGCCAAGAATTGAGCATTTGACGCAAAAGATTACCAAAAACCTTTTTTGACGTTCGGTGAAAACACGAAAGGAGCTTGCAGCAGCAGCTCCCTCGTTGTTTTTTCATTTCTGCGGAACAAATTGCAGCCGGAAATGGATAGTTTAGTACAGTAGAAACATACAACACGCAAGAAGGCAGGATAAGGGCACTCCCCGATCCTTCCTTTTTAGCAATGCTTGCCGCATGAAAACCCCAGTAAATTTTGACAAATAA
This sequence comes from Paenibacillus jiangxiensis, assembly GCF_046098255.1. Taxonomy (NCBI): domain Bacteria; kingdom Bacillati; phylum Bacillota; class Bacilli; order Caryophanales; family Paenibacillaceae; genus Paenibacillus; species Paenibacillus jiangxiensis. The sequence continues at coordinate 56,570 of NZ_JBJURI010000026.1, forward strand.
AGTGAGAGGGTGGTAGATTCTATCTATACTAATTCTTTAATTTGGGTGGGCTATGAGAAAAAAACTACAAATTTACATTTCGTCTACTTACTACGATCTTATTGAGGAAAGACATACCGCTGTCGAAGCCATACTTCAAGCCGGTCATATCCCTGCTGGAATTGAGCAATCTTTCAAGGAAAGTCCAATGAAAATTAGGCAGAGATGGATCGACGAGTCCGATGTATATATCCTGATTCTCGGAGGATTCTATGGTTTAACGCTTCCTGATGAATCCAAGAGCTATACGCATTGGGAATATGAGTATGCCGGAGAAGCGGGCAAACCTAGATTTGCTTTTGTCGTTACAGATGAAGCATTAAGACAAAAGCCATACGACTTCACAGCCATTGAATACTATCAGGAGTTTCATGAGTTTAAGCAAGCGGTCATGGAACAAATCCCTATCTATTATGTTGAAGATGTACAGCACATTAAAATGGTACTTCGTGATCAATTGCCGAAGTATGCAGCAAGAGACGATTTGTCTGGCTGGGTTTCCGGCAAGGATGTCCCGGACGTTCAAAAGCTGTTGGAAGAGAATGCAAGATTAAAGGCGGAGTTGGAGAAAAAGAAATGAAAGAGGGGGATTAGGATATGGTGTAAGGGTGTGTGTAAAACAATGAAAGCAACCTCCTTCCGAAGTGGATAGAGGTTGCTTTTTGGCGTTGAGTTTAGGTGGTGGAATCAGTCAGCCGTATCAGCCCTTCAACCATGCTAATCTACAGAAATAAATTGACAAGAAACTTTAAGCGTCGTCATAATGAAAAAAGAAGCGATTTATAACGGAGTTGCTCATGATTTAAGTATATTTTACTGCATTTTCGTGGAGCGAAGGGGGATGGGGATTGCTTTGACGAAAGTATCCTTGATCTCGGAGTCTAAAAAGAGATGTGAAAAGCTAGGTATTGATCCACAGGGGATCCCCTCCTTTTCTACCTTTTTATCAGAAGGCGATTTGAATCTAAAGCGGGCCGAATACGAAGAAATATTGTCTGTTATTAATTTTTTTGTTCATAAAATGTTGGAGCTCATGAAAGGGATTCCACTGCTGATCCTGATTTCCGATGAGAATGGCTGTATTCTGGAAATGGCTGGGGATGAAGCGATCAAGAGTGTGGTTCAGCAATCGGGCATTAAGGTGGGCCTCGTGTTCAACGAACAAGAAGCGGGAACCAACAGCATTAATTTGGTTTTGGATCATTGCCAGCCCATTCAACTTGTCGGGGACGAGCATTATTATGAATTTCTGTGGTCCTCCGCCTGTTATTCCGTACCCTTCCAATATACAGATATCTCCAATTTACTTGGAACAATTACGATCATGACGACGATAGATCAGCATAACCCATTTTTACTGGCGATGTTATGCACGGTCGTAGATTCGATCGAAAGAGAACTCCTGTTGAAAAAGCAAAATAGACGATTGCACATATTGAATCAGGTGGTCATCGAAACAACAAGAAACGGCATTATTATTACTGATCGGGATGGGAACATTACCGAGTTTAACAAGTTTGCTGAAACTTTAACTGGTGCCAAAAAGCAGGATGTCATTAATAAACCTATTCCGGATGCCAAAACAAATGACTTCATTAAAGAGGTCCTTCAAACGGGAAAAGATTACGAAGATATGGAATTCATGCTGCACTCTCAGAAGGGGCAAGACGAACTGGTCTGCCTGTTCGACGCCTTCCCTATTCGTGATGAGAATATGCAGGTCATGGGTGCATTTGCACAGTTTCGGGATATCACGGAGCGTTATCATACGCAAAAGCAAATCAATTATTTAGCCTATCATGACGATTTAACCGGTTTGCCGAATCGAAGATTTTTCACCAGGCATATTGATGAATTGCTGAAACATGGGGTGGAAGAAAATAGTATCTTTGCCGTCATGTTTCTCGATCTGGACAGCTTCAAGAAGATTAATGACACGCTGGGTCATAACAACGGTGACATGCTGTTGAAGCTGGTTGCCGAGCGTCTGAAAACTTGCTGCCATGCTCCGAATCAACTGGTTTCCCGAATGGGTGGGGACGAATTCACGATCCTATTGCAAGAGATTACGGATCATACGGAAGCCATTCATGTTGCGGAAGAGATTATTAAAGCATTTGAGAAACCATTTGCGGTGGACGGCTATGAGTTCTATATAACAGCCAGTATCGGTATTGTCTTCTATCCTCAAGATGGCACCAATGTCGAGATGCTGATGAAGAACGCCGACATTGCTCTTTACCGGATGAAAGACGACGGAAAGAACAATTATAACATTTTCAAGCCTATCCCGAATAGCGGCGGTATTGAACGGCTTACATTGGAGCATTCGATCCGTAAAGCGTTGCACCTAGATGAATTCGTGTTATATTACCAGCCCCAAATTGATATTCTGACAGGGGAAATTATCGGTACCGAGGCGCTCGTTCGCTGGAATCACCCGACTCTCGGCTTGGTCCCTCCAGCTAAGTTCATCCCGATCGCCGAAGAAACAGGACTCATTGTTCCCCTTGGGGAATGGGTGTTGAAAAGCGCCTGCCTTCAAAATCAAATATGGAAGGAAAAGGGATTCCCTCCGATGAGCGTATCAGTCAATCTCTCTTCTCGCCAATTTTCAAAGCATGATTTGGTAGAGACCATCAAAGAGATTTTACTCGAAACCCACATAGATCCCCAATACCTGGAGCTCGAAATTACAGAGTCGATGACGATGAATGTTGATGTTGCGATCGAGGTACTTGGAAAACTGAAGGAACTAGGTATACAAATTTGCATCGACGACTTTGGGACAGGCTATAGCAATCTTTACTACTTAAAATTGTTTTCGATTGACCGGCTGAAGATTGATCGATCCTTTGTCAGGGATATTATGACGGATTCAAATGACGCGGACATTGTAGCTACGATAATAGCTATGGCCCATAAGCTTGGAATCGATGTTATCGCAGAAGGTGTAGAAACCAAGGATCAGTTGGATTTCCTGCGTAGTCAGAACTGTCATGAAGTACAAGGTTTTTATTATCACCCACCTTTACCTGCGGAACAAATCGAGCAGTTGTTGATGAAAACAGTGGCAATGAAAATCAATTCGCAAAGGTGATACGATGAAAAAGAGAGTGTATACCCTATTAGTCGAGCATTTTAAAAATTGGGGGATTTCTCACGTATTCGGCATCCCCGGAAAGTCCATTTCTCCGCTGATGCTGGAACTCGAAAATTATGGTATTCAATATGTGCTGGGGCGTCACGAAGCTGGCAGCGGGTTTGAAGCGTCAGGTTATGCACTGGCGAAAAAAACGATAGGGATCGCGATTGGTACTTCCGGGCCGGGAGGAACGAATCTGATTACAGCCGCGGGGCAGGCCAAAGAGTTCCAGTTACCTGTATTGTTCATCACCGGACAGCCATCGATGCAAGAGACTGGACGCGCTTTAAGTCAAGATTCAAGCCAATTTGGGGCAGATTTGGTTAAGATGTTCGAACCCGTAACCTTGTTCAGTGCTCGCATCGAACGAGGGGATCTTCTTTACCTATACCTTAAACATGCCCTGGAAAAAGCCTACACGGGTGAAAAGGGCCCCGTTCATCTTTGTATCCCATTTGATGTGCTGATGGAGGAAGTGGAGACTTTCTACCTGCCTTTGCCGGACCACATTTCACCTGTTGTATCCCCCGATATTGATAAGGCCGTAACGTTGCTGGGCGAGGCTAAGAAACCTGTCCTCTTTCTGGGCAAAGGCGCCGTCATGTCGGATGCATATGCCCAATTGCGGATCATTGCCGAACATTGGGGGATTCCTGTAGTGACCACACCTGGTGGGAAAGGGGCATTTCCTACCAGTCATCCCTTATGCTTGGGCGGATTTGGCCTCGGCGGTTCCAAGTATGCAACAGATTATATGAGATCCGGCATTGACCTGATGATCGTCGTTGGCAGCAAATTGTGCGACATGTCTTTGTCCGGATTTACGGCCGATATGGAGCCGGAAAAGGTTTTGCAATTTGAGTATGACCTTAAGTTCGCAGGTAAAACCATTCAGGCGCCGACGCAATTTATCCTTGGTGATATTCACTCCAACCTGACTCAACTCATTTTGCAAAGCGGGGCATCGACCAAAGAGCACGAAGTGCTCGCAACTCGGGCACAGGCAGCAGCAGCGACCTCCCATATGGAATCCGTGTTGTCAGCGGGAACGGCGTTCAGGAGCTTGCGGGCCGTGCTTCCGAAAGAGGCGGTTCTCTTCGGGGATGCAGGGAGTCACTCATTTCATGCCGTACAAAATTTCGAAATCATCGAGCCCGGGACATTCTTTTTCGATGAAGTGTTCATAGCCATGGGGGCGGCGATCGGCTATTCGATCGGAGCGAAAATAGCCATGCACGATCGCCCTGTCATCTGTGTGACCGGCGACGGCTGCATGATGATGCACGGCACCGAGATATCGACAGCAGTTAACCATGGGATTCCGGTTATTTTCTTTGTGCTGAATAACGGTCGTTTAGATATGGTAGAAAAGGGAATGTCCTATAACACAGGGCGCTCCGTTGGCGCTGTCTATGAGCGACCGCTGGATGTCAGCTTATTTGCCCAATCCATGGGCGCAATGGCATTTCGCTGTGAAAATGAAACAGACATCAAGAGGGCGGTTCAGTCAGCCATGCAGTCCAATACGGCAACGGTCATCGAGGTAATGGTGGATCCGCAAGAAATCCCGCCGATTCTTACCAGATTGCTTAGTTTAGATTAAAACTTATGGAGGACGTATATGGAGACTAATCGCTATGATAAAGGAATAGAAGTTTTACAACAGATGGTAAGTGAAGAAACGCTGAACGCAACGGTTAAACAAATGGAAAAATTCTGTCCTGATATGGCCAAGCTGATTGTCGAGTTCCCTTATGGCTCGCTGTATTCCCGTCCAGGTCTGGATTTAAAACAAAGGAGCCTGCTTACCATTGCGGCTATGCTTGCCTCAGGAGCAGCAGCTCAACTCGATTTCCATATTGAAGCAGCCTTGAATGCCGGTCTTACACCAAATGAGATTGTAGAGGCCGTCATGCACTGTGTTTCTTATGCGGGCTTTCCCAAAACGCTGGATGCCATGTTTGTGGTCATGAAAGTGTTTAAAGAACGGGGAATTAATTACGAAGAAGTGCAAGATTAAAGGCGGAGTTGGAGAAAAAGAAATGAAAGAGGGGCTGGCACAACCAGCCCCTTTCTTCCGTCTCCGTATCATATATTCTCTTGCTTTAAAGCATCATTAATATTCTCCTTTTTTACTTTCGCGCCGGAATAAACAATCGCGGAACCGACAATGACAAATACAGCGACAATGACAGACAGAATGCTCATCCAAGGGAGGGTGAACCCGTAGCTGAATTTGTTCGCAAATGCTCTATAGATCAGAACCATCACGACGAAACTAACGGAAAGCCCGAATAACAGCGACTTGACCCCATAAAAAATACTTTCATAGTTCATCATTTTCGCAAAGCCTTTTGGCGTCATGCCTACGGATTTCAGCATCGCAAATTCTCGTTTGCGAAGAGCCAACCCCGTCGAGATCGTATTAAATATGTTCGCAACGGAAATCGCAGAGATTAATACGATAAAACCGTAAGAAAAGACGGACATCAATAGAATCTGTTGTTCTTCGCTTTTTCTGGATTGATATACATTGTAGACATTCAGATTGGTCTCATGCATCTCTTCAATTTCCTGCTGCGTTCTCATCGGTTCCGTGCTTTTTAAATGGAGATACGTCGAAGCGTTAGCCAGGTCCTCGTCATTTTCGTGAATCACGTTGTATTCCGTGACGCCATCCAGGGATACTATCGATTGCAGCAACTGGTCATCTATTCTTTTTCCATTGCTGTACGACACTTCAATATCGTAATTGACGCCTTCCTGCGACAGTTCCAGGGATTGCGTCATGCCTGCCGTAAAAAACGATACAGTCAAAAACAATACGATGCTGATGACAAGCGAAAAAAGAATAGCATGGTATCTCCGTTTGTTCCTTTTTAAGTTTTTCAGCCCGATTTCCGCTTCGATCCCGAAGAGCTTGCGAATGAACTTCGACGTTTTCACAGCTTTGGCCGTAAGCTTTACGTCGGTGGTTTGACGAATCGCGTCCATGGCAGATACCTTGGATGCCTTGATCGCCGGGAGATACGTCGAAACGAAAATCGTCAGCATCGAAACAAGACAAGTAATCAAGAGTGATAACGGCGTGAAGATGAGCCTCAGCTTTTCACTGGTCCATAATGCCCCTTCAATCATCGTGTTCATAAACCAAAAGGTGATCCCGATTCCGGCAAGACCGCATAGGATGCCAATGGGAATGCTGATCAAGCCAATGACGAACCCTTCAAAAAGCACTGAATTTCGCTTCTGCCTTTTCGTAGCACCCACGCTCGCGAGCATCCCTAAATGACGGGAACGTTCCGAGACGGATATCGCAAAAGCGTTATAGATGAGCGCAACCGAGCCAATCATAATAACCCCCATAATGATCGCCGATAATGAGAACATCATGCTGGATGAAGCTCCGTTGCTGGACAAGCCATAATAATGAAGCAAATCATTATTGTATTGGACGGTTTCAATTTGATTTTTCTCAGCCAGCTCCTCCGCATGCGCGAACAAGAACGGATTGACTCGCTGCAAGACCACCGACGCATCGACTCGATCGTTTTCCCCAATGATATGATCATCGACATAGCTAATGATCGTATAACCCGGGGCCCAAGCCGTTTCCCATACGGGACGCTTGATGAAGCCTACCACCGTATAGTCCCTTATCTTGCTATGCTGCGACGTTTCGGTCAATGTGCCGTCTTCCCTGCGCAGCGGTTCGGTCTGATCCAGGGGATGATCGCCCCCTTGTTCGAATCGTTCGCCGACGCTAAGGGTTAGACGATCGCCGATTTCGTATTTCACTTTGGCGTTCGTGGCAACGGGCTCGGAGATCACAACTTCCTTGTCCGTGTGCGGAAGACGTCCCTTACTTAGTTCAACCTGAAATTGTGCGAAACCTAACGCATCATATTCCTTGATGAACAAGTACGGCTTATTGGGATTTTGTCCCCCTTCTAATGGGGCATAGCCAAGGTCTCTTGTGATCGCAACGGTTTTGGTTGCGTCATCGCCCTGTATCGCCGCAAGCTGTTCTTTGGTTACATCCTGATATTGGACATGCCACTCCCCTGTATCCGCGATGGTTTGTCTGATCATTAAATCCGCAAAGGAAAAAACAAGCGTAGCGACAGCGGTCACCATGGCAACCGAAATGATGACGCCGATGATGGTCACAAGCGTTCGTCTCTTGTTCTGCTTCAGATGCCGGATGGTTAATGTATTGACAATATTCATCGCCTTATCACCTCGTCTTTGGCAATCCTCCCGTCTTCAATTGAAATGATCCTGTCGGCTTGCAAGGCGATCCGTTCGTCATGCGTGATCACGATCAGCGTCTGATGATAGGTCTTATTCAGCATTTTTAATAAGTCGATGATCTCACTGCTATTCTTGCTGTCCAGATTCCCGGTCGGTTCGTCGGCCAGCATGATCGCAGGATTGCCGATGAGCGCTCTGCCGATCGAGACACGCTGCTGCTGCCCGCCGGATAGCTGATTCGGCAGGTGGTTTAATCGATGCTGCAAATTCAACGTATTCACAAGGCCAGTTAATTGCTTTTGATCTACCTTTTGTTGATCCAGCAAGAGCGGCAGCGTAATATTCTCTTCCACCGTCAGGACGGGAATCAGATTGAAAAACTGGTAGATCAGGCCGATTTGCCTGCGCCTGAAGATGGCCAGCTGTGTTTCGTTCAAGGCATACATGTCCGTATTCTGCACATAAACTTTCCCGCCAGTCGGCCGATCCACGCCGCCCAGCATATGAAGGAGCGTCGATTTCCCCGATCCGGACGGGCCGATAATCGCGACAAATTCGCCTTTTTGGACCGAAAAGGAAACATCGTCAAGCGCAATCACCGCTGATTCGCCTGTGCCGTATATTTTAGACAGATGCTCGATTTTTAAAATTTCCATGGCTATTCCTCCTTCCCCAAATACTCAATTCCAGGTATATACCATCTCTCTAAATCCAACATCCCATAGGGTTTCATTCCCCTCAATGGTTATCGTAAGCTCATTTGCCTGGGGGAGATAAATGATCCTCATATCCGGCTCATGGAGTTGATCTTCTGCAGATACGGACAGGAACTCATGCCCGTCGACGGTAACCTTGATGCTGCCCTGGAAATCCTTATGATCAGGAATTCCATAATTCAGGCTAAGATACAACTCCCCCTTATTGCCTAACGTATACGTGTACATTTCCTTCTTTTTACCTTCGATGCTATACACATTATATTGGGGTTCCACGTCTTGACCGCCAATCTTAAGACTGTTCGGTTTGGTTCCCGTTAATGTGCTCCCGGTACTATCCTTCAAATCGTTTATCGCCACAAAGGGGCCCATTTCTTTGGTGAACACTTGGTCAATCATCCCGAAGAGCCCCCACACCCCGAGCATCAAGACAACACTGGTAATGCCTGTAGCAGCAATATTTGTCCAGTTGTTTTTTGTACGAAAGCCAAGCTTATACGCCCCGAATCCGATGGCAGCACCCAATGAGTTCTGGATGACGTCGTTAATATCAAAGCTGCCGAGGAAAGTTAGTGCCTGAATGGTCTCCACCACAAGAATGGACAAGATGAACAAAGTCATAAAGCGAACAAAGCTGGTTCGATATAACAACGGAATCAATATGCCAAAAGGGATAAAGGCTGCGATGTTCCCAAGATCCACAAAATCCATCAGCGTGGGATGTAGAATATCGGATAGACCCGGCACCCTAAAAAAAGCGTCCGGCAAAAAAATAAAGGTGTACTCGCTGATTTGATCTACCTTATCCGTTCTGCCGAAAGCGAAAAACCAAAAATAAATAATTAAAAGGGTATAGAATATCGTGATTGCATAAATAGTCTTACGCTGTTGCTTCAAATGCATGCTCTTACCTCCATCGTTCATCTGATGAATATCATTTTATCTGTCCAAAATGACTTTCCAGTGACGATGGAGGTGACAATTCAGTCACTTACGGAGTGCCGTTAAATCACATGCTTATAAAATTTAATCCGAAACTGCGTACCCTTCTCGCTGTCGCTCGTCACATCGATCACGCCGTTCTGGCTGGCAATGATGCTGTGAGCCATCGCAAGCCCTATACCGATGCTCCCTTCGCTGGCATTCTTTCCTTTGTAAAAACGTTTGAAAATATAAGGCAAATCCTCTTTCGGAATGCCATCTCCGTTGTCAGCAATAACGATTTCCGTGAATAGCGCATTTTCGGAAAATGTGATGGCGATTGCTCCGCCTTCAGGTGTATGCTCCACGCAATTTTTCAAAATATTGATGACCGCTTCAGCAGTCCAATTGAAATCTCCGACAAAAGAGACATGGTCATCGCCCGCGATGGAAATCGTCTGTCCCTTAATATCCATCGGAATCATAACCGGCTGTAATGCCTTTTGGATCAGGTTTTTTACGGGGATTTGATCTTTTTTGAATTGGATGGTCTTCGCATCCATTTTCGATAGCTTTAATAAGGAAGAAACAAGCCAATCGATGCGTTCAAGCTGGATACGAATATGATGGGTGAACTCCGTTCTTTTGGCCGGAGGCAGGTCAGGGGCGTTTAACAAATCAGCCATCACCGTCATGGAGGTGAGCGGCGTTTTGAGCTGATGTGAAATATCGGATATGGCATCCGTCAGTTGAATTTTGTCCCGCTGCAATAGCGACCGATGCTCCGATAGCATGAGCGTTACTTTGTAAATATCATTCTTTAAAATACTTAGCTCGCCTTCCTGGTTATCACGCACGTCAAGGGAATCATTGCCGTTGCTGATTTCCCGCAAATAGACGGAGAGCTTCGCTAACTCGCGGTATCTCCATCTCGTGAATAACAAGCTTGTGCCCATAAGCAGCATGGATACAATAAAAACGAATGCCGCAGCGACGGACGAAATGAAAGCAGCGACGACGAGCGCCGTTATGCTGATCGAGCCCATGACGAGTAATAACATTTGATTTTCCCGATTGCGCAGCATCTAATCACCGACCTTATAGCCTAAACCGCGTACCGTTTTGATTAAAGCCGGCTGCTCTGGATCATCCTCCAGCTTTTCCCTCAGCCTTTTGATATACACCGTTAACGTATTGTCATTCACGAAGTCGCCAGCCACGTCCCAGATTTGCTCTAAGAGCTGATTCCTTGTGAGGACCTGTCCAATGTGGTTGCCGAGGATCAGCAATAAGCGATATTCCAAGGCGGTTAGCGGAATTTCGGCACCGTTTTTATGCACTTTGCCTTCCAGCGTATGGATTCGCACATTGTCGATGTCGATAATCGCTCCGGCGTGGGACGGCTTCTGGTATCTCCGCAAAACGGACTTGATCCGGGAGAGAAGCTCACGAACTCGAAAAGGTTTGGAAATGTAATCATCGGCTCCCATGTCGAGTCCCATCACGACATTGACCTCATCGTCGATCACCGTTAAGAAGATGACCGGCATGTCTCGTCGCTCCTTCACCATCTTGCATAATTCATAGCCGGTTCCGTCCGGAAGCTGTAAATCGAACAAGCATAAAGTGAACTGATCGATGTCTTCGGCGAGGACCTTTTTAGCTGAAGCGACATCATGGCAGAGAACGGCCCGATAACCATCTTGCAGCAGCGAATATTCCAGTCCCGACGCGATCGTCTTATCATCTTCGACTAATAAAATTTTCATATGCAGATCATCCTTACGTTAGAGTAAATTCACTCCTCATCTTGGTTTCGATATTATAACAGATTTTCTGGGCAGGTTTCACCGTTAAGACGCCAACTCTGCCAAGCCAACCTAACCGCACTGCAAGAAGTCACACAAGCGATGAAATAAGAGAAAGAACTCCGTATGTAGGAACGCTATCAAGCTGTGTACTTGCATCTTTCTGGAATTGAACCAAAAGAAAAGAGCGCAAAGCGCGCTCTATGTAAATTTCCATATTCAAATCACAAACAAATTCATATTAGCTCATGTTACTGCCGCCATTTACAGGAATATAAGCACCGTTGATATGATTATTCCAATTTGCCACTAGGCTCAAAATGGCTCCAGCAATATCTTCGGGTTTTGCGAGCCGTTGCAATGGGGTTATGCTTCTAAGGAATTCGTGGTTTTCTTCTGGTTGATCTTTTGTTGCGTCAGTTAAGACCAAGCCAGGCGAAATCACATTTGTTGCAATATTTTTCGGACCTAATTCTTGTGCAAGGTATTTCGCAAAAGTTGAAATGGCTGCTTTTGCAGTACCGTGAGCTATAAATCCATGGGATGGTGTTTTTGCCAACCCACTTGCTATCAATACGATCTTTCCTCCACCTTGCTTTTCCATGTAAGGTACAACTGACTGACATAGATGGAATGCGGACTGCATCTCATGATTCAACTTATATGAAAACTCATCCCAGTTCATATCCATGAAAGATTTAAAAGCGAAGTCAATATTGGCATTGTTTACCACAATGTCAACCTTGCCGAACTCAGAGACTGTTTGTTCAACTAATAATTTAATGTCCTCAGGATTTCTTATATCCGCTTGAATCGTTTTCCCTTTTTGACCATATGATTCAACCTGCCTAAGAACCGTAGAAGCTGCTTTCTCAGAGCTGTGGTAATTGATAACTACATTAGCTCCGGCTTGAGCTAACAAAATTGCCGTGGCAGCCCCGATTCCTCTACTTGCTCCTGTAACAATTGCTACCTTGTTCTCCAATGGCTTCATTCTATTACCTCCCTTAAAATTGTTCCATTCTCCTGCTCAATTTACTACAGCGGGCTTTCGATTCTGGTTAAACCTTCTTTGCAGCGGCAGCCGCACGAAGAAAGGTAAAGCATCGCAAAACTCAATATGATTTGAGTTTTTAAATAAAAAACTTTATAAATATAAATCTTTATAAAGAGAATAAAGCCTCGCCTTTGACTTTGTCAACATTCTTCTTTACAATGTTTTTGATAAAACCTATGGGGAGGGGGACCGCCGATGGATAAGAAGAAGGAAGCATCCGTTCGGACGAGAAGAGCTATCGTAAATAACTTAAAACAGCATGGACCACAGGATGCTGTGTCTCTCGCTTCCAAACTTTCATTATCCGGGATGGCGATTCGTCAGCACTTATACTCCCTGCAAGAGGAAGGGCTTGTTGAGTTCAAAGAAGAGGCACGCCCGATGGGTCGTCCGGCCAAAATGTGGGGACTGACGCAGGAAGCGAACAAGCTGTTTCCCAGGAGATATTCGGATTTAACGATAAGCTTGATAGAATCCATGAAAGAAGCGTTCGGAGAGGATGGGCTTGATAAACTATTAGCAGTACGCAATAAGAAACAGTTGGAACTATACCTTGACCAGATGGCGGATGAAGATGACCTTCGGGAGAAGATGGAGAAGCTGTCATCCATTCGGACAAGCGAGGGATATATGGCGGAAGTTCAGGAACTGGACGACGGAAGTCTTCTATTTATCGAGAAGCATTGTCCAATTTGCGAAGCCGCCGCTGCTTGCACAGGATTATGCCAGAGTGAGATGGATATGTTCCAGACGATATTGGGGAATGACGTTGGGATGGAGCGGGTCGAGCATCTACTGACAGGCGGAACCCGTTGCATATATAAAGTAACGCCGGGCACTTCGTCGCGTTAGACGGAGAGCCGTGCACATGAAGAAGCTCCCTACACCACGATCCATGTGGAATAGGAAGCTTCATTTGTGATACGCTTCAGCTTAACGAGCCCATCGACGAAAGATTCACCTAAGTGTGAAGCACGACGGCATTGCTAGCCACTTCGATAGGCTCTGTGGCACTCAGGATGAATCGAGCGTTCGCTCGTATTCGTCCGATCATCCTTGAAAAAGCTACGCTGCATCAAAATTTTGGCAGCCTGAATACCGGCCACAATGCCAGCCTCAACATCTTGCGCATCCAATAAGCGATGATCGTCCCTGCGGTCCATGAACCGGGATTCTGCAAGTACTCCTTGTATTGATCGTTGATGATATAAGTGCGAGTGGAAGTAGGGTTCTTCAGCCCGAACTTTTCCCACACCGCCGGATCATTCGAACCCTCGAGCTTTTCGAGCATATTCGCCGACTCTCTATTTATTTTATCCGGAATTTGCTCGTACGCTTGGATAATTTGCTCATGAAATTCGTCGATCGGATTGCGGTTAACAAGGCTCGTCAAATGGATGCCTTCGCGAATGTAAGAAACGTATGCCAGATGGTCAGCCCAGAACTTGTCGATATAATAAAGCCGTACCCGCTGCTCCGAAGGACTCATCGGCGTCTCGCCTTTCAAAATTCCGAGCCGCTCCTCGTATAGCATGCGCCTCTGTTCCTCCACCATATCCGAATAACGGTTCAATTCCTGGTGGATATCGAAGTTTTGACCCATAATAACGCGCTGAATATGCACAATTTTGCTGTAGAGAACCGACTCTCCGATAGCTTCATCCTGCCTAAGATCGCGATACATGGGCGGAATCACTTTATCAATGCCGAACCGAAGCATCAACTCATCCTCCAAGCTTACGAAAAATACAGAAGCTCCCGGGTCGCCTTGGCGGCCAGAACGCCCGCGCAGTTGGTCGTCGATCCGCACGCTTTCGTGCACATGCGTACCAATTACGTATAATCCGCCCAGCTTGGCGACAACTTCTGCTTGTGTGGGGTTGCCGCCGCCGAGCCGAATGTCGACGCCGCGTCCCGCCATATTCGTAGACACCGTCACGGCGCCGATTTCTCCTGCTTTGGCGATGATCTCGGCTTCTTTTGCGTCGTTTTTTGCATTCAGAACATGACAAGGTACATCGGCAATCGCTAGCATTTCCGCCAGCATGTCAGACTCCTCGACGCTTGATGTACCAATAAGAATCGGACGTCCCGTCGCATGGGTGGACGAGATTTCTTGTACAAGCGCCTTAAGTTTAGCTTCTTTATGGGTATAAATCCGGTGCGGATGGTCGATCCGTATGTTTGGCCGGTTCGGCGGAATTTGCACGACCTGCAGCTCATAAATATCTTCAAATTCCATTGCGGAAGCGTACGCGGTAGCCGTCATTCCGCAAATCTTCGGATATAGGCTAAGAAAGTGTTGAAGGGTGATCGTACCGAGAATTTTCCCGCCAACGTTCGATTGTAGCCCTTCTTTAGCCGCAAGCGCGGCTTGCAGCCCCTCCGGCAAATGCCTGTTTTCCGCCACGCGGCCGGTATATTCGTCGATCAGCTCGATTTGACCGTCCCGGACGATGTAATCGACGTCTTTTTTCAATAACAATTCCGCATGCAGCGCGCAATTTAACGACATTAACAAATGACTATTATGGCTATCGTACAAATTGCCGCATCCCAGCAGCGATTCCGCTTTAGCAGAGCCTGCTTCATTCAAATAAACGTTCCGCTGGAACTCGTCGAAGTCGTAATGCTCATCTTGCTTGAGCTGCCTAGCCACTTCTGTGAAACGAATGCCGTCGTTGCCAGAGGAACTCGGCTCACCAGCGATGACCAGCGGTACCCGCGCTTCGTCGAGAAGCAGCGAATCCGCTTCGTCGACGATGACGTAGTGAAAAGGACGATGCACGGTATCGGCTTCGCCCAGTGCGATCGTGTCGCGCAAATAATCGAATCCCGCCTCTTTGGCCGTAACATAGGTTATATCCGCGGCGTACGCTTCCCGTTTCTCGGACAGGTTCATGCCGGCTTGAACCGATTTTACCGTTAACCCGAGAAGACGATAGATCGGGCCCATCCACTCCGCATCCCGATTTGCCAAATAATCGTTAAAAGTCAGCACATGAACACCTTTGCCTGTCAGCGCATGTAGATAAGCAGGCATAACAGCAGAGAGCGTTTTTCCTTCACCGGTATGCTGCTCGATCAAAAATCCCTCGTGCAGAGCAATGGCAGCCATGATCTGGACATCGTAAGGCTGCAATCCGAGCGTTCTCTTCGCGGCCTCACAGACTAGCGCATAGGCATCGACAAGCAGCTCGTCCAAAAGCGGGCCCGATTTTGCTTCTTTTTGCAACCGGAGGGTTTCCGCTTGAAGCTGTTGATCGTCCCATGCTTCTAAATTCCGCTTCCTGATGAGCTCTGCTTTGTCGCGATAGCCTTTCAGTTTATTCTGGGTATCGCGGTCTTTGAATTTTTGCATCAACTTGACGGCTATATTCATCGGAATCTGACCCCTCCTCGGTAGAAATACGCGATTCTATCCTACTCGTCCTTTAACCGTCGCTGATATTCGTGAGACTATCCCACAATCCCCGCTTCGATCAGCTTCCAGACCGCTTCGAACCCCGCTTTGAAGTCAACCCGCAGCCAATTGCTATATTTCCCCATTAACACAATATCATTTGTTTCGTTAAATTAACCTCATTAATTTCAACTCTCGATAAACTTCCTCTGCAGCACAGTCGGGGTTAAGCATTTGAGTCATTTCCATAGTAATAGGGACACCCTCGTAAACTTTTTCAACAACTTCTACTGGCAGGGCCAATTCATAATAATCTTTCGCAAATTGCACGAACTCTTCCGGTGTCCGGTAAATCGCATCTATTAAAAAAGCAGACCCATCATCTGCCCCTTTCGGCATTTTAACGTTTCCCTTCTGCCAGCTCGAATCACTATTTTTACGCCACATACAAAAAGTCACATCTTCTTTTTCAATTCCTTCGTGCTCCAGCAGAGATAATAATTCGTTCGGAACGTTATCATAGATGCCTGGCCATACCTTATGTTCGTCTTGTGCATACGGGCTTAATTGAGATTCATGATCGAAACCCTTTATGATGGAGCCTTCAACGGAAAACAACATGATAAGATGATCCCCTGCTCCATTATCTATTTTTGCCATACAAACTCCATCATCCCATTCTTGAACAAAGCTATGATAACGAAGCCATTCCGTCTCACAAAGAATCGTATTCAGAATTGCTTGGACGATCATTAGCTTTTTTAAGTTATCCGGTTCTGGTAAGTGTTCTAACGCATTCATAATCTTACACCTCGCCTTTTATTCAATTCCTTTACTTGGGATAGGGTCGTCCTTTTTGCAGGATCGCACTTTGGTTTATCTCGCTTCGTACATCTATCGTTTTCCAATAGTGAAACTAAAGATGCCTTTGAACTTTAAGATTACATTCTTTTGTTGACGGAGTAATGTACTCAATATAATTTACCGAGCCGTTAAAATCCAAATAAGCTTCATAGCGAATTCGAATAGCTGGTAGAGTAATGAAATCCAAGACCTTGTCCTTTGGAACCCAACGACAGTCGCTTGTTTCATCAGAGGTAGTTAACTCTCCTCCCTCTGCTTTACACACGAAATCAAACATGACCTTCGTCGGGACATCAGTTACTCCATCATACCACTTATGTAACCCTGTACTAGAAACAATGTTAATCAAATGGCTAACGGTCGCATCTATTCCACTTTCCTCTTTGATTTCACGAATCACACCGTCAATCAAGTTTTCACCAACTTCAGTAATTCCACCAGGATATACCCAGCCATCATCATGAGCTTTTACCAAAAGAATATTTCCGTTTTCGTCCTCTACAATTCCGCCAGCAGATACGATATGTGTGGGGAATGCCATTTCAAAACCTCCATTTCGTCAGATTAACTTCTTTTTCAATATTTCCCCTGTAATTTTCTGTTTGAAAAATAGTTCAAGCAATTTTTGGTACATATATCATATTCAACTTCAACCAACTTAGTGTTGAACAGGAGGAAGGCTGTTAAAGAACCCATTTTTTCGCCGTTACTTATGATACGGTTCAGCTTAACGGGTCTATCGGCGAAAAATAAGAAGGAGCTTGTCGCGGCGTGACGCTCCTAGAGATCCAATTGATTAACGTAAACAATATTCCCTAACTCCTCGACGGAATTCAGATCCGGGTTATACTCAAACGGCTCTTCACTAGAGTAAATCTCATGGAAAAACCCCATATAGGAGATATCTTCTTCCAGACATTTTATGAGATACGACAGTTCCTCGTAACACTCAAGCTCTTCCCAATTGTTGCCCATGTCTTCGAATCTGTCTAATATATTTTCCATAAGATTTACTTGAATAAATAAGGGCAACTTATCCAGCATCGAATCTTCGAGATTGGTCTCGGATCTGTATCCTGCGAGGACTGTCTCAAAATAATCATCCATGAACTTTCTGCGTTTACTAACGTCTGGTTCAAATTGTACCCACCCCACACCGTTTCCCCAGATACTGGCCAAGTCAAACATATACCAACCGAAACATGAATTATCGAAATCATATACAGTCATTTGTCCGGTATCAAAATCTATCGAATAATTCCCATCGTTGTAATCAAAATGGATCATACCAAAAGTCTCCTGGTCCCTCTCCAATCCTTGTAAGGTATCAAGGAGTTCTACCATCTTCTCCTTAAGCAAAGACAAGGAACACGGTATCAGTTTATCGATATATTCGGCATTGTATTTGTCAAAAAAGCTGTACCGGCGATGGACAGGCGTATACCCTTTCGATATTTGGTGCAGTCTCCCCAGGGTTTTGCCGCAATTATAATAATATTCGGTAATTGGAACTCCTTCTCGGTACCGATAATTATTTTCTACAAGTATCTTCCCCTTAGCCTTTTCAAACAGGCAGACAAAAAAGATGTGGTTATTGTGGGTGATCTCCTCCAGCAGATTCCCCTTTCGGGAGCTGATTATATTTGAGACACTGCCTCCGTGATCAAATAGATACCGAACAAATTCCACTTCGCCTAGGAAATTTTCTCGGCTCCTGTCTGGTAAGAAAGCGATTCTGAGTATTTTAGCGCTCTCGCCCTCTTTTTCACAGGTATAAACGACATTTCGCCCTCCATCATGTGCCGGAATCCGCTGGATCTCATAGCCTTCTAATCCGAACACCCCTGATACAACTGTAAGTAAATAGGTATCTCCGATTGCAACAACTTCGTTATAATTTATAACTATCTCTCCTTTTCGTACAACATCTATTGGTAATTACTGTACAAAAAAGAGCATACCACAGTATCGGCACGCTCAATGGACTTTTTTGATCATTTTATTGTAACGTGAATTCAATATGATCATGAATGCCCTAAAATTGGAATCAGCTGGCTTCTTGCTCAACCTCGATGCTCTGCGTCAGGGAAGACCGCAACAGTCAGCAGTTCCATTATTGCGATATACGCGCTCCGTCTCCTTCCAATCCACATGGATATCTTGAACGCATTCATTGATTATTTCTCCTCGCGTGTTGCCAAATAACGGCCCGGTGAGTCCCCAAAAGCATGTCGGAACATCGCGATGAAACTGCTGAGCGAAGAGTAGCCCAGCGCGTCGGCAATCATTGCGATAGAATCCCCCGTGTAAACTTACATGAAGCGGCGCAGCGAAGCTGTTGTGAATGGCATCACGATGGAACTGCTCTCCATTTTCTTTATCAATTAAGGGAGAGCATTAACCTATTATTAATAAAGCGAAACTGAGGGGCACCTAATTAGGTGCCTTTCGTAGTTGAGTCCCGTTTTCTGAACGGCGTAGCGTAGAAGTCTACTCCCTCAGTTCATCTGGAACGAAGGGATTGCTGTAGAGACATTGCATGAACTCCTTCTCCCCCCAACACCCTAATTTTTCGCCGTCACTTGTGATACGGTTCACCTTAACGGGTCTATCGGCGAAAACAATGGCGGCCCTGTGAAAGCCAGACTTCGCTATGCCTACTCACTTTGGCAGACTCATTCAATTAATACCGGTGCTTGGCCAGCAATGTGTCGACGTTACGCAACAAGCGATTGTATTAAAATTACGCTTGCCTTAAAGTGTACTTTAAGTCTTCTTAAGCTTATTGCTTGATGGTTAAGCCATAATCTGGTTGGCCACGGTCAGGTCCATATTTAGCTGTAAAATCCCTCTGACCTCGTCGCTTCGGCAATCGTATAGCTATGCCGAAGCGCTTTGGTGAGCGCTTCGGCCAAACTTGAAAGTGGCATTTTCTCGGACGAGTTAAGGTTTCACAGACGATTGACAAACAGCCAAGTTTTTACTTTACACCGCAGTCATTAGGTGGTAATATCATTTCTATAATTCCATAAATATAGAAATGATGGCGGAAAGGAGAATTTAATGGCTGATGTCGATCACGATCTAGTGCAAGCTGTCAAAGTATACAAGGCTCTAGGTGAGCCTACACGACTAAAAATTGCCTTAATGCTAATAAAGCAAAAGAATCAATGCGTTACCGCGATCGGTGAACAGCTTGGACACGTAGCCGGTTCAACGTTATCCCATCATCTCAAGCAGCTGACGGAATCGGGTTTAATCCAGTCGCAAAAGAACGGTTCGTTTATTCACTACAGTGTTGATCAAGAAGTGGCAATGAAGTTTGCGCCATATTTACTGGCGTAAATTTTTTAAGCATCATTTCTATATCTTTAGAATTATAGAAAAGATAAGGAGGGAAACCATTTTGGAAAATCGCGTGCCATTGGAACTTGGAATCTCTACATTTCTTCACATCAACCCCAAAGGAGGGGGCGTTCTGCCAGGCGAACGACTGCGACAAGCGATGGAAGAAATTCAGCTGGCTGATCAGGCCGGTCTTGATGTCTATGCGATCGGTGAACATCATCGCATGGACTACACAAGCTCATCGCCAGCAATTATTTTAGCTTCGGCTGCAGCTACTACAAACCATATTCGGTTGTCCAGTGCCGTTACGGTATTGTCTTCGTCGGATCCAGTCCGTGTTTATCAGGATTTCGCCACTCTGGATAACTTAACAAATGGGCGGGCCGAGATCATGGCCGGACGCGGTTCTTTTGTCGAATCTTTTCCGCTCTTCGGATATAACCTGCAAAATTATGAGGAATTATTCGATGAGAAATTGGAGCTTTTACTCAAAATACGATCTTCAGAGAACGTAACATGGAATGGCAAGCACCGTGCACCGCTGCACAATATGGGCGTATACCCGCGAGCGCAACAATTCCCGCTTCCTGTATGGATTGCTACTGGCGGCAGTCCGGGGTCGGCCATTCGTGCCGGTCAGCTTGGTCTTCCTGTCATTTTCTCCATTATAGGCGGCATGCCGGAGCGTTTCGCTCCCTTAGTGCAGTTATATCTTAAAGCAGCCCAACAAGCAGGGCACGATCCTAATCAATTGCAAATCGCCTGTCATTCGCATGGTTTTATTGCCAACTCGTTTGCAGCAGCCAGAGAAAAGTATTATCCCATTATGGCCGAACAAATGAATCAAATTGGAAGGGAACGCGGTTGGGCGACTTATACACGAAGTGTATATGAGGAAGCACTGAGCCCTCGCGGCGCTCTTTATGTTGGAGATTCAGAATATGTAGCAGAAAAGATCGTGCGTGTAACCAAACAACTGGGCTTGACTCGTTTTCTTTTGTACGTTGACTTTAGTACGCTTCCGCATCGTGATTTGTTAAGAACGATCGAACGATTTGGAACGGATGTCGCCCCCCTTGTCCGCAAGGAGCTAGCTAGGCATTAAAGAAAGTAAGATGTTAAGAAATTGCAATCCTTCATTGTTATCATTTCTGTATTTTTAGATATATAGAATTATAAAGGAGAATAATCAAATGATTAAATCGTGGAAAGTTTATATTTTAGCGATTATAAGTTTTTTAGTGGGAACTTCGGAATTTGTAATTGCCGGGATATTGGATCTGGTTTCCAAAGATGTAGGCGTAACCATTGCTGCTGCCGGCCAACTCATTTCGGTTTATTCCATATCTTACGCGGTGGGTACTCCGATTCTTATTGCGGCTACCTCTAAACTAAGCCGGAGAACACTTATGCTGGCTGCTTTGGCGCTCTTTTTTATAGGGAATTTAATTACGGTGGTCTCGACGGGCTATCCGATGCTTGTTGGTGCGAGAGTGATCTTAGCTCTTAGTACAGGTGTCTTTACCGTGGTTGCCTTAACTGTTTCTGCTCAAATTGCTGGACCTGGAAAACAAGGCACCGCCATAGCAACTATCATGATGGGATTTAATCTATCGCTTATTTTAGGTGTTCCTGTGGGAAGAGTCATTGCCAGCACCTACGACTGGAAAATGATTTTTTATGGAATCGGCCTTCTTAGTTTTATCGCGATGCTGGTCATTTTAATGGCGTTGCCAAAGTCGCAGGGAGAGGCAAATGTGCCTCTTAAAGAACAACTTGCCCTGTTGAAAAGGCCGCAGCTATTATTAACCTTGTCGATTAGCTTCTTTTGGATGGTCGGTTATACGATCATTTACACGTTTATTACACCATTTCTGATGAACATTACGGGTATGAGCAATGGGATGGTGAGCATCGCGCTATTTTCATTCGGTATAGCAAGTTTGCTGGGCGCCCAGGCTGGAGGTTATGGTGCGGATAAATTAGGTATTCCGCGTACGCTGAATGGAAGCTTAATGATCCACGCTGCTATTTTGATCCTTATGTCCCTCTTTGCCCATACATCAATAGCTGTCTTTCCGTTGCTGCTGTTATGGTCGTTTTTTGCTTGGTCTACGGGTCCCATTCAACAAGTTTATATGATTAGCTTGGCACCAAGCGCAGCGGGAATCCTTCTGAGCTTGAATACATCCTTCATCCAGTTGGGAATTGCTGTCGGAGCTGCCATTGGCGGTATTGTGGTGGAAAGCTTCTCCTTACAGTCAATCGGCGTGGCTGGCGCAATTGGTGTTGCAATCGCACTCCTTCCGGCTATATTATCGTTCTCGATGCGAAGTCAGTCTGCGAATGGCATACAATCCGTCACAAGCAAAGAATGAAACCATGCGTAAAATTACAAGAACAAGCAGCGGTATGTCGCTGCTTGTTCTTGTTTTCTATTTCTATTTCCATTCCCACTTCCTCCATCCAATGGACGCTTTGTAGAGCAAACGACTTCCCGTCTGTTGCGAAAACCAAATTGCATAGCTTTATAGCGGTTCGCTTGAGCGTATTGAATTGAGAGCCGAATGTCACTTATAACCGCAACCAGGCAGACCGGTTATACAAGAGTACGAATAACATCGACTCTAGCCTTATGTTCTGCTCCGATCTCAAAATGCACCTGAACTTCGCCCTACTTATGATACGGTTCCCCCCGATTAATCTTCACCGCCCGATAAATCTGCTCCACCAGCACGAGCCGCATCAACTGATGCGGCAGTGTCATGCGCCCAAAGCTCAGCTTCTGCTGGGCGCGGCGTTGGACGGCGTCGGAGAGGCCGTTGCTGCCGCCGATCACGAACACGACGTGGCTCGTGCCGTAGGTGGCGAGCTTGTCCAGCTCGGCGGCCAGCTCCTCCGAGCTCCACAGCTTGCCGTCGATGGCGAGCGCAATCACATGCGCCTCGCTCTTGATCAGCGCGAGCAACCGCTCGCCCTCGCGCTCCTTCACCTGCCGGACCTCCGCCTCGCTCATGTTCTCCGGCGCTTTCTCGTCCGGCACCTCCAGGACCTCGAATTTCACATAAGGGCCGAGCCGCTTGGCATACTCTGCAATGCCCTGCACCAGATATTTTTCCTTCAATTTGCCGACCCCGATAATTTGTATGAACATAGCAGCCTCCCTTATTTCTTTTCTTCAGCTTAGCCTCGTACAGGCCATGTTGACAATGACGGATGCCAAAAAGAGCGCACCAGACGCTCTCCCGCCGGCCACGCTCTCCTGCTCGGTTCATTTCATTCGTTTCATGTACACTCAATCCGTACCCGGTTATACAACCAGAAACTCGGCATGCCGATCGCACTGGGAGCACTTGACCGGAGGGTCCCAATCGGAGAATTCCGTCTCCTTCAGATCCACCACATCCGGTGCGTCCTCAAATTCATCGACAAACAGCTCGATCGCCAGTTCCACATGTTCTTTGCATACGACGTACATTCAAATAGCATCCCTTTCCGTTATACCTCTGAAGCGAGCGGCTGGATTCGTAGAGCTCTTGTTCCTGATATCTATCATTCTAGCCACTTCTCTGTTCTACCACACCTCACAAGGAAAGAAAAGACCTGCGGCCCATTTGCATGCCTATAACCACAAATTAACTGCCAACACACTTTAATATTGTTTCTAAGATTAGGGAGCGACTGTCTATTTCATCTATGTATCGGTCATTTTGCTATCTGAAACTTCCTAGCCATTTGTATCGTCTTGTTGTCCATCTCCCTGTTTGGAGCATTGATGATGATCAGCGATCAGGAGCTGGCGAAGCTGAATCCGTTCGTTGAAGAGAAAACCTCCTATGTGCGGGTTGAAAGCTTGAGCACGGACATGGCGGTCGGCCTGCATACTCCTGCACAATATACGCTGCCCGTGTGGAAGGAGGACAGAAGCATGAAGGAAACGACCTTTCTTGGCACCAAGCTGCGTGAAGGAGCCTACCTGAAGCTGACTGAGAAAAAGGGGTATCTGATCTCCTATGAAGAGGTACAGCCGGAGGATATTCCTGAGGAGATCCGCATTCATTTGGAAGAATCCTGAGGGGATATGCCGAAACCTGTCCTATATCTGAAAACAATCTGTGCCTGAGCAAAAAACATTCTCCGCGTATCTGTTTATTTCTTACACTGCTCCTTCCCAAGAGGGCACAATCTGCTTGCCGTCGAAGACCATGCCCTCTTCTACCAGCTCAGCTTGTACAATGCATGACAGCATGTTTTGATACTCCTTGATCTGGCCGGTCGAAGCATAGCTGCGGAACATCTCGAACATCGCTACACATCTTTTAAAACCGCTCATATCATTCAGATGGATAAACTTGTCCAATGCGTGAAGCGTATAGGCCAATCCTCGTCGGTAATCCTTATTTCTAAAGCGATAAATGATGAGAAGGTACATGATTCTGGTATATCGAGAGAAAATGAGAGGGTCAAGTTCCGTGGTGTTGGGGTTAAAGTCTTCGATAAGTGCGTCGATTTCATCATTCAGATCAAAATTATGAAGCAGCGCTGCCTCCAAAATATTGACCAGACCGGGTGCGATTTCTTGCGGATTGTCTATTAAGAATTGAACATATTTTGGTAACGCTTCCAACTTGCCCTCTAATAAATCCAGACCGAAGCTGTTGGCCCTGGCAAGAAAATTGAAACGTTGAACCTCTTGAGTCCCGTCTTCACCCAAATTCTGAAACCATCCAAGATCCGAATACTGCCTGATACAGCACCTTTCCTCCTCATATTTTCTCTCCTTCCTGAACGCGATTCCTTTCATGAGCAGGCTGAATCCATAATAATACACCAGCGGGCGTTCCTTATGTATGGGCAAAATACCTTGCCCCTGCTCCTTTAAATTTAAACACTGCTCCTCATACTTTCCACATACCGTCACATGCAGATGATCTGCAATATCGATCAGCTCAGGCCAATTTCCGAGCGAATAAGCCATTCGCAGCAGCTTGACAAGTCCGTCCAGATCGCGGTAGTCCCTTAAGTCAATTTCCGTCATCTTGGCAATCACCCTCCTTCTTATTTTCCATCCCATCCAAAGGTATACCAGTCTGATTTACTCGTCAATAGCCGCATTTTATCGAAATTCCCCATAATTTGGTGACTGCCCAACCTTGAAAATCTTTCGGAGCAGCTCAAGGTTATACTGCAAAGCGCCGTTTCATATAGTTTTGGAGACCATAAGGAATGAGAGGGAAGACGATGGCAGAAGAAGAAAACTCCGTTTGTTTTGTAACTTGCGTGAATGATGAAGATATGTACAAATTATGCCTGAAGCATATTCAGAGTCTGATTGTCCCGCCGGAAGTTCATATCGAAACCATAGCCATCCGGGGAGCGGCCAGCATCACATCCGGTTATAATCAGGCTATTCGCGATTCAAACGCGAAATACAAGGTGTATCTGCATCAGGATACGTATCTCATGAACCGCAACTTTCTCCACGAACTGCTTGATTCGTTCAAAAAGTATCCGCAGCTCGGTCTTGTCGGGCTTATCGGTTCAGGAAGCATTCCGGCTAATGGGGTTTGGTGG
Source organism: Paenibacillus jiangxiensis (assembly GCF_046098255.1). Classification (NCBI taxonomy): domain Bacteria; kingdom Bacillati; phylum Bacillota; class Bacilli; order Caryophanales; family Paenibacillaceae; genus Paenibacillus; species Paenibacillus jiangxiensis. The sequence goes on from NZ_JBJURI010000026.1 coordinate 81,699, forward strand.
GAATCAGATGAACGCTTCGGTAAAGTGTTCGAGTACCGCGACACATATCATTATTTGAAATTTGCTGAGGCAGAGGGCCCTTTTCAAAGCGCAGCTGCATTGGACGGCTTGTTGATGGCAACTCAATATGACATTGCATGGCGTGAAGATATCTTTGACGGCTGGCATTTTTATGATGTATCCCAATGCTGCGAATTCAAGAGGAGAGGATATTCGGTAGGCATCCTGCCCCAAGATGAACCGTGGGCGTTTCATGCCTGCGGAGACACGTATCCCGATGACACCCTGGGTCGGCTTCGATACCTGGCCGTCTATTGTTGGTATCGGGACAAATTCCTGCTCGAATACGAAAATGATCCAAACATATTCGAGGCGACCATGGCGCCTTGATTTTCCGGACAAAAAATACAGGAAGCACAGAAGACCGGCGCGAGTTATGCTCTTGCCCGTTCTCCTGTGCTTCCTGTTCCTGTCTTCTCCGGCTGCCAGCCGGCTCCGACAGGTCTGATGTATTCGCCCTTACTCCTTACTCTTTCGGCTTATCCGTCAGGGTCACCGCCACCTTCTCAGCCTTACCCTGACGGTAGTATGTGACATCCATCTTATCGCCGATTTCCTTGTGATCATACAGATAACGCCGCAGCTCCAGTGTGGACTTAATCGGTTTCCCGTCCAGAGCCGTAATCACATCGTTCAGCTTTAGGCCGGCTTGCACTGCAGGGCCGTGCGATTCCAGCACAATCACCCCTGACTTGACCTCGTCCGGAAGCTTCAGCTCCTTGCGCTGCTCATCATCGATGGGAGCGTACGGATTTTCCAGGTCAACCGTGTACACGCCCAGGTATGGACGGTTCACCTCGCCATCGTCCATCAGATCATAGACCGTGGTCATCACCTCATTGGCCGGAATGGCAAAACCCAGTCCCTCCACGCCGGTGTCCGCAATCTTCATCGTATTCATGCCGATGACCCGCCCGTTCAGATCGACCAGTGCGCCTCCGCTGTTGCCCTCGTTAATGGCGGCATCCGTCTGAATGACGCTTTGCTCCCAGTCATATACGCCATCCTGATTGATGGACACCGGAATGATCCGGTTCGTATAGCTGACGATTCCGGAAGTAAGCGTATCGCCCAATCCGAGCGGATTGCCGATGGCGATCACCGTCTCGCCGAGACGCAGACGGCTGGAATCGCCGATCTCGGCAACCGTACCTATGTTCTTATCATCAACGGCCAGCACCGCGATATCCGTTACGCGGTCCCTGCCGATCAGTTCCGCTTTCTTGTTCTCCCCGTCTACCGTCACCACTTCAAGGTCCTCGGAGCCCTCCACCACATGATTATTGGTCATGATGTAAGCCTTACCCCCGGCAATACGGAAGATTACACCCGAGCCAAGCGCCGAGTCGGCCAGCACCGCTCCTTGCCCGTCCCGGTAATTTACAATACTTACGACCGCAGGTCTTACCTTGGCAGCCGCCTGAATAATACGTTCATACGGATCTGCTGAGAAGGACAGCGACTTGTAACCACTGGTGCCGGTGAATGCCGTGGTGCCCGGCAGACCTGTAATAAAGCCGAACAGCAGGATGGCCACCATCGCGCCGATCGCACCGCTGACAGCCGCAGTCTGCAGCGTCGACGGCCGTCTGGGGCGCCCTGTTCCCCGAGACCATCGGGCCTTGCTATGACGGGAACCGGAGGCGGGGGTCTTCAAGCTGCGTCCCGACACTTTAGCCGAGTAAAAGTCGTCATCAAACAAGCCCATGCTGATCCTCTCCCCTTCATGACACGTACCGGTTTTACTTATTTATCACCACAAATTTCCTTTGCAAAGCGAAACTGCTAAATTTCCACCGTCTCTGCCCGTTTGCCGCAGCACGAGTCGGCATTTCCAGCATACACGCTGGCGAACGAACCGGATAGAGGCAAAAAGAGGAATGAACTCCACCGAACCTGACTACAATGGTAAAGAGTCTATAAGACATGCATTGCCGCTTTTCCAGGCATTCATAAGGCTGTTTGTGCAGCTTCCAAATCTTTGTATTTGGTAATTGTATTGTATCATATGCCACTTTAAAAAACAGAGATGTTTTAAGCGGACAAGTTCATTTTTTTGGAAGGAGAAATGCATAATGGAACGCTACCGGACAACCATGGAGGAAGTGGGGATCGTCGCCAAGCTGGCAGACCTGAAGGAAGAGCATTACCGCAACACGCTTGCGCTCAGCACGCTGATCGAGCTGCTCGTGGAAAAGGGGCTCTTAACACGTGAGGAAGTGGAGCACAAAGCCGCCGAGCTGGACAGCTTTATGGCTCACTCACCTTATCCCATGGCGTAGGCCTGTCGTAATACGTGTCACACAGCCTGAATTCAGAATCCTTGTAGAAACAGCCGCGGTCTTCCATCGCTCCGCGTACCGTTATTTTGGCCAGCTCCATCATGTTATGGTCCCGGCTCAAATGCGCAAGGTACGTCCGCTTTGTATATCCGTCAAGCAGCTCGCTCAGGATCGCTCCCGCCATTTCGTTGGATAAATGGCCAATGTCGCTCAGAATCCGGCGTTTGATATTCCACGGATAACGGCCCATGCGCAGCATCTCTACGTCATGGTTCGCCTCCAGAACCAGCACATCCGCTTTGGAGATCGCCTGCTTCACCTTGTCACTGACATAACCGAGATCGGTGGCGACGCTCAGCTTCTCCGGTCCGTCATAAAAGCTGTAGCCCACCGGCTCGGCGGCGTCATGAGATATGCCGAACGATTCCACGCGCAGTGAGCCAAATTCCATGGTCGCCCCTGTCTCCAGTATCCTGCGATTCTCGTCTTCTATAGCTCCGATGGACTTGCCCATTGCCGCCCATGTTTTTTCATTGGCATAGACCGGGAGGCTGTATTTGCGCGCGACCGCCCCCAGGCCTTTAATATGGTCGGAATGCTCGTGAGTCACGAGGATGCCGTCCAGATCGCCACCGCTCAGCTCCCGTTCCTGCAGCAGCTCTTCAATGCGCTTCGCGCTAAGCCCTGCGTCGATCATTATGGTGGTGTCCTCATTGCGGACCACCGTCGCATTCCCTGTCGAACCGCTCGACAGCACGGTAAATGATATGCCCATTGCTCATAATTCCTCCGTTTGCTCTGTCTTCGGGCTGATGACATCACCGTTCATCTGCACGTAATACTCCTGCCCGTCCTCAAGAATGAACCGCCACACCGCAACGGCCACCTGGTTGTCCGAGTTAAAATCACGCCCGTAATAGCCCAGCCGGATATCCTTCACGACCGCTTCCATCGGCAAATAATTGTCTACCAATCTGCCCAGCGCCTTCGCCGCCGGCAGCGCCATTTCCTTTTCCTCCGTCGTCGTCAGCTCCACCGGGATTTTACGGTATTCCGTAATCTTCTGATTGCTGTAATACAGCTCCAGATTTACCTTGAAAAGGGGCCATCTGCCCTCGACGAGCGGATGCAGCACAAAGGCGCCAAAGGCATCGTCCGAATCATATTCTGCCAAAGGATCGTAATCGTAGTTCGCGATATCCGGAATCTCGGAACGCAGCGCTTCGGTCAGCTCCGGCAGGCTGAAAATCAGCTTGCTGTCCACCGGCTTGTCCAGCTTGACCTTCTTCCCTTTCTCGCCTTCCACGTACGTATAGGACAGCTTTGGCAGCTCCGGTGTTCCACCGGGAATGGGAGCCAGCACCTGAATGCCCTTCTCTTCCATCAGCCGCTGCGTATCCTTATCAAGGGATGTGAAATCCAGTGACGGGCCAGCCGTCTCGCGCATATCGCTCCACAGCTGGAATCCCAGCACCAGGTTCAGCAGCAAAAAGGTGACAATCAGCACATTTTTGGCGCGGCTCCAATCCATTCCCGTTCCTCCTTCACACTTCAATCACAACGCTCCGAACCGGCATTAGCGGCCAGTTGCCGCTGTTCCGGAGGCAGGCGACGCCCCTACTGTGAATTCGCCGCCGTTTTCCAGCTTCACCCGCCATACCGGAACCAGCTCGATTCCCTGGTCGATCAGCTTTGGCATATAAACCGGGCTGATGTCCGTAATGGCCTGGCCTTCCGCCTGCTTGGCAAGCTGCTGCTTGAGCTTCTCGCCTCCCGGCAGCATCACCTTGTGGGAGGAATGCTCGCCGCCCTTCAGATAGAGCAATGAGCGCTCGTAGACCGACGCCGTCTCTTGCTGCATCTCCAATTGTATGGTCCCAAAGCGGAAGGACGGCTTGTCCATCACCGGGAAAGACTTGTAATACTGCTGGAATACAACCTTGGTCCCGTAATCCAGGCTGCTCTGCAGCGCCAGCCGATAGCGGCCGTCCCAGCCGCCGTGCTGGTTGACGAATTCCACGCCTGCAAGCAGATCACGGACGGCGTCGCTTTGCTCCGAGGAAGGGGCGGCCGGGTCCGTATAACTCATCCAGCGCTGCTCCTGCTTCACCTGAAGGCTGCGCTTGCTGTCCGTATAGATTTCCGATCCGTCCTTCTCCTGAATATTGCGCGTAATGCTTGGATCAAAAAACAGGTTGCGCTGCATTTGCTCAATGGTGAACAAGCCCGACAGCACGACAGGCTGCTCTACCTCCATATCCTCTTGAGGGATATAATAATTCCCGTCCACCATCTCATATGGCGGCGAGCTGATGCCAAAGGCTGCATGCTGCTCCACATCCTCGACCGTCAAATCCGCCTGGGTCGCTTCATACACGACATCCCCGCGAGTGCTGAAGAACAGCGCGTGCGTCTTCGACGCCTGCTTGTCAATGTAGATCCAGATTCGGTTGATCGTCTCCGCACGAAAGACGGGATCCGGCGTGATCCGCATCAGCTTCTCCAGCAGCGTAACGGGAACGCCTCCACTGAAGGAGAGCTCAATCCCCTTGTTCTGCTCGCGGACCGCATTCCAGTCTGCTGACTGGATACTGCGTCTTTGATAGTTTTCGAAGGTCCGTCCTTCCAGACGCGATAGAATCAGATCATAAAAGGTCGTTCCCGGATAGAAGACCGTATGCTTGTTCCCCCCCATATGGATGATCATCCGATCAGGGAAAATCAGATCCTCGACGCTCTCCTCCTGACCCATATTCTCGGTCTGCACATAGCTCGTCTCCGATGTAAGCACTGTGCCGCTTCCCGGCAGACGGTAAATCAGGAAATAGCTCTGCACCAGACTGCCCAACACCAGGACGGCCAGCGCCGCCGACTTCAAGCGTTCCTTCACTGCGCTTCCCTCCCTTCACCCGGCAGCGGCAGTGTAAACGTCGCACATGTTCCTTTGCCGAGCTCGGATTCCAGGGTGATTGTGCCGCCATGCGCTTTGACAATTTCCCGGGCAATCGACAAGCCCAGCCCTGTTCCCCCCATGTTTCGCGAACGGGCTTTGTCGACACGGTAGAAACGTTCGAAAATCCTGTCGAGATCCTTCTTCGGGATGCCGATACCGGTATCCTGTACGGATATCGCCAGCCACTCACCGCGGCGGCGGGCCTCGATCACAATGCTGCCGTCTTCCGGCGTGTATTTGAGCGCATTCGATACCAGATTATCCAGCACCTGATCCACCTGATCCCGGTCCACCATAACCGCACCGATGCCCTGTTCAATGACGACCCGGTCCGTTATCTGCTTCTCCTGCAATTGGAACGAAAAGCGGTCTGCCACGTCCTCCAGCAGCTCTTCCACATCCACCGGCTGAATGCGAAGCGGTGCCTCGTTGGAATCCAGCCTGGACAGGTGCAGCAGATCCGTAACCAGCCGGATCATGCGCTCGGTCTCGTTCCGGATAACGCCGACAAAGCGCTCGCCGAGCTGCGGCTCCTGCATGGCGCCCTCGTCGAGCGCTTCCGCGTAGCTCCGAATCGTCGTCAGCGGCGTCCGGAGCTCATGCGACACGTTCGCCACGAACTCGCGCCGCGTATGCTCCATCTCCTCCTGCTCGGTCACATCCTGCAGGACGGCGATGGTGCCGGTAATGCCGATCTCGCGGCGATGAATCGGTGTGAACGTGACCCGGATCACGACCGGCTCGGACTGGTCCGGCGGTTCCAGCTGCAGCAATGTGGATGCGGGTATGCCCGTAATGAGCGCATCCGCTTCCTCCGGGTCGAGGCCAAGCAACAGTGCGATATGCCTGCCGGCAATCTCGTTATTGTTCACCCCGAGCATGGAACTGGCGCGCAGGTTGACGAGGATGACCCGCCCGTTCTCATCCGTCGCAATGACGCCGTCGCTCATGTTCGACAGAATGGAGGACAGCTTCTCCTTCTCCTCCTCGTTCTGGGCGAGCGCATCACGCAGCCTGCTGGTCATATAATTGAAGGCGCTGCTCAGCTGGCCAATCTCGTCACTGCCGAACACAGGCATCTTCTGCTCGAAATTGCCCTCCGCTACAGCCGTCGCATGCTTCGTCATCAGCCTGATCGGGTGTGTGATCGTATGGGCGAGCACGACCCCCAGCACGGCCGTCAGCCCGAGCGCGATCAGCATCCCGGACAGGAACACGTTGTTGATCCGCTGCATCGTGTCATACAGCTCCGCCATGGAGGCGGCAATGTAGACGGCACCGACGATTTTGCCGTCGCTGATGACCGGTTTGGCCACGACCTTTTTACGCACATTATCCTCATCAATCATATATTCTTCATTATCGCGGATGCCCTGCAGCGCGCGGCTGACCACGGTTTGCGTGTTTTTGCGGCCGACATAATCGGCATGCGAGCCCTGCGAGGTGATCAGCACCTTTCCGCTCGCGTCCAGCACCTGAATCTCGGCGCCGCTGAAGTCAAACAGATTGTTCACGCGCACGCGCAGGCTTTCCACGCTGTCTTCCGCACTTTTTCCGTCGCTTCCACCCAGGTCCTGCTCTGCAAGAACGGCCAGCATTTCCGCCCGGGCCTGCAGATCCTGCGTGAAATTGCTCGTCAGCGAGTTCTTCATGGAACTGACGAAATACACGCCGATCAGCTGCATGGCCACCAGGATGAGCAGCACATAAATAATGATCAGCTTCGCCTGAATCGTACGGAAGAACTCCATCCATTTCATCCGAAGCTGCCGCCTTTGCCGTTATGGATCAAATAGCCGAGCCCGCGCCGGGTCACGATCGTCTCCGGCTTACTCGGATTCTCTTCGATCTTCTCGCGCAGCCGCCGGATGGTGACATCCACTGTCCGCACGTCGCCGTAATACTCAAAGCCCCACACCGCCTGCAGCAAATGCTCACGCGTCATCACCTTGCCCGCATTTTTCGCCATGTAGTGCAGCAGCTCGTATTCACGGTGCGTCAGATCCAGCGCCGCCCCATTTTTATAAGCAGTGTACATATCCGTATCAAAATAAAGCTCCCCGACACGCAGCCCCTGCGGCTTTTCCTCTGCCGGCTTGGGCTCAGCTGTCGTGACACCGCGCTGACGGCGCATCTGCGCCTTCACCCGCGCCAGCAGCTCGCGCGTGCTGAACGGCTTTGTCACATAATCGTCCGCCCCCAGCTCCAGGCCAAGCACCTTGTCGATCTCCCCGTCCTTGGCAGTAAGCATAATGATGGGGGTCTGCAAATGATGTCCCCGCACTTCGCGGCACACATCCATACCGTCCATGCCCGGCAGCATCAAATCCAGCAGAATCAGATCCGGCTGCTGCTTGACGGCGATATCGACCGCACTGATTCCGTCAAAGGCGCAAATGACCTGGTAGCCTTCCTTTTCCAGATTGAATTTCAAAATATCGGCGATAGGCTGTTCGTCATCCACCACCAGAATCGTTCCCTGCATGCCGTATCTCACCTCGATCGCATCTATATATGAAGCTCATGGAACCATTTTTAAATTTATTTTATATATTTATTTTCATTCTAACGTTCATTTTAGCATAGCGGGCATGCGGTTACATCCTTTGCCCTTCATATTGTCTGTGAAAAAACACCCTCAGCCCGTCAAAGCTCGTGGAAGCGGCAAAAAGCATGCCCGGCAACAGCCGGACACGCCCTGTGTTCTTCCATATTAAAAATAAATAAATACAATAAACTCATGATTCACCAGGCGCTTGTGCCTGAAGAACGCCTGTCCTGTTATCTCAGATAAGTGAGCGGATTTTGCGCTGTGTTGTTCTTACGGATCTCAAAATGCAGATGCGTTCCCGTTGAACGGCCCGTGTTGCCCATTACGGCGATGGACTCTCCCTTGCTTACAGTCTGGCCGACAGAGACCCCGATGCTGCTTAGATGGCCGTACAATGTCTGATAACCGTTGCCATGGTCGATAATGATCACATTGCCGTATCCATTCTGCTGTCCCGCAAAAACAACCCTGCCTTCATCCGCTGCCCTGACATCGCGGCTGCCTACCATGTCGATGCCCTCATGCATTCTGCCCCAGCGCGAACCAAAGCTGCTTGTCAGAGAAGCGCCCGATACCGGCCATGCGAAATCGCCTGACCCCTGGCCAACCACCTTGGTCCCCCGCAGCACAACCTCCGGCACGGAAGCTTTCAGCACCTTCTGGCCGAGCCATTCTTCCTTCACGACTGCCCCGTTCTCCTTGGTGATCTGATAATCCATCTGCTTCAATCCTGCCTGTCCGGCACGGACAACCTTGCTGGTTCCGGCTTTCAGCTCATCGCTTTGACGAATGACCCGCTCCGGCTCAATCTTGATCTGTTCGACCACCTTCTCCACCGTCTTGACCGTGACCGGCGGCTTCGGTGCCGTAATTTTGAGCTCATCGCCGATTTGCAGGTACTTTTCCTTCGTGCCAGGGTTATTTTGCTTGATCTCCCAGGGCGTCATGTCAAAATTGCTGGCGATGGTGGAGAGCGTATCCCCTTCCCTTACCGTATAAGTTACCGGCTCTTCCCGTTCCTTCATCAAAGCCTTGACCGCTTCCTCCTCCGTCAGCACCTTGTTCGGATCGGCCTTCACTGATTCAAGATCGATGTCCTCGTTAATGCCTACGGAGGTCAGCCAGGTTTTCGGCGCTGCCGCTGCCGTCCCGGTCGAAGCTTTCATGGTACTGGATTGTACACCCGTTGCACCATCACTGTCCGGTATATACTTCTTCTGAACCTGTTTCAGCACAACCTGGGCTGTCTCAGTATCCTTGACAATACCTACGGCCTCTCCGTCCACGACCAGCTCAACGCCTTTGGCGTATGCCGTCAGCATGCCGTCCAGCTTATCCAGCGTCGCGTTGCTGTCGATGTCCGCTTTGTAGGCTTTCTCCACCTTGGTCGATATGCCTTTTGTATTCAGCACCATCTCCACATCCGGATATTTCTCGGCATACTCTTGCGCTTTATTTTCATACAGCTTCTTCAGCTGTTCCTCGCTCTGAAGAGCTCCTACTTCTGTGCCCTTGATGTACACCTTGTAGTAGGGGACGGTGTTGGCGGCAACATATTGGTTGCCTGCAAATATGATCCCGCCCACAACAATGACACTTCCGGCCGCTACTACCGCCCATTTGCGGGGACCGTTCAAGCCTTGCCGCCACTGTCTGATGTCAAAGGCGGGCTTCCTCTTGCCTTTCTGTTCATCAGATGCTCCGCTTCCGGGCTTCTTGCCAATCCATCGTGTTCCCTTGAAACCCTTCATGGTTCTCTCCCTTTCAGATCTTTCTCTAGCTCAAAAATTCAGGTTCCCGATCTCTGATTTGTATAAGGACAATTCCATTAGTTCGTAGTTAAGTTTGATTGTTAAAATTGCATGGATACGCAAAAAGGTTTCAAAAATTTAACCTTTTCATAATACCAATTTACTTTAACACAGCTTTTACCGGGATTTCAACTTTACCAAACAATGCAAAAAACCGCGCGGGGCGCGGCTTGCAAACGATTTACTCCACTATACTTCTTTTGGTTTTTATACCTTACGTTTACAAAACATGCGAAAGAGCCAGTCCAAAGACCTATATGTGAGTGTTCAAAAAGTCAGGTTTTCAGCACCGAAGCTTATGCTTCCGAAGTGCGTTTTTTCAAAACGCTTGAGTTGAATGAAGCAAGGGACTGAGGAGCGGAGCGTACTTGGGGTACGTGAGCACCTGAAATGTTTCCGGAGGAAACATGCTTCGGAAGCATCCGCTTAGGCCCGGCTGAATTCAAGATTCGATGTCGAGTCCGCTCCCTGACTTCCTTCGTGATCAAAAGATGACTTTTTGAACTACCTCTATATGTCTTTATTTCTTAAGCAGCTCCATCAGCTTGGTGTATTCTTCTGTGGTCATCCGCTTGGCAATCACCTGTTCAATCTCCTGCAGCTCCGCTTCCGTCAGTCCGTCTTCCATGGCAGCGGAAATTTTCTGCATATCCTCAGCCGGCAGCTTGTTCATCAGCATGGTAAAGATCTGCTGCTTCTCCGCTTCCGGCAAGCTGTCCTTCTTCTCCGCAATTTCACCAGGCGTCATGACCAGCTGCTCACCGCCGGATCCCGCATCATCGGAATTACTGGCACCACTGGCACCTTCCTCTGATGTTTCCCCTGATGCTTCACTTGATGCTGCCTCATCCTGGCTGCTCCCCATGACAGGCAGCGCACCGTCCGGCATTTCTTCAGAGCTGGGCTTCGCAGGTGTGTCTCCCTGCTGCACCGGTGTGCTCCCCGTTTCATCCGGATTGCCTGTGACGGCAGATTCCGTTGAGCCGGTATCCGGCTGCTTGCTCCCGAACAAACCTCCGCCGAAAACATTCAAACCTATAGCCGGTTCATTCTCAAGCTGAATATTAAAAGACTCCAACAGCGATTTCACATATACACTCACAACCATTCCCGTGGTCAGCATCGTCAGCCCGCTGATCAGAACGACGGTCAACCCTGTCTTCATCAGCCATCCGAGCCATCTCATATGCAATCTCCTCCTCTTGGCACCACACAGCAGCTTCGATTACCTTTTTGTACCAGTATGGACGAAAAAGAAGAGCATTAACCCCTGAGTGGCGCGCAGGAGAGTTACAACGTCTCAAAAAATAATAAAGCGTGCCGGCTGCATTCTGTAAATAAGCAGCTGACACGCTGAATAATATGAATCTATTATACGTAAATCGGAAGCACCTGATTCGTCTGCTCACGGTTGCGGCCTACGGAGAAGATAGCAATCGGAATGCCTGTAAGCTCGGATACACGCTTCACGTAATTGCGCGTATTCTCCGGCAGTTTATCGAGCGTCTTCACGTTGCTGATGTCCTCGCTCCAGCCTGGCAGCTCTTCATACACAGCTTCGCACTCTGCCAGCATCTTCAGGCTGGCCGGATAGTGTGTAATGATCTCCCCACGATATTTGTAGCCTGTGCAGATTTTGACCGTCTCCAGGCCTGTCAGTACGTCCAACGAGTTTAGGGACAACCCTGTAATGCCGCTCACCCGGCGGGCATGGCGGACTACGACGCTGTCGAACCAGCCGACACGGCGCGGACGCCCGGTGACTGTTCCGTACTCATGGCCTTTTTCACGGATAAAATCACCGATCTCATTGTTCAGCTCAGTCGGGAACGGTCCGTCGCCTACACGTGTCGTGTAGGACTTCGCCACACCAATGACCTCCTTGATCTTGGACGGGCCGACGCCCGATCCGATGCATACACCGCCTGCCGACGGATTGGAGGATGTTACGAACGGATAGGTGCCCTGGTCGATATCGAGCATAACCCCTTGCGCACCCTCAAACAGCACCTTCCGGTTCGCATCAATCGCATCATTAAGCACCACCGAGGTATCTGTAACGTATGGACGAATGAATTCGGCATATTCCAGATATTGCTTCAGAATTTCTTCCACATCCAGTGGCTCGGCGCCGTATACCTGCGTGATGATCTGATTCTTTTCCTTCATCAAATGGCGCAGCTTCTGCTCGAACTCCTCCGCATCCAGCAGATCGGAAATCCGGATGCCGTTGCGTGCCGCTTTATCCATGTAGGCAGGACCGATGCCCTTGCGGGTCGTTCCGATCTTGTTAGGTCCCTTGCGGTCTTCCTCCAGCGCATCCAGTGTCATGTGATAAGGCATGATGACATGCGCGCGGTCGCTGATGACCAGATTTTTGGTGGAAAATCCATTATCGTGAATGTATTTAATCTCTTCAATTAATGCTGCAGGGTTAATAACCATACCGTTGCCAATAACACAAGTTTTATCCGCATAAAATACACCGGATGGGATCAGGCTGAGCTTATATTTTTTACCTTCGATCAGAATGGTATGTCCGGCATTATTGCCCCCTTGGTATCGGGCTACTACATCGGCGCTCTCTGCCAGAAAGTCCGTGATCTTGCCCTTTCCTTCGTCTCCCCATTGTGTTCCCACAACGACTACAGTTGACATAGTTTCATTCCTCCGTGGAGTGCCCCAGACACTCTGATTTTGGACTGCTTCCCCACCCGGACGGCACCTTGCGCCGGTGCAGCGGACTGGATTTGGACAACAGGAAAAACGTCCGGCAGCTGTTCCAGAACCGCGGAACATCCCGGGCGTGCATGATCCTGCTGCTTTCGAGCAGCAATTTAAGTGTAACAGTCTCCATTTTTAAAGTCAAATAAAAAACGAACAATATACAACTTGAAAATTAAATTGTTCGTAAATCAGGCTATTTTCACCAGAAAAAAACCGTCATCCCGCATTACACGGGACAACGGCTTATGAGGCTGCAGGTTATTTCTTCTGAACCGTGATGGTCCATTGCGCTTCATCAAGCTGCTCGTAGTTGGTCACTTCGTGTCCAGCCTCCGCCGCCCAGCGCGGGATGCTCTCCGTCGCCTGCGTGCAGTCAAAGTCGATGACCAGCTCATCGCCGCTGTTCAGCTGTTCCATTGCATTTTTTGCTTCAATCAGCGGGAACGGACATACCATGCCAAGAACTTCCAGTTTCTGTTTCATATATGATTCTCCTCTCGCCTGTTGATGTATATTATCGATTCTATCTGATTTCCGGAATTATGCCGTTGTAGGCTGGGTGGCTGCCTTCTGTGCAGCTTTCTTGACGTTCGGACGGACAAAAACGAAGTAAGAAGCCGTCCACGTACCGAGGATCATAAAGACCAGTGAAATCCAGCCCTGCCATGTCATCATGGCCGTCATAACCAGCCCGTTGCCGATGGAGCAGCCGCCGGCCAGGCTGGCGCCGAAGCCCATCAGCAGCCCACCGCACAGGCTTGTTACAGCCGTTCTGGCATCCGGCGCCCGAAAGCGGAATTCGCGGCTCGCTTTGGCAGCAATAAAAGATCCAAGGAAAATACCGAGTACCAGAAATACTCCCCAGTTGATGATCGACGCATCGCCTGTCACCAGGTACTGCATAATGTTCGCTGATGGTGTCGTAATGCCCAGACCGCTCATTCGACCGGTTGCTTCACTGAGCGGCCACGCCAGAATGGCAATCAAGCCGACCAGCACCGCTGTTACAAACGGATGCCAGCGTTTCTCGAACAGGATATGGCTAAGGCCTTTCCGTTTGGGGCGCATAGCGGGAATTTTCACCTTCGGCTTCCGCAGCTCACGGACCACAACCCCTACGGTGATAATAGCCAAGAGCGCGATTAGAATCCAGACGGATATGCCAAGCGTACCCGCCATGGAGTTGGACGCCGTTCCTGCATCACGCAATCCAGCGTTCAGCGGCTTCAGCGGACCGCTCTTCATGATGGCCGCCATCAGCATGTAGCCGAATAACGCGATCCAGCTTCCAAGCAATCCTTCTCCTGCACGGTACCAGGTACCGGTCGCACAGCCGCCGGCCAGAATAATTCCGATGCCGAAGACAAAGGAACCCACTATCGTGGCGACAATCGGGAAGGAGCCGGCTTCAAACTGCAGGATCCCTGCCTGCAGAAGCGCATAAACCCCGATGCTTTGCACCGCAATGGCAATCAGCAAGGCATAGAACATCCGGTTGTCCTTCGCGATATACATGTCTCTGAAGCCGCCTGTCAGGCAGAAACGCCCCCGCTGCATCACAAACCCCAGCAGCGCGCCGCATAGAAGACCGGTTATAAGCATGTTAATTGTCATTGCTAACCTCCAAAATATATAAATTCAGTTGAATAAGCTATATGCAACTAAAAACATCGGAATTAATTGTTTGCAACGTGTATTGTAACAACCCAGGCCTGGATCGTCAAGCCATTCAGAAAACAAAAAAAATTACCTGTAACAGCAGATGAGGCTTTCCAGTGAGCGTTATCAAAACAAAAAAGGCACCCTGCAGCCATTATAAAAATGGCTCTAGGATGCCCTTCTGCATACATGTGCATCTGACACGGCAGGCAAGTTAACCTGCAAACGCATCGGCATGCGCACGCTCGTAGTTGGCGAATTTATTATAATTTTTAAGAAATACGAGTTCCACCGTACCAACCGGACCATTACGCTGTTTGGCAATAATGATCTCGATAATATTCTTCTTCTCGGTCTCCTGGTTGTAATAATCATCCCGGTACAGGAAGGCCACGATATCGGCATCCTGCTCGATCGAGCCCGATTCCCGCAGGTCACTCATCATCGGACGCTTGTCCTGCCGCTGCTCCACACCCCGGCTGAGCTGGGACAGGGCAATGACCGGCACTTCCAGCTCACGCGCGATCTGCTTCAGCGTACGGGAAATTTCCGAAACCTCCTGCTGGCGGTTCTCACCGGCTTTGCCGCGCCCATGAATGAGCTGCAGGTAGTCGATGACGATCATGCCCAGGCCCTTCTCTGTTTTCAGACGGCGGCATTTGGCGCGGATATCCGCGACCGTTACCCCCGGCGTATCGTCAATATAGATCTCGGCTTCCGCCAAGGCCGCAATGCCCATCGTCAGCTTGGCCCAATCCTCATCCCCTTTGAACTCCCCGGTCCGCATGACGTTCGCGTCCAGGTTCGCCTCCGCGCAAATCATACGCTGCACGAGCTGGGCCGCCGACATCTCCAGACTGAAGATGGCCACGGTCTCCTTGGCGCGAACGGCGACGTTCTGCGCGATATTCAAGGCGAAAGCCGTCTTGCCGACGGAAGGGCGTGCGGCTACGATGATCAAGTCACTGCGCTGAAACCCTGCGGTCATTTTGTCGAGATCCACGAAACCCGAAGGTATACCTGTCGTGGTGCCCTTGTTCTGATGCAGCTTTTCCACCTTATCGAATACTTCCATAACGACATCGCGTATGGCTATAAAACCGCTGCCTGAACGGCTGTTGGAGATTTCCAGGATACGCCGCTCGGCGTCGCTGAGCATGCCCGGCACGTCTTCTCCGCCCGCATACCCTTCACTTACAATCTGAGTAGCTGCCCGGATCAGCCGGCGCAGCATGGCTTTCTCCTCGATAATCTGGGCGTAATAGTCGACATTAGCGGCTGTCGGCACACCGTGGGCCAGCTTGGAAAGGTAGCTTACGCCCCCGATATCCTCCAGTTGACTCTTGTCCTGCAGCTTGGAGGTCAAGGTGACCAAGTCGATCGGCTGGCCGGCTTCACCCAGTTCAATCATTGCTTCAAAAATCAGCTGGTGGGATTTGTCGTAAAAATCATCGGTCTGAACCCGCTCCATCGCCGTAATCAGCGCTTCGGCCTGCAGCAGGATCGAACCTATTACCGCTTGCTCGGCCTCCAGATTCTGCGGGGGAATCCGATCATAAAATTCGCCGCCCATATTACTCTTCAGTCACCTGAACCTTAAGGGTCGCCTTCACTTCCGGATGAAGCTTGACCATCATTTGGGTCACGCCGAGCGTCCGGATCGGCTCCTCCAGTTCGATTTTGCGCTTATCCAGCTTTACGCCGTCAGATGCCAGCGCATCCGCAATTTGCTTGGAGGTAATGGCGCCGAACAAGCGGCCGCCTTCGCCGGCTTTGGCTTTCAGCTGCACGGTCAATGCCTCCAGCTTTTTGCCGAGCTCCTGAGCTTCCGCCTTCTCCTCCTGCTTGCGTCTTTCTTCCGCCGCATTTTGGTTCTCCAGCACCTTCATGTTGCCATCGGTTGCCGGACGCGCCAGATTGCGCGGCAGCAGGAAATTCGTTGCATAACCATCCGATACTTCCTTAACCTGTCCTTTTTTGCCTTGACCCTTTACGTCTTTCAGAAAAATAACCTTCATTCGAACAACCCCTCTTCCCCTTCTATTTCAGCCAGGACTTCGATCAGCCTGCGTTCCGCTTCCTCCAGCGTACAATCCAGCTGAACAGCCGCGTTTGTCAGGTGGCCTCCGCCTCCCAGCCTTTCCATAACTACCTGTACATTCATGCGTCCGAGTGAACGGGCACTGATGCCCACCAGTCCATCCGGACGTTCGCTGACAACGAAGGACGCGAGCACGTCCGTCATATTAAGCAGCGTATCCGCCACCTGGGCAATAAGCAGCTGCGGGATTTTTTGACCGGGCTCGGTTACCGCCAGCGCAATGCGCCCATACAACATTTTAGCATGCTTGATGATTTCTGCCTTAGCAATATATTCATCCAGATCTTCCTTAAGCAGACGCTGAATCATCACCGTATCCGCACCGCTTCTTCTGAGGAAGCCCGCCGCCTCAAAGGTCCGCGATCCCGTATGCAGGGAGAAATGCTTCGTATCCACAGTAATACCGGACAGCAGCGCCGTTGCTTCCAGCGGCGTGAACTGCACCTTGTCATGAATATACTGCAGCAGCTCGGTAACCAGCTCGCACGCTGAGGAGGCGTAAGGCTCCAGATAGATCAATACCGCGTCGTTTATAAATTCTTCCCCACGGCGGTGGTGGTCGACTACAACCACACGGCTTGCCTGCTTGACAAGCCGCGGCTCCATGGTCATCGACGCCTTGTGCGTATCCACCACCACCAGCAGGCTGTGCTCGGTCATCATCTGCATCGCCTGTTCCGGCGAGACGAATGAGTTGGCCAGCACCTCCTCTTTGTTCACCTGATCCATCAGGCGGGTGATTGACGGATTCGGCTTATCCAGCACGATATGGGTCTCCACATTGAACAGCGATGCCGCCTTCCACACGCCAATAGCGGCGCCGATGGCGTCCATGTCGGGGTTTTTATGCCCCAAAATGATCACCCTGTCGCTTTCCTGCATCAGATCACGCAGAGCATGGGCGATCACCCGCGCTCTTACCCTCGTCCGCTTCTCGACGGCGTTGGATTTGCCGCCGTAGAAGGACAGCCGCTGTCCCGCTTTCACGGCCGCCTGATCACCTCCGCGTCCAAGCGCCATATCCAGGCTGGATTGCGCCAGCTCGCCCAGCTCGCTGATCGTATCCGCTCCGAAGGCAAGGCCGATGCTCAGTGTCATTGGCACCTTCAGATCGGCCGTCATTTCACGCACGGTATCCAAAATTACAAAGCGGCTCTGCTCCAGCTCGGCCAGCGACTTGTAGCTGAGCATCATGAGATAGCGCTCCGAGGAGAGCCGGCGCAAATAAACGCCATACTGCTTTGCCCAGGATGTAATCTCGCTGGAGACTTTGGCAACCAGCGCCGTCCGCTGCTGGTCATCCATGCTTTGGGATGCCTCATCGAGATTATCAAGGAGTACGATCCCGATGGCGAGACGCTCGTTCTCGTATCTATCTCTCAACACAACCAGCTCTGTGATTTCATAGAGGTAGATAAGCCGCTCATCCGGGATGATGAGGAAGCGGTAAAACCTGCTGTCATGCTGCAGTTCAACCTGATGCTCCTTCACGGCTTCCTTGTTGTCCTTGTCCTTCTTGGCCTGCAGAACTCCGGCCAGCTGTGGAAAAAGCTCCTGCAGCGGTTCCCCGATCAGAGACTGCTCCACGAACAGGTCAGCGGCAAACTTGTTCGTCCACTCCACCGAACGGTCCTCGCTGTAGAGAATGATCCCGAACGGCAGCGTGCTGATCACTTCCCCTTCGACCCTTTTCACACGGAAAGAAAGGCCGGTAATGTACTCCGACAGATCGTTTCTGAACCGCATTTCGGACCGCAGCAGCACGCCCCCCATGACAAAAGACAGCAGCAGGCCGATCACGCCAAGCTCCCAGTTGTACCACGTTAGCGCAATGACCAGCAGCAACAGCAGCAGAAACGCCCATACGGTATGATAGCCGTGCCAGCGTTGCTGAAGAAATTTAGGCATGACTCTTCACCCTACCTCTTCGATCTTGTAATGGCTTCACGCAGTGGAAAGGCTAAGTCGATAATGCCGATGATGCGCAGCGGATGAATAAGCAGCACGATCCCTGCGAACACGAAGGAAAGCACCGGATTCCATTTGCGGGCATGCACGAGAAAAAAGAAGAATCCGATCGTCTGGATCAGAAAGCAAATATTGATCAGCGGAATGAGATTGGCGGCAATCGTTGTCGCCCAGCCGCCATCCGATCCGTAGGCAATCCATTCTATGATGACCGCCAGCAGATAATACCATATTAACGCACGCGGCAGCCTCCATTCGCGGGCAGGCTTCATTTTTGGTACCGCCATGCCCATGGAGCTCAGGATCGGTCTTGTCAATGCATGCGTGATGACAGCCATCGTGAACGAGGTGACAATAAGGGCATACGGGATCATAAGCACCGTAACATCGGCGATATTCTTCGTTGCCGCATCATCCCACGTCATTTGGGTAAGCGGGTTGTTATTGGCCATATCCTGCAGCGGCGCCACCATTTCCGTTACGATTTGCCGGATATACTGGGACAGGTCGAACTGGAAAAATACAGTGCCCACCAGCAGCAGCAGCAAAAATTCGGCGATAATGACACCTGTGCCGGTCATGAGGGTATGAAAAGCGGGTACGCCTTTCTTATACGCTCTGCCCATGATTATGGCCGGTATCAGAAAATATGCCATCGGAATCAGAAACAGCGGACTGATTATGGCCAGAATCAGCGCCACCGGTATGACACACATTACAAACTTCCTGAACGGCTGGGACGCGAACAGCACGGCACCGGGCACGATCAGGAAAAATGGTGTAAGGACCCTCAATGGAGTGAGCAAAGATAACAGCAGCAGCAGATAGATGATGCTCCATACCACCGCAGCCACGCTTGATTTCAAATGTGTTCACCTCTTACGCATATGTTCTTCGAGTGCGGAAATATCCTGATACCAGTCTTCAAGCTGGTGGCCCTCCTGTCTGTGCTTTCTCAGTTTGTCGAGCAGCTGCTGATCCAGATCGCTGTAAGAAACACCCAGCCGTCTGCCCAGAATGTAAGCGCTCATGATCAGACTTGCCAGACTGTCCCCAATACGGGAGGTGCTCCCTTCCCACATGGCTCGGAACAAGCGCGACACCTGATCGAGTACTTCCGTCTTCAGCCATTCTATAACCTTTGCGCGTTTGGCTACATCCAGTTCTTTAGACATATAGTGAAGAGCACATCCTTCTGAAAGAGCTTTATTCTTCATTATAGCATAACCAAAGTTCATTACGAAGGCACCCCCGGAGTCTTCTCTTCAGCAGCATTACTATTATCCGCCCGAATTCAAGGATTCCCTTGAGACGAATTTTTCACAATACTCGATGATTTGACTGCGCCTTACGATGCCTATAAACCGCTCCATATCATCCACGACAGGAACGAAGTTCTGCACTTTCGCAAGATTGATCAGATCCTCCATATTCGCTTCAATGGAAACAGGCTTGATATTCACGCGCAGCGGCACGTCTTTGAGCAGAAATTTTGAAGCGTTCTCAAAAGTGATCTGGCCCTTGGAATTCTTCATATGCCAGAGCAGATCCCCTTCCGTTACCGTTCCAATATATCTTCCATCTTTATCCAAAATCGGAACAGCCGTAAAGCGGTGATACTCCATCCGCTCCAAGGTTTGCCTCAGCGTAGAATCAGATGTAACGTAGGCTACCTCCTGTTTGGGCAGCAGAAAAAATGCAATATTCATAAGAGCTTAATATCCTCCTTCGGATTTCCGGACCCACGCCCATTGTTCCACGAGGAACAAAATCAGCAGACGGCGAACCGGCTGCTGATCAATGGACTTCTATCACGCTCTTTTTCGTTTCACTCAATTTCCTGGCGGTCCGGCAGCTTTAACGTCGCAGACGTTGTATTGGGGTCCATCCAGTTTTCAATGAGCGATTTGGCGTACTCCAGGTCTTTCTCATCTGCTTTGTCGTAATAAGTGCCATCAATCTTTAACCCTTCTCCCATAATGGTGAAACTGGAGATTTGGGGTTTGGTCTGGGTCAGCACCTGCTTGCCCAGGTCCACGATAAAGCTCGGCTGCATGTCTGTCTGGAAATTTTGCCCCATTATATCCAGCAGTTCTGGTATCTTGGTGACTCCGTTGAACGTCAGCACCTTATTAACCAATGAGTTCAGGAAAATCTGCTGGCGTTTCGTCCGGTTAAAATCGCTGTCCTCCCGGTAACGGACATAATACATCGCTTCTTCTCCATTATATACGGGCTTGCCGCCTTCAATCTTGAACTGCACATGATTCGGATTTTTGTTCTCCATATCCTCTTCAATAGGCAGAGACACGCCTCCGACAGCATTTACAACATCCTGTATGCCCTGGAAATTGATTGTTGCATAATAATCAACTTTATGGTCCAGAAACTTCTCCACCGTATCGATGGACATCTCCTCGCCGCCATACGCATAGGCATGGGTAATTTTGTCATAGTCATCCACACCGTCACGGTTTGCATCCCTGCCAACGACCTGTACGTACGTGTCACGGGGAACCGAAATGAGGAGCACCCGTGATTCCTTCGGCCTGACCGCCGCAAACATGATCGTGTCCGAACGCCCTCTGGTCTTCTCGTACGGACGCTTGTCAGAGCCCAGCAGCAGAACGGAAAACGGCTTATCCTGATACGAAACCGGCTCCGGAGCGGGCAAATTGCTGCCGCCACCACGCGGCTGGTAAGACTGCTGAAGCTTGCTCTCCAGTGTCGGGGAAACGAACAAGTCAAAGGCAAGCGCCGTCAGCGGTTTTCGGAACAAATACGCCCCGCCCGCCAGCAGGATAAGAACAAGGAGACCGATCAGCCAGCCGTTTCCCCTCTTCTTCCTCCTCTTTCTTCTCTTATCCGCAGATCTTTTCTCCATATTATGATTCCTTCTTCACTAATAAAATAGAACTGCTCTTACGATCCACCCTATCAATTAGCAAACCCGATTATTCTATGCTGCTTGCTTCTCTTCTCTAGTTAAAGTGCGTGTTCAAAAAGTCAGGTTTTCAGCACCGAGAAGGTTGGATGAAGCTAGGGACTGAGGAGCGGAGCGTACGTTTTGTGTACGTGAGCACCGGAAGGCCCGGCTGAATTCAAGATTCGATGTCGATTCCGCTTCATGACTTCCTTCGTGATCAAAAGATGACTTTTTGAACTACCTCTTAAACGCCATTCATGGAAAATGAAGCGCATGGAGCTCCTGTTACCAGCATAAGTTTTTATGCAGCCTCCTGTCAAAAATGTAGGTCTTTTGACGGGATTGAACCCTCCCTATTGTAATCTCGTTCACGAAAAAAAGGAATGACCTTTTCTTTGATATATTCCAATATATATGCACAATAACGCAATATTCACGTTGACCCATACAAAAAATCGTACAAAAAAGGTTTTGCCCCGGGGCAAAACCTCATTGTAATTTTCATAACTCGGATGAATCAGGAGTCAAATAAGTCCAGCTCAAGAGACGATCCTTCAGTGACGGTTCGGAGTCAAAACCGTAATCAAATAATTTGCGTGTCTCATCAAACCGCTCCTCCCGGCTTGAAGCACCCATGACGACAGCGATCAGCCGTTTTCCTTTTTTCTCCGCCGTGCCGGTAAAGCAGTATCCCGCATCAGCCGTATATCCTGTCTTTAATCCGTCTGTACCCGAATAAGAATAGGGCCCGTCCAATGAAGAGAGCATCCAGTTCGTGTTGCTGAGATACAAACCTTTACCTTTCAACTCCATTTGGGTGAGCCTGGATGTGCTCAGTATTTCGGGATGAGTGGAAATCAGATAGGAAGCCAGCTTTGCCGTGTCTGAAGCTGTCATCCGGGTATCACCCTGGATATTTGCCGGGTGATTCAAGCCAAGCTCCTGCCGTCCCGCTCCGGAAGCATTGGCAAAGTATGTACCAGTGGAGAGCCCAATCTCCTTCGCCTTCTCATTCATGCGCTGCACAAAAGCAGCTTCCGAGCCGGATAAATGCTCGGCAAGCGCCACAGCCGCGTCATTCGCGGAGTAGATCACCATGCTCTGGAACAGCTCGCTGACAGTCATCAATTCCCCATGGCGCAGCGACAGATTCACGCCGCCTACCGTGCTCGCATAACGGCTGATGGTGATTTCATCGCTCCAATTCACCTTTCCCGCAGCGACATCCTCCAGCACCAGCAGCTCTGTCATAAGCTTGGCCATACTTGCGGAAGGAAGAGGCTTTTCGCCGTTCACATCCATCAGCATTTTGCCTGTCCGCAAATCCAGGAGAACGGCCGCTTCCGCGCGTACATCCGGCTTGCCGATCAACACGATCGGATAGGCCGCCAAAAATATAATTACAATTAACGCCGGGATAAGCACCCAGCGGAACCACCGTTTTTTCATCATCGTCCAACCCCCATATATATTAGACGATGGAAAGGGTCATTTTGTCTGCAATTTCTAAAAAAAATTCAAAAAATTTTTTTAATTCATTTCTGCGGCGATCCCGAGCGGAAAATGACAAGCCACCTGCCGTCCGGGAAGTGCTTCTGTCAGTGCTGGTTCGTGAAGGCGGCATGTCTCCTGCGCCAGCGGGCAGCGGGTATGGAAGCGACAGCCGGACGGCGGGTCAGCCGGAGACGGCACATCGCCCGTCAGCATGATACGGTCCCGCTTCATCTTCGGATCGGGCCGTGGGATGGACGACATCAGGGCAGCCGTATAAGGGTGAAGAGGCTGGGCGAACAGCTCTTCCGTAGTCGATACTTCTACCAGCTTGCCCAGATACATGACGCCAACACGGTCTGAAATATGACGGACGACATTCAGTCCATGGGCAATGAACAGGAAGGTCAGGCCCAGCTCCCGCTGCAGCTTCATCATCAGATTAAGCACCTGGGATTGTACGGACACGTCCAGCGCCGATACCGCTTCGTCAGCCACGATAAATTTCGGGTTCAAGGCAATCGCGCGGGCAATGCCGACCCGCTGGCGCTGGCCTCCGGAAAACTCATGCGGGTACCTGTTGCGCCGTGAGGCGTCCAGACCAACAAGCTCCATCAGTTCAACGACCCGCTCATCGATCTCCCTGGCCGACATGCGGCGGTGCACCAGCAGCGGTTCGCCGATAATTTCCCGCACCGTAAAACGGGGATTCAGCGAGGCAAAAGGGTCCTGAAACACAATCTGCATTTCCTCCCGCAGCGCCCGCAGCTTGCTCTCCGGCAGCTTATGGATATCCGTCCCCTGGAAGCGGACTTCCCCCTCCGTAGCTTCCAGCAAACGCAGGATGACACGGCCAAGAGTCGATTTGCCGCAGCCCGATTCCCCTACCAGACCGAAGGTTTCACCCTTGCGAATGGCCAGGGATACATCGTCCACTGCTTTCACATGGCCGGTCACCCGATTGAACAGCCCGCTTTGTATCGGGTAGTATTTTTTCAAATGATCCACTTCAATTAAAAATTCGGTACTCATACAAGTTCACTCCGTTTCTCCAGTTCACTGTCCTGCTCCTGGCCGTCAAACAACCAGCATACTGCCCTCTGATCCTTTCCGATCTGGAAGGAAGGTGGTTCCTTCTCCCTGCAAATGTCCATCGCATGCGGACAACGGGGATGGAACCGGCAGCCGGACGGGAGCTGGCCAAGCGAAGGGATGCTTCCCTGAATGGTGAACAGTTCATTTCCACGTTCCCCTTCCAGACCGGGAATGGACTTCAGCAGCCCCAATGTATACGGATGGCCGGGATTTTCAAAAATTTCCTCCACCGAACCTTCTTCCACGATAGCTCCGGCATACATGACGGCAATCCGGTCCGCCATTTCCGCCGCAACACCCATGTCATGCGTAATCAGCAAAATGGACATGCCGATTTCCTCCTGCAACTTGCGGAGCAGATCGAGAATCTGGGCTTGTACCGTTACATCCAGCGCAGTTGTTGGCTCATCGGCAATCAGCAGCTCCGGACGGCAGGCCAGGGCAATCGCAATGACGACCCGCTGGCACATGCCGCCGGACAGCTCATGCGGATACTGCTTGGCCCGGACTTCAGGCGCAGGAATGCCAACCATGCGCAGCAGATCGACAGCCTCCTTCCAGGCCTGCTTCTCGCTCTTCTTTTGGTGCAGCTTAAGGCTTTCCGCGATTTGCTCCCCTACGGTAAACACCGGATTCAGCGAAGACATCGGGTCCTGAAAAATCATAGCAATCCGGTTGCCGCGAATATGCCTCATTTCCTCCTGGCTTTTCTCGGCCAAATTCTCGCCATGAAACAGAATGCTCCCCTCCAGCAGCTTGCCGCCAGCATAATCAATCAGCCGCATGATGGAATGGGAGGTGACGCTTTTTCCGCTCCCGGATTCCCCGACAAGGCAGAGAGTCTTCCCCTTCTCCAAGGTCAGGGTAACCCTGTCCGTCGCTTTGATCCACCCTTTCTCTGCTTTAAATCCAGTTGTTAGTTGATTAATCTCAAGTATTTTTTCTGTCACCTTGCGATGATCCCCCTTCATTGGACTTACCGATAAAATGAGCTATAGTACGAGTACCTCTTATACGAAATGGCATGCTACAAAATGTTCTCCTCCCACATCCCTGTAGGTCGGCGCCTCTTGTCTGCATTGATTCCCCGCGAGCGGGCAGCGGGTATGAAATTTGCAGCCTGAAGGCGGATTAGCCGGACTAGGGATGTCTCCCTGCAGTACGATCCGCTGCCGCCGCACCGTCGGGTCCGGAATAGGCACGGCCGACAGCAGCGCCTTGGTATACGGATGCAGCGGGTTGCTGAAAAGCTCCTCCTTTGCGGCCATTTCCACCATGGAGCCGAGATACATGACGCCAATGCGTGTGCACAGATGCTCCACCACACTGAGATCATGGGAAATAAACAGATAAGTCAGCTGCCGTTCCTGCTGCAGATCGCTAAGCAAATTGATGATTTGCGCTTGTATGGACACGTCCAGCGCCGATACCGGCTCATCCGCCACAATGAAGTCCGGATTCATGATCAGGGCGCGGGCGATGCCGATCCGCTGCCGCTGCCCGCCCGAAAATTCGTGCGGGAACCGGTCATAATGATAGGCTGACAGCCCGCAGATGCGCAGCGTCTCATACACCCGCTCATGCAGCTCGCCGCGTTTAATCAGCCCATGGTCGAGCAGAGCCTCCCCGATGGCTTCGCCTACCTTGATCCTGGGATTCAGCGAGCTGAAGGGGTCCTGGAATACGATCTGCATCTTCGGACGCAGCCGGCGGATTTTCTCCTTGGGCAAAGCATGAATGTCTTCGCCCTGGTAGAGCACCTCGCCATCGGTTTTGTCCGTCAGCCTCAGAATGGTGCGCCCAATGGTGCTCTTGCCGCAGCCTGATTCGCCGACTAAGCCGAAAGATTCTCCTTTATGGATGCGAAACGACACATCGTCAACCGCCTTGACATCCCCTACCCTGCGCTGCAGGATGCCGCCGGTGATCGGATAGTATTTCTTGAGCCGGTTTACCTCGACCAGCGCTTCGCTCATGACGGTCTCCCCCCTTCCTCCTCGTACAGCCAGCAGGCCACCTTGTGGCCCTGCCCGTCGGCACGAAGCGGCGGAGCTTTCTCCTTGCATATTTGCATGCAAAATTCACAGCGTTCGTGAAAATGGCAGTTATTTTCAAGATCAAGCGGGTTGGGCACCTGGCCCGGTATCGAATAAAGCCTCTCCTGTCTTTGATTGATCACGGGTTTGGCTTTCAGCAGTCCCTGTGTATACGGGTGCTTCGGATTCTTGAACAGATCGAACACCGAAGCTTCCTCAATGACATTTCCGGCATACATCACCACCACATAATCGGCCATCTCAGCCACAACCCCCAGGTCATGCGTAATCAGCATAATCGAGGTCTTCATCTTGTCCTTCAGGTCACGCATCAAATCCAGAATCTGCGCTTGAATGGTCACATCCAGCGCCGTGGTCGGCTCATCCGCGATCAGCAGCTTTGGGTTGCAGCTCAGGGCAATCGCAATCATGATGCGCTGCCGCATGCCGCCGCTCAGCTCATGCGGATAGGATTTGAAAATCATTTCCGGCCGGGAAATCCCCACCAGGTTGATCAGTTCAATTGCGCGTTCCTTCGCTTCCCTGTTGCTCATCAGCGTATGCATCAACAGCGGCTCCATAATCTGCTCTCCGATCGTCAATACGGGATTCAGCGAAGACATGGGCTCCTGAAAAATAATGGAGATCTCATTGCCGCGGATTCTCTGCATCTGCTTCATATTCAGTGACAGTAGATTTTGTCCCTCGAACCAGATTTCCCCCGCGGAGCTATGCGGAGAGTCGATCAGACGCATCATCGTCATGGCCGTAACACTCTTGCCGCAACCGGATTCACCCACGACACACAGCGTCTCGCCTTCCCTGATTTTAAAGCTGACATCATTGACGGCTTTGACGATTCCGCTCGTGGTATGAAAATGGGTTTTCAAATGACGAAACTCAACCAGTGCATTCTCCATAAACGTCGTCTCCTTCTTGGGAATAACCTCAGCCGCAGTTTATCATTTCATTTTGGGATCCAGCGCGTCACGCAGCCCGTCGCCGATCAGATTGATCGCTACGACAGTAATCAATATACACATGCCTGGCGGAACCCATAGCCATGGACGTTTACGGAAATCGATCAGGTTGTCGGCAGCCGAAATCATATTGCCCCATGAAGGGGTAGGTGGAACGACGCCAATGCCGAGGAAGCTCAGCGCCGATTCGGTAATAATTGCCCCCGCGACGCCAAGTGTAGCCGTGACGATAATCGTCGGAATCGTATTGGGCAGGAGATGACGGAAAATTTTGCGGCGATCCCGAAGACCCAGCGCTTCAGTGGCCTGCATGAATTCCTGTTCACGAAGGGTCAGAATCTGCCCGCGTACGAGCCTTGAGAGCGTAGTCCAGCTCAATCCCCCGATAATCAGCATCAGAAAATAAATCCGGTCAGCCGGGTTAACCTTTAGATCTGACAATACCGCCCCCAGAATAATAAGCAGCGGCAGCTGTGGAAGCGACATAAATATATCGGCGATACGCATGATCAATGTATCCACGCTTCTCCGGTAAAAGCCGGCGAGTGCCCCCAGCGTCGCTCCAATCACTACAGCTATCGTAGTTGCGACCAGTCCCACGGTCAACGAAATCTGGCCTGCCAGCATCGTCCGCAGCAGAATGTCCCTGCCTAGCTTATCTGTGCCAAGCCAATGGGCGGCGCTCGGCGCTTCGTTCTTGTTGGCCAGGCTGTAATCATTCACGTTATATGGCGAAAGCCGGGGGCCGATAAAGCTGACCAACACCATGATGATAAGGATCACCAGCCCCATGAGAGCCAGCCGGTTGCGTATGAAGCGCCGCATCGCCATTCTCCATGGAGACTCTTCACGACGCACGGGAGTCTTCCGATTCATTTCAACGGACACCATTTCACTGGACAACCGAATCCCTCCTATCGTCAAAGATAAGCTTGAAGCCATCTATTCCGCCCGAAGCTTTACTTTAAGCGGATGCGCGGATCCGCCACCCCGTACAGAACATCCGACAGCAGGTTGCCGAGAAGCGTCAGAATGGCCAGAAAAATGGTGAAGCCCAGCATAAACGGATAATCCCGCATCGTGATCGATTCCAGATAGACCTGCCCGACACCCGGCCAGACGAATACCTTCTCCAGAATAATGGCCCCTCCGAACAGAGCCGGCAGCTCGAAGCCCAGCAGCGTAATGGCCGGAATGAGCGCGTTGCGCAAAGCATGCTTGAAAATGACGGTCCGTTCCTTCAAGCCTTTGGCCCGTGCGGTCCGGATATAATCCTGACGGATCACCTCAAGCATGCTGGTGCGGAAATAGCGGGTCAAACTGCCCGTGCTGAGCATCGTTAATATGAGAACGGGCAAAAACATATGCTCCGCCACATCCAGCATATAAGCCCAACTGCCTGCGTGGCTTTGTCCTGCCGTGGTCATTCCTCCAACCGGGAAAAGGCCAAGATCGAGCGCAAAAATTTTGATCAGCAAGAGACCTATGAAAAAGGACGGCAAAGACATGCATAAGAAAATAAAAAGCGTCACAAGCTTATCAAACAGCGAGTATTGAAATTTGGCGGAAAACACACCTGCAAATACGGCAATAATCCAGCTGAAAATAAGGCTGAAAAAGGCGATGATCACAGAGTTCCATACATAATTGTTGATCACTTGGGTGACTGGCTGCTTGTGCTGCAGTGATTCTCCCATATTGCCCTGCAGCATATTGCCCGCCCATATGAAATACCGCTTGTATTCCGGTTGATCCAGGCCGTAAATATGCCGGAGCTGGGCCTCCTTCTCGGCCGTCATATTCGGATTGCCCCTGCCAGTAATGTAATCTCCCGGCACCATCGCGGAGATCGCGAACACGACGATGGAGATGCCGATCAGGGTAGGGATCATCTGCAGCAATCTCCGTATGATATACTGCTTCATGGCAAGATACCTCCCGGCTGATAAGTGATATGCCCAGCCCGGTGAGAGCTGAGCATATAAGTACGTGTTCAAAAAGTCAGGTTTTCAGCACCGAGAAGATTGGATGAAGCAAGGGACTGAGGAGCGGAGCGTACTTGGAGTACGTGAGCACCGGAAGGCCCGGCTGAATTCGAGATTCGATGTCGAGTCCGCTTCCTGACTTCCTTCGTGATCAAAAGCTGACTTTTTGAACTACCTCTATATGGGTATTTCCGGCTATTGGGCAATTTGCACACTATATAAGCTGTATTCAAAGTCTTTGAAAGGAGAAATATCAAAACCCGACAGACGCCCGTTGATCGGCCACATATCCCGGCGCTGGTAAAGGAAGATGACCGGCAAATCCTTGTTCAGCTCCTGATAAAGCTGTTTATACAGATCTTTACGCTTTTCCTGATCCAGTTCCTTCTTGGCTGCCAGTGTCAGCTCATCCACCTTGGCGTTGGAATAACCGATATCATTCTGCGCACCATCCGTAATATAGACAGTCGAATCCGGATCTGGCTCCAAACTCCAGGCCGCAAAGAACATGTCGAAGTTGCCCGTATCCTTTTTATCCATAATGGCGTTAAAATCCAGTGTTTCAGAGGCCAGATCGATGCCCAGCTCCTTGTAATTGTTCGTCATGATCGGCAGCAGCGCATCGATCACCGGGTTGTCGGCAGTGGCGGAGAAATTAATCTTGAACTTCTCGCCGTCTTTTTCGCGGATTCCATCCGCGCCAGCCTTCCATCCGGCTTCATCCAACAGCTGTTTGGCCTTCTCCATATCGAACGGATAAGTTTCAATCCCTTCATCCGTGTACGACCAGGAAGCTGTGGATTGCGGAATGTTCAGCACGTTGGCGTAAGGTCCATACACCCCCTGCACAATTTCATCGCGGTTCAAGCCAATCGTCAGTGCCTGGCGGACCAGCGGGTCCTGGAATTTCTTCTCTTTGTGGTTAAAGGCAATATATCCATAACCGTTGGTCGGCAGAATATGCACATTTAAAAATCCGAGTGAAGTGAGCTCTTCCACGTTATCCTCGGTAACAGTAATGTTATCCGTATCCGTTTCACCCGTTTGCAGCATGGTTAAGCTGGTGCCTTCCGTAGTAGTCTTGAAAATTACAGTTTTCACCTTTGGTGCGCCTTTAAAGTAGTTCGGGTTAGCTTCCAGGACGACCTCCTGGCCTGGTGAGAAGCTTTTCAGCACATATTGCCCGGAACCGATCGGTTTGCTGTGCAACGCCTTGATGCCGTCCAATTTGCCTTTGGTGTAATTCTTGCCGTAATAGCTTTCAGGCATTAACGGCAGGTCCCCGAGAAAGTCCTTCGTATACGCCGTTGCTTCCGTCACTGTAATCTCAATGGTATTGTCATCAATCACTTTTACACCCGATATATCCTTGGCGTCTCCCTCAAAATACTCCTGGCCGCCTGCGATGTTAAAAGACGGCGCATCCATCTCTCCGTCGTACGCCGGATCGTGCAATACCTTCAACACAAAAGCGTAATCTTTTACTGTCACAGGTGTACCGTCGCTGTAAGTTACCCCTGGCTTAAGGTGGAAGGTGTATTTGAGTCCATCATCGGAAACATCCACACTTTCCGCAAGATTTTCTGTATATGTACCGTCTTTCTGTACTTGCAGGAATGAATCGAAAACTACCCTTCCTACATAATCATCATATACGGTTTGACGAAAAAGAGGGTTAAATACCCCTTTGGGTGCCGTCATACCTACAACGACCGTATCTGTACGCTGTTTCGCCAAATCCGGATTCAGCGATATATCTGTTGCTTCAATGACCCCTTCACTTACAGGCTCTGCAGTTTCATTTGTTTTTGTGTCCTCTGCCGCAGGTTTAGCAGGATCAGTAGTCTGGGCCTCTCCCCCGCCCCCCAATGCGCAGGCTGTCAGCATCGAGCCGATCAGAGCAATCATCAAGACCATATAAAGCCATTTTCTCATGTTTGGCATGCGGTAATTTCCCCCTTCTGTAAGCATGGACGACTTACACGGTAATTTGGGCCCGCGAGCGAAGTGAAGCTGCAGGCAAAGAAGGTGAAGCACATTCTTTGGACTTGACCACAACAGATGAAAAAACGCCCCCTCGACAGCAGCGGGGAATGACAAACAAAAGCTAATCTCATATGAATTATTGCTGATTGTTGCAGGATCAAGCTGGATACTGTATCGCTCCACCCCCTCTACTCTTGTTGTAAGGAACTGTTGACCTATAAACCGTTGGTCAATTCGAACGAGCAACACACCTTATCCGTTAATTATGATACATCTTACAGTGTCAATTTACTTTACGTCAATATATTTTTGAAGGGTAAAGTCAATTTTATTTATAAAAAAAATGGAATGTTAAGGCACAATCCAGGTCCGTAAAAGTATATAAATAACATATATATTACATGTATTGTTAAATGAATCGATCTTTTATACACTTAGATGTCGAAATATGGGATGAATTTGACTAGAAGTTGTAGTGGAATTCTGCGAAGTTCGTGCTGTATGAATGAAAAATTCGGTTAGGATTGGATTAGTAATAACTTACAATGCCATGTAACTTCTGTCAAGCATGTTTATACAGCAAAAAAGCGCCCTCTCAAAGAGGACGCCCTAGTGCTTAACCGATATGCTATTACTCCGTAGTGTAAGGAAGCAGAGCGATTTGACGGGAACGTTTGACTGCGATAGTCAGCATACGCTGGTATTTCGCGCTTGTTCCAGTCACACGGCGAGGCAGGATTTTACCACGCTCGCTGATGAATTTTTTCAGCAGATCCGTATCTTTATAGTCAATGTGAGTGATTTTGTTCACAGTGAAGTAGCATACTTTACGACGCTTGTTGCGACCGCGACGAGCTGGTCTTTTGTTGTCGTCTCCGCCTTCTCTTTGTCTGAAGCCCATTCTGTGTCAGTCCTTTCGTTTTAAAATGGCAAATCATCATCCGAAATATCAATCGGCTTACCGTCATCGGAAAAAGGATCTTGATTGTTACGCGTATGATTCCCGTTCCCACGTCCGCCGCCTCCATAGGAAGGCTCCTCACGCATAGCTCCGCCACCGCTGCTGTTGCCGCCGCCTTCGCGGTTCGACTCCAGGAAACGTACATTATCAGCAACCACTTCGGTAACGTAAACCCGCTTACCTTCGTTGTTCTCATAATTCCGTACCTGAATGCGTCCTTCAACAGCCGTCAGACGGCCTTTGCGAAGATAGTTGGCGCAGGTTTCCGCAAGCTGGCGCCAGGTCACGACCGGAATAAAATCCGCTTCCCGCTCCCCGCCTTGACTTGTAAACGGCCGGTCTACAGCCAGAGTAAACTGGGTTACTGCCACACCGGACGGTGTATAACGCAGTTCCGGATCTTTGGTTAACCGACCAATCAGAATGACACGGTTTAACAATCTAATCCCCTCCTTTGAACGTTGTGCAATTACATCACCAGACGCTTATTAAGCAACGTCGTTTGTAATGAGATAACGAATCACTTCGTCAGAAATTTTCATTTGACGCTCCAGCTCGGCAACTACAGCAGGTTCTGCTGTAAAGTTAACGAGAACGAAGGAACCATCACGAAACTTCTGGATCTCATACGCAAGACGGCGTTTAGTAACGTCATGTTTTGTAACCTCACCACCGCCGTTGGAGATGATGCCTTGGAACTTCTCGACTGCAGCCTGCAGGGCTTCCTGATCGATGTCAGGGCGAACAATGTACATCACTTCGTATTTGCGCATTTCATACACCTCCTTATGGACATAAGGCCCTCAATCTTGGTTGAGAGCAAGGAACGAGCCTAAACTCGCACCAAAACAGTATACCAGATGAGCATTACCATTGCAACTCCATAGCACATGTTATCCTCCGGTACGGGCAAAATACGTGTGGAGCTTTCAAATCCAAATTTCAAGCGATAAAAGGAGGTTTGCCACATGGGTGAAAAAACCGAATTTGAACCTGGGGACAAAGCACCAAACAATGGAGTATATATGGAGGTCGGAGAAGCCAGCTTCCATACGGAAATTACCAATCCGCAGCAGGTAAAGCTGCACAAGGGGGACCCATTCCCCGAAACGACAAATAAAGACCGCAAATGGAAAAAGAAAACGAAAGCGCGGGTGCATTAATTCTTAATGTATAATGAGCTGCCTCCCTGCTCATAATATCATCAGGCGGTGCAGCAGAGAGGTGTGGTTCCGTTGGACGACGTAGCCGGACAAGACTGTTGGAGGATCGGCTCCAGACATTAGAAGCAGCAGAAAGTGCTTTTAGCACGGTATTGTCTGGCAATACACTGGGGTTTCAGGATGTTAGGGAAAGATCATAATCCATTTATGCACCGCCGGATGGAAGGAGGGCCTTTAAGGTCCTCCTTCTTGATGTTTATTACTTCCTATGGTAGAATTTAGATAACTTTACTTAGTTCGGATAGACTAAATTCTATGAACTATACATATTTGTGACGGGGGTTATCCAATGAGCATTTCCCGTGTTTTGAAGTGGATTTCCGGCATTCTGGAGCTTGGATTGGCTATCCCCATCATTGGCGGCTCTATTGTGATCTTTTCGGGTTACAGTGCGCTTGGATTTATGTTTGTGCTGCATCTGGTTACCGTTATATTATCTGTCCGTAATCAGGAGCCCGCTTATGGATCTTTATTTGGGATCGTTACTTCCCTGCTCGCCTGGATTCCGGTGATTGGCTGGCTGCTGCATCTTATTGCAGGCATTTTATGTATTATTACAGCAATCAAGAAGTCTCCGCGGTACAATTATCCACCCAATCAGTTCTAATCGTATTTTTACAGCTAATTTCAAAGGAGTGTCCCATAAGCACAATGATATGCTCCCCATATAGTAGACAGGTGAAAAAACAAAAGCCTGTTACTGTATGGGGAGTATTTTTATGGAGAAAAAGAAATTTACGGCATTTGAAAAATTAACGATCCTTCAAGAAATAAAGCAGGGATTGATCGGGA
>NZ_JBJURI010000027.1:0-101552 GCF_046098255.1 Paenibacillus jiangxiensis
ACTGTGTGCAGCCGCTCTTCTCCTGGGGTGTAGCGATGCTCTCGTAATCGGGCGGCGTAACCTGGCAGCGGCGTACCGGCATTTAGGCGGCGTCTTTCGCCGCCTAAATGCCGGTAGCATCAACAATCTTCCAAAGGTTAGCGTCTTGTCATTCATCCCTTAATTCTCCCTTATATATTTGATTATTCGCTCATTCGTTTTTCGTAGTCAAGAATGCCTTCGTATGTCAACCATTCCGGCTTCTGCCCTTCAGGGAAAGAATTATGAATCTCCTTCATCCTCTCGATATGCTCCTTCACGCTCCCGCCCCACAGATGGCTCTTGTTCCTGTTTCCATACCCAAGGTAGTAGTCACAGTCGCTTCTTAACCTGCCCAGCATCATGTAGTTAAACCTGTACGGGTTCTCTGCATACTTCGTCTTGAACACCACAACCAAATCGCTTTTGATTGGGAAACACGGTTCGCCATCGAAGTTGTTACCACAGCTATACAGTGCGGGCGTGTCGCACTTGCCAAGTTCTATGTCCTTCCACAGCGAATCCGTTTCGATGCACTTATAGACGGGTCTGTCCCAGTCGTCTAAACCGATGTATTCCATCGTTCTTACGTTTGTCGTTGCTTCCATTCTTACCAGCTCCATTCTTTTGTGTTCAGCTTTGCCCGAAGTAGTTTAATCTTTTGATCTACTCGCTACAGCGGTGAAGATGTGCTCCATGACATACAATCAGCTCCTTTATCCGTTTTGAGGTGATGTTGGACGTTGCCTGCCGCATGGCTGGCGTCCCCATAGGGGATGATTTTTCCCTTTTGACACTTGCTAGGGATCAGTCTCATAGCCAGTTGGTCAAGGGTATCAGCCTCCAAAAACTTTCCCTCCCCTACCAAGAGATCATCAGGAAAAGTTTTTGGAGCCCCTTGAACGGCTGGCTCGGCGTCTTAGCTTCCGGGCGGTGGAGGGCGAAGCCTGGAGGCTCGGCCGTCCGGAAGGTTAGTCGCCTTGAGAGCTGATACCATGCGGGGGCAAAAGGGAAAGATCACCTCAATCCAAAGAACCGGCGGCTGCCGGTTCTATCCATGCGTGTATGCCACTTCGGAATCCGGCGTGATGCCAGCGTCTTTTGGATCTGCCGGCCGCATAAAACCATTTCCTTACATGTTGTCACAAACCGGTGAACTCCTCGATATTGGACGATTGTAAAAATGTAAACCAACGCTTCCGTTTGAATCCAACAACCCCAAACGCCTGGTTTTCTCTTTAATGAGATTCCGAGCGGCTGCCAACACATGAGTCATTGCAGATGGATCACCGGCGACATGTGGAGAGAGTTGGGGAACGGATCTGAGGTACAAAATTTAAGCTGGAGGAGTTGTCCGAAAAAGTATGGAGATCTCCATCTTTCGGGAGGTCCAGGGGCTATAATCTTTGATAATTTTACTGATCGGTTTTATGAGTATGCAGATACAAGAGCTTCTGGAGGAGGTTCTGATGTTATTCGGTAGGATCTGAAGCGTGTAATTCGTTCTGCATTGTGTCGCAAATTTGTCGCGCAAATTAGAAAGGAGGAAATTGATCACGCAACACTTACGTTCATACGCAATATGTTCTCAAGATGAAGATGCTTTCTTTTAATTTCGGATCCGTCTACGGAAAGTATCATCTGTTCCCGCGAATATGGCATCTCTTCTCATTTAAAAAAATACGTCTATGAAACTCAAATTGAGTCTTAAACCTTTCTTTTTAATTAAGTGTTTGGATTTCTGTTGTTGACTTGAAGTTCCTGAAAGGGAAATCAAATTTTATTCATTTTGGCAGCATCTCTGTCCATACAGGGGACGATTTTTAGACCGGGAGCATATCGGATGCAGAAATCACTTTATGGGTTAAAGGGGGATCAGACATTTTGCAAGTTATGAAATGAAATATTTTCACTACCATATAAGATTCCTCAGCGAAAGGGGTGATTGACCTTGAGAGTAGGTACTGGTTGTTATGTCGGATGGGTTCAAAAAAATGAATTGAAGACAAGGAGGATTTTGTAATGAATGATATCGATTTAGTAGTTTTGTTTCAGATGTTGCATAATGGGTGGCTGTGGGTGCTCTCTCTGGATTGGCCATCGTTTGCTGAGCTTGTGAGGTTTGTATTGCAAACTTGGGAATCGTTGTTAAGAATTCGTGACTTTCGTAAACAGCATTCGAATATGGACAAGCCCCTTTCACTGGCTCCCACGACTCCCAGACCCCCGAGATATCGTGGTCGGAAACGTGTTAGTAGAATACGCAAACGTTCTAATCGAACAAGGCAGTAATTTGCCAAGGTTAAAAATAATCGAGTAGGCCCATGAATAAATTCATGGGCCTCTCACAGAACCAGGACGTGCGGATCCTCGCATCCGGTTCCTCCATGGTTATCCCCGCTGGGGATGTCGGGATAGTATCATCTGGACTAAGCTACACAGACCGAGTTCCTCGAACCAAGCGTTCGGCATGGCATAGTGGGCATGCTGGCAACTGGAGTTCCTCCAAGCCGTCATTCGTATGCCCGCCAACTCTCCGCTCCATCCTCGTCTTCGCATTTCACGCATCAGTTTACGAGCATGCTTCCAGCTACGCATCTGTACCATTCGCAGCCTCCGGCGTATCCATGCGTCGAGGTTTCGAAACAGACTTCTTACATCTCCTGTTCCAAAATAGTTAGCCCATCCTCTCACATATGGATTCAGCACCCGCTTCACCAGCTCTTGTAGGTTAACCGTCTGGTTGCGCCTCGTGATCTTCTTTACCCGCTCTTTGAATTTCGTGATCGCTTTCCCTGATGGCGTCATCCAATGCCCGGGTTTAAACTCATGGCCCAGAAACACAAATGACTTCTCTTGATGATTCACGATTTTCGTTTTCGTGGGATGCACCTTTAACCCAAGTTCGCTCTCCAGCAGCTTCGTGATTTGACCAAGCACTCGCTCAGCTCCCCTGCGGCTTCGGCAGCAAATCACAAAATCATCGGCGTATCGCGTCATGCGATGTCCCCGCGATTCCATAAGCGTATCCAGCGGGTGCAGATAGATGTTCGCAAGCAACGGACTACACACACCGCCTTGCGGGCTTCCTAGATCGCTTGCTTGTACGACACCATTTTCCAGGACACCTGTCTTCAGCATGCTTTCGATCAGTCGTAATACACTTCCGTCCACCACTTCTTCCCGCACTTGCTCGATCAGCTTCTCATGGGGGATCGTGTCAAAGTAAGATTTCAGATCAGCGTCAATGACGTACCGATATCCTTCCATCAGGTCCTTCCTTATCCGCTCCAGCGCCATATGTGCGCTTCGTCCCGGACGGAAGCCATAGCTGCGCTCACAAAACTTGGTTTCAAAGATCGGCTCCAGCACTCGCTTCAGCGCCGCTTGAACCACTCGATCTCCTACGGTTGGGATGCCCAGAGGTCTTTCGCTTCCGTCTTCCTTTGCGATATATTTCCGTCTGACTGGCCTCGGCGTGTAGCTCTTAGTTCGCAGCGCCGTTTGAAGGGCTCTTAAGTTGTCCTCCAAATTCGCTTCAAAGACTTTGATGGTTACGTTGTCTACGCCCGGCGCCCCTCGATTGGCCTTCACCTCTTTGAAGGCTTCCTCCAAGTTCGGCATCGCCCATACTTTGTCGATCAGGCTGTACCATCTACGTTTCTTAGTTGGATGTTCTCCCACACGTAAGCTCCTCTTCGTTGTTTCCTTGTCGGTGTTCGGTTTCTTCCACTTCTCTCTCGTCTGCGGATAGCCTTCAAAAAAATTTTTTTTTTCTGGCAGTCAGGCGTTCCAAAAGTGTACTCCGTCAGATCGCCTACCCGTTTGTTCGGCGTCGGTTCTTCGCGCTTCTTGGCTCCCCGATCTCAGTCTGAGCACCAGCATCTCCTTCTACGTTTAGAACTTATCTTCCACGGTTCCAGGCTTCGCACGATTCTCCCGCCTTTTGGGTCGGGGTTCGTCCCGTCAACTTCGTGCCGGGTCACTTGCCATTGCGGCCTTTCCTGCAAGCTTTTTCGCTACTATCCCTTCGTATGACTGCTCGCCCCCCTTAGCCCTCACTCTTCCTTTGCGGCTTTGTGCGGGGTTACCGCTCTAGGCGGGGGCGACAAGCTCTCCTTGGGTCACGTCATCGTTCTTTCCCTCGAATCCAGTCCTCTTAACCTGCGAAGTCTATGGTGGTATGGGACTTTCCCTTCTCTTGCAGGGTTGTCCGACTTCGCCGGCCAACCTGGTTTAGCCGCCTGTTCCGAGGTTTGCCTTCTGGACCTCCGCACGTTACCTTACGGCACACGCACTACCGGTCAGCTATGCGCTTCCGCCACCCCGCGGTGCGCTCGGGACTTTCACCCGTTAGATCGATGCGCTGCCAAGCGCACAAGAGACAGGTTGCTGAGCCCACCTGTCTTTTTATTTTTTGCTATGGACAAGCCTGGTCTAGATTCTCAGCTTTTTTTGCGATAGTAATATGGCCAGAAAGGTGGACACACGCCATTCAGAATCCCACCCTCTTTTGACGATATATACGAGGGAGGATTTTAATGGTAAAGTTCAAAAATATAACATGTCCAAGGAGGGCTTCAGTTGCTCATTATGTTTCTGAGTGGTTTTTTCGTCACCACATTTATTCTTAGTTTGATCGCTCTGATCGCAAGTATTTTTCGCAGCAGCAAGACACATCTTCAGTTGAATTTTAAATATGTCATGGCATCGTTTGCCGGGTATTTTCTTATGTATTTCATAGACTTGAGTTGGAATAAAGAAGATGCCAGTAATTACTATGCTTTCGGGAGCTTATCAGCTCTCATCTTTGTAATATTCGCAAACAAGACTGCATTTGATCCATTTTCTAGAAAGGGGCTTCGTTTCTTCACTGCGGAGATCGATAGGTTCCGGTCAAACAATAGTTTCTCCTTAAAAAAGGATCTGTTTAGCGTTAGCAGAATTGCGATTGTGTATTTATTTATTCTTTTGATCGTCAACCAATTGAACATGGAGCCGAAAGGTTCAATAGTTACTCTTGTAGCCGTGGTCGGATTCATTCACGCTGCTTTCTTTGGAAAGCTATATGGGACTTGCCCTTACTGCAACTATCGCATCCGTGGTCTTTCCCATAGAACAGCTGCGGTTACTTGTAAAACGTGTAGATCTCGTGTTGTAATCCATGGTGAAGACTTGAAGCGGCCATTGGGCAGGCCAACAAAGTAGTAGAGCAATATAAAAAGCTTGGACGATATTTTGTCCAAGCTTTTGTATTAAGCGGCCAGATCCTCGACATCAGGCGGTGTTGCAGCAACAAAGCTCGTCTGTACCCCGAACTCCCCCTTATCCTCCAACATCGCCTATAGTCTTGGCTATTTTATTCTTCAGGTACATTTTATCCCCAGGTAAACCTAGCACCTGTAGCTTTTTCTTACAGTTTGGACAAAGAGCGGTTGTTTTCTGTAGACTCGGTGAACTCTCATCGAGAGTATATAGTTCAAGATAGGGAAGTCCATCAGAAGTAATGAATGGTGCCATACTACAACAGAGCTCGCATCGACCTGCTGCCCTCTCCATCACATCTTTGCTGATTAATAAACTTTCTACGTTTACATCGAGCATATCTGAGTTGTTCCCAGAATCAGCGTCGTTCCAAAAAAATTCTAGTGAAACATCAAACAATTGAGCGATTCTAAGCAACGTCCTCATAGCTGGTGTACGTTCTCCACGCTCATACATACCAATAGTAGAAGCAGACACTTTCAATTGGTCAGCCAACTGTTCAATTGTCAAGTGCTGTGATTTTCTTAAAGCTCGAATTCGGTAACCCTTTATTTTCATCACGTTTTCAATGATTCCTCTCTCGATCTCGAAATAAACATTTTTCAACCTTCCGATGCTAAACCTTGGGCCTCATGTTCCGAAACACGCCGGTAAAATGTCGTTCGACTCATATCAACTTCCTTCATAGCTGTCGTTGCCGTAATTTGTCCCTCTTTCCACTGGTTGTAGACTTGAATGAACGTTTCGTTAATCTGCTGCCGAGGACGACCAAACTTAACACCACTTGCCTTTGCTACTTCGATCCCTTCAGCCTGACGCTGCCTATTTTTCTTACGCTCCTGTTCGGCCACATACGCTAGCATGCTTAAAAACTGGTCCTCCAGCAGTTTCCCCAAATCTCCCATCGTTTTGAATTTACGGGAGTCGAATAATGTTTCGTTATCCAGACATACAACGTCTGCCCCGGTCTCCCTTGTGATGAACTTCCATTCACTAATGATGCCATCGTAATCCCGCCCCAATCGATCCAATGCGTCCAAATAAACCAGATCGCCTTCACGGATCATCATACGCATAGCCTGGTAACGTGGCCGTTCAAAATCTTTGCCACTCTGCTTGTCAACAAATATGAAACGCTCCTCAACACCAAGTTCCCTAAATTTAACAAGTTGCCTTTCAGGATTCTGATCCTTAGCCGAGACACGGGCATAGGCCATTTTCATACAACCAACTCCCCAAAAAAATGTTTCAAAACTCCATTACTAGATTCGGAATATTCCTAAAGTGATTTTATGGCATTTTGAAACATAAATACAGACAAATTTTCGCTATTCCAAAAAGCATGCTTTATGAAATACAGAAGAGCCGGTTAATTCGTCAATTACGACACCGCTTGGTTGCCTGATCAACCCATCAAACACCACTTCCTCGCCTCATTTTACTATCGACAAGTCTCCTACCACTTGATATATTTAGATCACGATTATTATTACAATTTGATTAATATTATATTTTGATTGGATAATGAAAGGGAGGATTTTACAGGATGTTGATCACAATCCCCTACTCTGCCCGCTATCGTCTTGGGCTTGATGACCAGGGTAGCCGTATTCAATACGTAGAACATGAGGGTTCCTTTGAAAAGTTCTATTGGATCGAACCGGTGCAGCAGCCGATGTTTCCATTCGGTAAACAGGAACAGGGATATCGGGTCACTTCTCAAGGGCAAGTGACCGTTCCGAAATACATACTCGAAACTCTGCAGATTCAAAACAAAGAGGAGCTATGGATTGATTTCGACGTTGACAACAGACGGCTATCTCTGAGAAAGTCACATGTCCATCGATTTCAAGAAATCCTGTTATCACTGAGGCCAAACTTTTATGAAGATCGGGAGAATGAGCTGCTAACGATCGTAGGCCGGGATGAAGCGGCAGAAGGCGACGATCGCCTTTTATTTGTCGAAAGAAGCCAATTCAATCAATTGTGCCGTCTGTATCGCGTGATCAAGGAGAGGTACGAAGCCGGCACAAATACCTCTTGGGTGGGTGTGCCAGATGTAGGCGATCAGGGGATATCTATTAACTTGGATGAGACCGTCGTGCCGAGTCAACTCATCGTAACCAAATTGGGGGACAAATACTTGTCTGATCCGATGGTGGCCAAGCTGTGGCGAGAACGAATTCCTTTTCACATGATTGATAATAAAATCAGCTATTATAATGAAGGAAAAAAACAGGAGCATGACGTTACACCGCGCAAGGCTCGGGAGATCATGCAGATTTTTAATCGCAACGCCAAGCAGTATGGCTCCTTTAAAGACTCTACAGGTCAATTTGTAGAAACGGTGCTCTTTTATACCGGAGATATGGTCATCTACCGTAGGATCAATAAATCTCTGGAATTCCTGCCGAAACAAACAGACGAATAACAGGATCACGAACGAGAGCGACAAACAAAAACTAGCCGCCAGAGAGATCCGCGCCAGCGAATTGGAATAGTGCAATATTACAGCGCGAGACAAGAAAACCACCAGACTGAGGCGGCCAGCCTAGTCCCGGTGGTTTTTTAATTTTCTAAACTGCAACGACCACCCATGCGGTGCGGTTCTCATTTACCCACCCATACCATGTCCACTTATTGTGCTCACACTGAATCCCCCTTTACAAAAAATTATCCTTCTCCGCTTTTCGTAGCACACCAATGCATCGTTCAATTTCTGGTTTGACCTGCTTCTTGAATAAGGCAGCCTTTTCCCTTCCATCGGCAGTGAAATCGTAAATATAAATTTCTTGGGGAAACTCGACACGTCCGCTCTCTTGTTTTGTTCGATATAGCACCCCATCATCAACCAATCCATGAAGGATACGGTACACCTCACTATCCGGTGGATTAAGACCAGATTCCTTTATGTGAGATTTAAGCTCATCAAACATCTGGTACCCATAGCCCCGATTCTTCTCCAAAAAGGTTAGTAAATACAATTTGATAATTGCCCTCTGAGCAACCATAACAGCCATCACTATCCCCCCATTTCGATCTATCTTGAATTCATCGGAATCTCATCAACAAGACTCGCCTGATTATTTTTTACATTACCCACCATCTTGGACACCGGATACAATATCATTTGTTCTGCAGGATATGGAACCAAGAGATCCTGAAGAACATGTTTGTCTGTCACTTTCGGATCCAACCACATATTCACGCCTTCTGAATTTAGAATCACGGGCATCCGATCGTGAACATCCTGCACTAATTGATTTGGTTCTGTGGTGATGATCGTACAGCTCCGAATCATCTCCCCATTCTCTGGATGTTCCCAGGTATCGAATAAACCGGCAAATCCAAAGACCTTTTTGGATTCCAACTGGAAGCGGAATGGCTGCTTATCGTCCCCTGCTTTTTTCCATTCATAGAATCCATCTGAAGGGATAACAACCCGATTTCTCGAAAGAAGATTTCGGAATGCGGGCTTACTCTCAATCGTCTCGGCCCGGGCATTAATCATCTTATAGCCAATTTTTGCGTCCTTGGCCCAAAACGGAATGAGTCCCCACCGGTATCCGGTAAGAACA
Source organism: Paenibacillus jiangxiensis (assembly GCF_046098255.1). Classification (NCBI taxonomy): domain Bacteria; kingdom Bacillati; phylum Bacillota; class Bacilli; order Caryophanales; family Paenibacillaceae; genus Paenibacillus; species Paenibacillus jiangxiensis. The sequence continues at coordinate 8,862 of NZ_JBJURI010000027.1, forward strand.
CGCTCCCCATCCCAATGAGCTATTGCTGCAATGGTTTGTGATGGAGCCACATTGTAGCGGGGGCTATATTCATAATCAACGCGTTCGACGGAGAAAGTTTCAAAGACTTCTGATTCATCAGCTACCAAAGTGAAACGGCCGCACATACTTTTCTCCCCTTTCGCTTCATTCGAGACTGACATCTTCTTAACAGCTTGTCCTGAAGGTAACTACATTATAATAGAAGAAACTCATCTTGAAAAATAGAAACGGCCACTGTCCAAAGACATTCACGGAGGCCAAGGATTCCTGATGAACTGGATGGCATCCATGCCTTAACTAACAAAAAAGCTGCTCTCCCAGGTACGGGAACAGCAGCCACCAATATGCTTGCCTGCTCATTGAGTGAAAGCAGCTATGCCGGTTGGTCCTTGGGATGTGCGGAGTACATCTTCGATGGTATTGATCACATCGATCGGGTCTTGAAAGTCTTTGCAGCGGAGCTCATTCTGATCCCGGTCCAGGACGTTCAGTTCATAATCCCCCCTGGCGCGTACACATAAATTCATCCAGATAGGCTCTCCCTGGCAATTTACATACCACATCATCAAAAGCGCTACAGAATCCGAGTGAATAACCTCAAGGTTAGCTTTATCGGAAAGTTTCTGCTCTACATGTTTGACAATTTCCAAGAACCCCTGCTCTTTAGCTTCTAAAGGACTACTTACAATCTCTACACGATATCCAGATGAGTCGAGCCTAAACTCTTTCTTATGCGGGTACATCTCTTTCATTCGGCGGTATGTTTCTGTAATTGTCCAAGGTACTTTTAGAAAATCCTTTTCTTCCAGCATGTAATCTTTATTTTCTAGTAGATTCATAATATCCGTATGAGATAAGGTCCCCGGAACAATGGGAGGCGGTTGAACTTTAGTTACAATCTCAAAAAGATATGCTCCTCTATCCAGGTCTGTAATGTATCTGATCTGTCCGTTACAAATAAGTCGGAGACCGTCCTCGGTCAAATATATCTCTGTATCATCAAACATTCTTGCAGCTTCTTCTTCTGTTACTTTAAGATTTTCTATAGTTCCAACTACAATATTAGCAAATAAGTTATCATAGTAGTTGGTATGCCATACTCGGAACATATTATCCTTCACTGTACTCCTCTCGTATGTGTGGTGACGATTCAGAAGCTACTTCAATTGTGCCGGCGAAATTGTCGCATGTAGAAATTCCTTCTAAATCGTTCTGAATAATAGAAATGGCCACTGTCCAAGACAGCAGCCTTACATTTATCTGCCCCGATCAACTTGCAAGCTTTTATCACGCATGTTTTTAAAAAACTCGCTTAATACTTCTGGATTATGCTCCTTCAGGCCACCTATCATCCGATCTCTTTCCGCTCGATTGATGCCATCATTCCGGAAAAGTGCGGTATGCGTTAAATTGTCTCCCTTCAGCTTGTACTCCAATCGCTCATCGTTCTTCCCATGCTCGTTTCGGAGGGTCTTCCATGAGCTGACCTCCTTGTCCAAATGATCGACCTGTATAAGCTTCGGCATTTGCTCCGTATGCCCTTTGATGATATCCGCCAAGTCCTTTAATTTTCCATCAACCGGCCCTATGGGCTCGGCAGCAATTAGGCGAGCACTCTGAATGTTGTCTCCCATCATCATACCGGCCAGCTTAGAGGAGTTATTGGTTTCAATCCGATCTGCTTGGGGGTTTGTTTTCTCGTAGGCAACAAATTCAACCCCATGACCATGATCGTAACAAAGGACATTCCATTCTTTATCGTTACCGACCTTGTATGTATGATTCATATTCGCCTTCATACTGCCAAGGGATTCGCTCAGTTTGCCGTGGGCCTGCTCAGATGCATCAAGCTGTGCCTTACGTTCCCTCATCCAACTCCGGTCGGGGCGAGAAGTAATCTCGGATTCGACCTGAGGCGAGGCAGGCTGAGCGTCAATACGGGAAGGGCCGCTTGCTGCAGCTCCACGCTCCACTTCTTTCTGCGGGCTCATGCCTCGTTCAGAAAGAGCTCTCAGCTCCATAGCATCCAATTGGCCAACACTTCTCAGCTCTTGCAGAGAGCGGCAATTCTCAAACAACTCTCTGGAAACAACAATCCCCGCTTCTTTACTCATCGCTTTATCGATACTGATGTTAATCGTCTCCAGGTTGCCTGTCTGGAGATTTCTAACCTGCATCTCTACATGATCATATTCTTTAACGGTCGGGCGTACCTTGATGGTCCGCCGCTGCTCTTTTAAATAATCTCTAATTTCTTTTGCGTAGTCGTGTGCTTTATTAAGCATACGATATGGCACTTTAGTAGGGTACCTGGTAGTTCGCGATGGTAACTCCTCACTGGTCTGCCGATACGATTCAATAGCAAAATTGCGATCGCTGGCGGCCGATGAGCGGTAGCTTTCAATGACAAAATCTCTCGGCTGCTGATCGCGCCGCTCTGTCTCTGGCCCTCGGTACGTTTCAATGACAAAATCCTTGTCAGCCACACTAATCACCCTCTCTTTTTTTCATATAGACATCGTGCTAATTGCCTATGATTTCATGATAAATCAAGCTATCTATAGGTGTAAATAACTATTTACTTTTTAGAGTATTTACGCCTTATATCTCCACATTATTGCCAATAGAAAATAGGAAAATAATTCTGATTGTTTAGATATCCCGCTCTGTGTATATAATAAACAAGAACACATGTTCTTGTAAAGGAAGGTGATACCTAAATGATTGACTACTCAAAACTTCCTCACAACAAAGTACTCTGCGTCGATATGAAGAGCTTTTATGCATCCGTCGAGGCCGTAAGCCTAGGTTTAGACCCACTTACTTGCCTGCTTGCAGTTGTAGGCGATAAAAATCGCAGCGGCAGCGTGGTACTCGCGGCTTCCCCAGTACTAAAAAAAGAGTTTGGCATCCGAACCGGCAGCCGTCTTTATGAGATCCCACCCGATCCCAGGATCCGGATCGTGAATGCGCGTATGGGCCTATACTTGGATACTTCAATGCAAATCACGGATATCTTTAACCAATATGCACCAAAAGAAGCTATTTCAACCTACTCCATCGATGAATCCTGGGTGATCTGTGATGGCCTCGAACGGCTATTTGGCAGCGCTCATGATATCGCCAGGTCAATTCAAGAGGATATCAAGTTGCAAACCGGGCTCCCCGTCGCAATCGGCATCGGTCCTAACAAGCTGCTGGCCAAGATGGTCTTAGACATCCACGCCAAGAAAAAAGGCATTGCAGAGTGCAAATATGAAGATATCCCGCGCTTGCTTTGGCCTACGCCGATTGAGGACGTATGGGGTATCGGCCACCGGATGAAACGTAATCTGAACCGTATGGGCATTTACATATTGGAGGACTTGGCAAAATGCTCCCTCGCCAAGCTCAAACAAAAATATGGCGTGATGGGCGAACAGCTTTATTATCATGCCTGGGGTGTGGATCTGTCCCCGATCTTCGTCGATCCATCCGCTGGAATGCGCAAAGGATTTTCTAACGGTATCACTCTTATGAGGGATTACAACAAAGATGAAGTGCCCACCGTGATCTATGAGATTACGGATCACCTGGCATCGCGTATGCGCGAAATAAACGCTGCATGCCGGACCGTATCCCTCTCTTTCGGGTACAGTAAGCATGAGGTTAAGAAGGGCTTTAGCCGCTCCCACACACTCCCTGAAGCAACCAATGTATCAAAGCGGCTTTATGATACCTGTATGGCACTATACAGCCAGGCCAACGTGCTGGGGAAAATACGCACCGTACACGTCGCAGTATCCAACCTGGTCAGCGATGATGCCATTCAGTTAGATCTATTCTCAGGCGCACAGGACGAAAAGCTGCGGCTGCTTGGTTCTGCCATCGATGAGATTCATGCACGGTTTGGCGGGGCCTCTGTATTTCGGGCATGCTCTCTGACGGATGCTGGCACTCATCTGGGTCGTACGAAGAAAATCGGGGGGCATTTTCAATGATTAGAGATCGAGGGCATAAAAAGTGGGTGTCCCTGATGCTCCCGGAACATAAAGATCGGCTTCAGAAGTGGGCTTATGCCCAAGATGATGTTACAATGCCAACTCTTGACGAAGATCAGCTGCAAGAGTTCAATCATCGAATATCCGTTAGCCTGCAGGATGGCAGAATAGTCGAAGTCATCTATTACAGCAATAAGCGCTTTGTATGCATCCAGGGTGTCATTAAACGATGTGATCCACTCGCCGGTTATCTTTTGCTGGAGGAACCGAGTGGTGAGTTATTCCGGATCCGTTTGGCACTCATTAAAGAAATACATCTGCAGTAATCCGCAACTGGATGTATATCTACCCTATCCCCCATCAAACGCCGCATGAAGCCGTCACCCCGGAGGGGGCGCAGCGTCAGCGGAGCAGCCGCAGGCTTGACGAGCGGTTCCACGCTCCTACCCTGTCAGCCGTTCCCGAACCTTACGTTCGGGAACCTGCCTCCCGGCGAGGGGAGCCTCCCCATGATTGGGGAGGTTGGTGGGGTTGAAAAATGGGATTGCAAAGGGCAGCGTCCTTTGCGCTTCCCCGCAGGGGACGGGAGGGAAGGTCTGTTCCTAGCTATATTACGAAATCACCGTCACCCTCTGAAGGTGACCGTAACTCCGTAATACTTAACGAGGGCATGAAACAGGCTCTCCGCGAGTAGCCGCTGATCAAAGTTGGCGTCAGATCCCGTAATTGGACCCAAAATTGATCGATGCGGCTACCAGTAGTTGAACGATTAATTCAATAAGTTATTCAAGCGATTAAAATGCCGCCATGATTATGGCGGCACAATTTATGATGTAAACTATCAGGTTCGACTCTTCATTTCATTAACATACCGTTCAATATCCTGCAGAGAGTACTTCTGCAGCGTACAGTACATTTCAAACTGCTCGTAACTTTTACCGGTCAAGAAACTTTTAAAATGATCCAACCCCTTCTCGGAAATCATCTGAGCGGGATCCTCTCCTTCAGGAAGCTCTCCAACCCATGTTTGAACACCGGTATCGACCAGCATTCTCCCTGCAGCTAAAGCACCTTCACGGCCAGCTTGGTCCCCATCGAACAATAGCACTGCTTTATCCGTCTTATTATGTATCATACGAGCGTGCTTTCCGGTAAATTTGCCTGCTCCTCCTGGATTGGTTCCGTTCAGGATTCCATGACTCTCGGCCACCAACTGATCGATAAACGACTCATAGATTGTAACAAGCTGGCCACTTTTTATAAAATCATAGCCACCCAGGAAGGGGATGTCTCCATAAAGATACTGGTGATTGATTCCTGCAAGCGAATCATCTACCGCGCGTCCGTAGAGATCTACAACCCTCCCAAACATAACTATCGGAATTACTGCTCGATAAAAAAAACGGTCCAATCCCCTTCTGTTTAAAAGCTTAAACTCCTGGAGCTCTTCCTTCGTGAATCCTTGTCTCTCCAAGTGACTCCGGAGCGTACGTCCACCAGGCGCGTAACCGGCTTTATATTTTTTTAGGACTTCCATGGAAATCCCTCGTGAGAGGAAATAGTCAAAGTTACCTTGATCATGATAAAACTCAGCAGCCAGTGCCAATGCTTCCTCTTTTCTCTGTTGCTTCCTATCTACCTGATCTTCTGGCAGCGGAATGCCAGCCATGTCAGCCAACTCCGAGACAGCCTCATGAAATGTTTTGCCTGCGACATTTCGGAGAAAATGAATAGCATTTCCACCTGTATGGCAGGATCCGCATTTGTAGGTCTGCGTGGACTTCTTTATACGACCATTATCAAAATCCTTCTTGCCGCAGCAGAAATCCGCTATATAATAATGGTTTTCACCTGATCCCGCCTTCACTCGTACATGATGCTTCTCCATAAGCTGCATCATGTCCACTTGTGCCAATAGCTGGTCGATGAACTCCTCCGAAAAATGTATGGCCACGACTACTCCTTCCTTTCAGCATTATGCTTATCCTTTAATTTCTGATGCAAATAATCAAAAACGCCTGGTTCCTGAAGAATAAGATCACGGATCTCTGACGATATCTTGCCAGCTCTATAAATAATGGTATTTGGATCGTCCTGAAGCGCTTCTGCTAACTGCAGTAACTTATCTTCAGATGGCGGTGAGACATGCCCTTTTTCTATCTTGCTCAAATAGGACTTCGTTACACCCGCTTTCGTTGCCACATCCTCCTGGGTGAGCCCGATCGATTTTCGTAGTTTCTTGATGTATTCACCAAAGCTCATATCATATCACCTTTAAATAGCTTAATATTCATTGAAGATCATTAGCTAAATCATCATCTAATGCTTCATTTCCCAATTTACAGCTACAGCAGAGGTATCCGTATATAGTCGTTTTCTTGGTGTCTTGGATCACATTGTTTTTACAGCAGTCGTCCAATCGACTTCCGCACTCAAAACATAAGTCGGCCTTGTTATCAGAACGATTATCCAGTGTTCTATTGATTCCATTTATAAGTTTCGGGTCAACTTTAATTGACATTAGCTCGTCCTCCCGTCACAACCCTGTATTCAATATGATTCATCAACCACCATAAAAAGTTGTTACATGGCCGCATTTACAAATTAATTTGACTTCCTCAACATCATTAGGACCGACTGGATAAGAACTATTAGATCGGGAGACGCCGCCCTCCTCTTCTATGACATTAAGTGCAGTATTGATCGTTGCTATTTTCTTAAAACAGGTTTTACATTGAACTTCTTTCATTCTCTGCATGCATACCATCCTTTCTTACAACCGCGTATTCATTAAGATACTTTCGAGACGAAGCACATTGATACTCTAACGATGCCCCACCCAAAGTCTACAAAGCCCGTACCAGCCAATGGATCGTATCCGTGGTAGGTGCCTTTTCCTTGATGATAATGTTGGACGATTTCACCTATTTCAAATCCCATAATGTACGCTCCTTATTCATTATGATTCATTCTCAAATAGTTCTACTTCAACATCTGATCCAAAAATCAGTCGCATATTGTGCATAATTTCAGATTCACGGCATGACAACTTAAGTACCGCTCTGTCGTTACCTTCTAATTCAAATTCATGCGTATAAGGCAAACTGCTGATCATGATCCATTTCATATTTCATGCACGCTCCCTATTCAATGTGATCCATCAGGCTTACAAAAGATTAGATGGGCTTCGTCAATTACAATCAGTCTCTTAGGACCTCTACCTTGCGCTGCACGTCTCTTCAATCTGCGAGCTTTGCGATGGCAAATTTCAAACTTACTCTTTTTCATGATGCACGCCCCTATTCATTTTGTTGCATCTATAATCGCTTGGATCGCCTTTATCTTCTGAGTTGGATTGACATTCTGCTCTAACACTAACTCGGTATTAGCTGCTACAAAGTCATTTTTCGAATAGTACTCATTGCAGTTCTTTTCAATCCTTCCCTTCCAATAATCCACAGAGCAAAAGTTGTCTGGTAAATTCGAATTCACCCTATTACACTCTCCTATTCAATCAGATATTTGCCTGTAACCAATCTCAAACCTCAAATAATAGGGGTATAGATTCTTGGGGTATGGCATATACTTAAAGTGTAAAAGCTCCTCACCGGAAAACCCAGTTTTCCGGTGTTTTCTATTTAGCAGCAGCTCCAGGGCAATACGGCTTTCCATCGCGATCATATAAAAGTGTATACGGTGTGTCGTACCCATTAGAAACATATTGACACCCGGTTTCACGGTCAATCATCAACACGGGCAATTCGCCTGATGATGTTATCTCAAATCGATCGTTTTTTTCCACTTGTTGTTCTTTTGGTGCGTCAAATGCTCCACATCCCAATAACAGTGTGAAGATAGGCAGTATCAAGATACATTTATATTTCATTTATGTCCCCCCGTTTAATCCAATGGTTGATTATTTCTGAAAGATTTCATTAAATCGCTCCCATGCAGTCTGTTCGTTTTCGTTTGTTGTAACACAGACTTCCACCGAAACAGAAGGGAACTTATATCATTCGTCATTCGGTAGCGTCAAGAGTTTTGTGTAATTATTTTTAGGGTTTTGAAGTAGGGTATCCATTGGGACAATGGATATCATTTTTCAGTCAATCTGAAGTGAACATGGGCGCAATAAGATGGTACTAATGCAGCTAACTACTTTAGGGCTGCGCCATCCGAAGTCGGCGAGCCGTTCGTTCACCCTCAGCTCATACCCCGGAAAACTTCGTTTGATTATTTATAGTAGGACAACGTTTTTTCCCATACTTTAGCTTCTTTGAAACCTTCTAAGATCGCTTGAATTCTTCCGGCCTTGAATTCTACAGAATCATCTGTCTTCATGATCCCCATAATCAGGTAAAATCCTTTCCGGTACGGATCTTCGGTTTCCTTCAATTTTAAGAAATACTGTGTGGCCCATTGTTTCATATCATGATCTACATTTGGGCTACCCGGATCGGAATGGCTGCTAATATAACTGTCAATGTCAGCATAGAAAGTAATATGGTCCGGTAAAGAATCATTGGTCTGGAGGTAAGTAACAAGCTTCTTCTCACCATTTTCAGATAGAATGCCTTCTTCGACCTGCAAAATAGGTGTGTCATCCTCCAGGACAACTTCATTGTCTTGCCGCTGTAGTTCAAGCAGCTTGATCAATTCGCCTACACTCAATGCCATAATAACCTCACACTCCAAAATTATTCTTTTTGTCAAACTACGCCTGTCTTAAACTTATTCCGACTGGCCACAACGAAAATTGCCCATTTCATTTTAAAATTGATGCATAAACCTTTCCTTCGATGGCTTTGAGATGATTGCCGCGCGTCGGATGTTCATCTTCAAATTCAGCCAGGTTTCAGTTATATAATCCAAACCTTACTTAGCTGATGTCGCCTTCTCACACAAACATATATTCCCCTGGCACAATTTCATCTTACCAAAAGTTGAATTGAAATTCAACTCAATTTTTGAATAGTGACACATTCTTGAAAGATGAAGGGGCCGGGCTGAAGCATTTAACCGGGTCGGCCTTTGATCCTTAGAAATCAGGGTATGGCCCGGACATACGTTTCCGGGCCAATCCCCTTCTCAAAGCTTCTGCAGCATGTTATAGATCATTTCGGCAGCTTCGGCACGCGTGACGCTGTTTTTAGGACGGAAGGTCCCATCTGGGTAACCTTGGAGCAGGGCTTCCTTGGTCAACCCGATCACTTCGCCCCTCGCCCATACCGATATTCCCTTTTCGTCCTTATACACGTTGCCGATTGCATTTTTCGGTAACTCCTGTAAGGCATTACCGATCATTTTACTGGCTTGCTCCCGATTGATTACAGCATCCGGAGCAAATACTTCCTTGCTGAAACCGCGGGCAACGACATGCGCAATGGCCGTCCGCAGCTCAGGAATGTACCAGTCTTGCGAGTTAATATCCTTGAAGCTCAGTGGCGTATCAGAGACTTCTGGGAGCTCAAGAGCTCGGACCATCATGGCCATATACTCGGCACGTGTAACAGCCCGGCTTGGTTCAAAGGTAATGTCTGTCGTACCTTCAATCACACCTTTGGCTGCCAAGTATTGGATTTTATCCCGGCTGAAGGTTTTATCGATATCGACAAACGTTTTCTCATTACCCGATCCCGTATCAGGGTTTGCCATGTCTACTGGCATTTGAGGCTGCACAGGCGCTTGAATCGGAGCATCTGGTTTGATGACCGTTGTTTGGCCACCCCCACCGCCTCCTCCACCAGTTCCCAAGGATGGCTTCGTGTCTGTCCGCACCGTGAGCTCTTTCGGCGCGGACTTCACTCCCCCGGTATTTTCTGTCCAAACGGTAAAGGTGTAACTTCTTCCAGGAGCCAATTCATTTTTGGTGAATTGATTCGCTTTGCCGCGATACACCTCCTTGCCGGCCAAGGATACAACCACGGTGTCATTCGGCTGCACATCTTCTATAAACAACGTGACGGAATCAGTAGTATGCTCACTGCTTAATTTGAAATCCCCCGCTGATAGCGTCTCAAATGCCGCTGTAAGCTTTTTCCCGCTTCCGCTATTGTTTACAGGTTCTACTCCAACGACATAGGTCTGAGAGCTGCTTAAACCGCTTAAACTGTAAGCCAGGCTTGTCGTCTCCCCGATAGGTTGTTCATCCAGATACACTCGGTAGAAGTCGGCGCCGTTGACTTCCTTCCAAGCAACCTGGGCGGTGGATGAGGTAATCTCAGAAACCTGAAGGCTTCCTTCTTGCATATCGCTCGGCAACATCCGCCATGTGAACCGGCTGTAGTTCCCTTCTCCGTTGTCATTCACGGCGAAGACACGGAAGTGATAAATAATCCCAGGAAGAAGATCACCCACAGTAATAGCAGGCCCGGTCACAGTTCCGAGATCCCCAAATCCTTCCTGTTCTATCCGGTATGATGTCGCGCTCTTCGAAGGCGTCCATGCCAAGGTAAATGACGTATCCTTCGCGTCCACGCTTTTCAAGCCTTGCGGAGCTGCCGGAAGCGTGAGTACGCTTGCGTCCACTTCTTTCCCAAACCCGGAGGAATTTCCGCTGGCTACGCTTGCTTCGTAGGCCGTTCCGCCTTCAAGCCCATTGAAAACAGCAAACGTATCGGAAACGGTCATTGTCTGTCCATTCATGCTTACCTGATACTTGGTCGCGCCAGGCACAGCATTCCAGTTCACTTTGACACTCTTCTCGCCAATTTCAGTGAATCGGAGTTCGTCCACCTGCAGCGGGAGCGTCAGTGCATAAGTTGCTTCTGTTACCCCTAAACCGCTGCGGTTATACGCCTGAATCGTAAACTGAGCCGATTGGCCAGGCGGCAGGTCCCGGATCGTGATTTCGTTCTGATCGGCACTCAGTTGTGCTGGCGAACCGCCATCAACCGAGAGCCAGTAACCCGCTGCGCCCCGTACATGTCTCCAACCGAGCCGGATCCAATCCTCGCCTGCGTCCAGGCTGCGGAAGTTTTCGGCTTTGGCCGGAAGGGTGATTAGATCCAGCTTCGATTCATCCCCGCTACCGGACTCGTTCGTTGCGGTCAAGCGATAGCTGTACTCGGTACCGGAACTCAGTCCGATATCATGGAAAGCGTTATACACATCGTCGTACACCGTTGCTCCGTCCCGGTCCAGCTCATAATAGGTAGCGCTCGTTACGCTATCCCACTGCAGATCGACATCCCGCTCTCCAATCCGGACATATGTAAACCCGGGAGACGCCGGGAGCGACATGACGGACTGGTGTGTAGCCGGTCCTTCCCCACTCTCATTGATTGCGGATATGGAAATGTCATAGAACGTAGCCGGCTGCAGGTTCAGCACCGGCGCATACACGCTGGTCGTAACCGTCTCATTGAACACTTCCTGCATCGTATCGGCTTGAACTGCTCTCAAGCGGTAGGCAGTTGCCGACTGCACAGGGTCCGCGCTGACCAACACCTGGCTGGAGTCATTTTCGACTGGTGATACAACCATATGTTGCGGAGCTGCAGGTAGGGTCAGAACCTCTACTGTGTTGCTGGTTGCTTTTCCAACGTGATTGCTCACTTCCAGCTTAAACGGATATCGCGTACCCGGCTGCAGGCCCGTAACAGTAAATACATTTTCCGGATAATCAGCTGTGAAACGCTGGCCAATAGACTGGTTGTATAGGGTGTATTGATAGCCGTCCGTATAAGCAGATCCACTCGGCAAGGTCCACTCCAAGACTGCCTCATCCTGTTTTAACGATTGAACGGATAAAGCTGGAGCCTCCGGCTCCTCCTGCAGGTGGAACGGCTTCGAAACGGTGATCTCCTCATTCCCCACCTGATCCACCGCTTTGGCATGGATGTACCAAATGCCTTCATCCTGGATTGCTATTTCCATCCGATTATCGGCTGCTATATCCCAGGTGGCTGGCTCGTCCAGGGAACTCGTAATTTTGTAAAACCTCTCTTTGACGCCCGATCCTGCATCTGAAAAGGAAACGGAAGCTTGGATGTCATCATCCGACCAGCTGCGGCCATCGGGATCGATGTCTATTTCAGGACCCTGCTTATCGATGTAAACTGTCTTGCTGGTTACGGCGCTCACGTTCCCTGCTGCATCAATGGCGCGTGCAGAGATCACCACCGTACCATTTTCCGTGATGCTGCCGCTGCTTCCCTTCTCAAATTCTCCATTGCCAATTTGATACTCATAGTAGAGCGGACTGAGCGAGTCCGCGCTGCCATCTACCGTGAAATCCACATTGCCGGCAGTATAATCGTCCTCTGTTGCCGTAATCACCGGTGCGCTCGGCGCCGTCCGGTCTACCACTACACGTAGCGGGTCCGCATCTGTCACATTACCGCCCTTATCGATTGCTCTAGCATGTACATACCAGATGCCCTCATCTGTGATCGTGGTCTCTGTATCACTATCGACCGATATCCAGGTCTGTGGTGTATCAGGCGAACCAGAAACCTGAATATATCGTTTGTCGATGCCAGAAAGCGAATCTGCAAATTTAAATTTTGCCCGTATAGCATCTTGAGCGTACTCGGCATCAGCAGTGACTGTGACTTCCGGTTTCGATTTATCGATCGTCAGTTCATAGATCGCTTCCTCGCTGACATTCCCAGCCTGATCGTAGGAGCGGGCTGTGATCACGGTCGTTCCTTCAGCGGACACAATAAAGTCGTCTGTCGCATCCACCGGCCACTTAAATTGTGTTGCGCCAGACAGAATATACTCCGTCCGGTGCATGCCCGATCCGTCATCCGTTCCTGGACGGATATGGACACTTACATCTTCCGGGCTTGGAGACGCTTTGCTTACTTCAATTGCTGGAGCCGTTGGACTGGTGGTATCAACGAGAACCGTAACGCTTGTTTCTTCCCCCACGTTGCCTACATCGTCTGTGGAACGTGCAGTGATTACTGTCTTCCCTTCCACAGTAGCAGGTATAACAAACTCGGTGTTGTACGGCTGCCAGTCATGGGTTACTGATCCTGCCAACTTATATTCCGTCAGGCTAGTATCCTGGTCGGCGGGTGGTTCAATGGTCACCCGGATATCGCGGTTGGATACCATTTTAGAAGGCTGAATCTCCGGCAGGCCGGGGCTGGTCCGGTCGATTCGGATGATTTCCTCGATCACGTCGCTAAAATTCCCTGCCTTGTCGATGGTCCGAGCCCTGACAACCGTCTCACCTTCGGCAGTGATCGTGAATGGACTTTTCACTTCTTTCCAGTCAGCATTTTCCGCGCCGCTCAAAGCGTATTCTGTTTTCGCTACCCCCGAAAATGCATCCGTCCCAGGTGTGATACTGACTGAAACGTCACTTGCTGCTTTGCCGATTGGATCCGTCGTGATGACTGGATTAGTCGGCTTGGTTGTATCGATTTGGACAGACGCTGTGCTTACAGCGCTCAGATTACCTACGTCGTCAAAGGAGCGGGCAGTGATGGTCGTTTCTCCTTCAACTGCAGGAACGGAAAACCGTCCGCTGTAGGTCTGCCAATTCTGCGTCACCGCACCATCCAGCTTAAATTCCGTACCGATTAAATCACTATCTGCAGCGGGTACAATCTCTACAGGTATGGCTGCATTCGAGAGTATTTTCGACGGTACGATCGCAGGTTTTGCGGGACCGGTTTTGTCGATATGGATGACCGCTGTCCTTACGCTGCTGATATTGCCTGCGTTATCCACGGTTCTCGCACTGACCGTCGTCTGTCCTTCGCTGGTCACCTTGATGGGACCCGAGTAGGCCTTCCAATCGGCAACGGTGGCTCCAGCCAGAGCATACTCCGTTCTGGCCACTCCAGATCTTGCATCCGTTCCTGGCGTGATGGAAACGGTAACTGCTGTACTGGATTTGCCTGTCTTGTCCGTCGTAATCGTCGGAGTTGTCGGAAGCGTTTTGTCGATCCTGGTGTCCAGTTCGGAAACCGGTCCGATGTTGCCTGCATTATCTATGGTTCGGGCATAAATATTGACGCCCTCCTGGGTAGCATTCACGGCCGAAACGTAATCCGTCCAGGCCCCGCCTGTCCCGACCCGGTACTGGCTCTTTAACACACCGCTTCCGCCGCTGTCAGCACCGTGTTGGATCGTCACGACCTTATCGGCATTGGAGTATGCTGCATTGTTGATCAGCAGTGCTGGTGCGCCCGGCGCCGTCTTATCGACGATGATCGTACCATCATATGTGTACGAAAAACTCCCTCCATAAAGATCCACAGTTGCAATCGTAAGACCGTAGCTGCCCTGGGGCAGTTCACTTGCCGACCAGGTAAGCGCCCAAGCACCAGAAGATGCATTCATTACATACTTACTTACCCCTGCGATCATTCCCCCGATGGTTACGTTATCTCCATCTGGATCATTGACGGAACCCGATACCGTGATGCTTGTATAACCAGCAACGTCCGATAGGTACTTCGTTCCAGATGTCGATACGGATAGGCTTGGGGCAGCATTCACGACACTACCTTTCACATACCAATATCCATCGCTATGCCTACCGTCACTCGGATAAGCTCCATCAGCAGCTTGCAAAGAGGAGATATAGTTTCCTTTACTGTAACTATATCCTGACGGAATTGATGTATAGGTAATCTTATTCAACTTGTCCTTGCCATTATCCGTATCCCATCCTCTTCCCACCCATAATTTATTGGTATCGGAGGACATGTTCTGGTAGGATGCACCGTTATTGAACATTAATTGGATGCTCTGAATATACGGATAATCATCTCTATCGTAATTCCTGATATTCTCATTTCTCACGTTATCTCCCGAGAGAATATACTTTCCTGTACTTGGGTCAAAGGAATATCTTGAGTACGCTGTTACCGATATACCGTCTGAACTATACCGATCTTCTATTCCAGTCGATCCCGCCGCCTTCGGGTCGCTCCATGGCCCGTATGGAGTGGAGACTACCTCATACCTGGAGTAGTTATACAGATGGCCGGCCGCCTCCACTTTGGGAGCGTAAGCTGAAAGCATCGGTAACAGCAACGCTATACTCAAAAGTAGCGCAGCTCCTCTTTTCCCCAATGAAGACCGGTGATCTGTATTTACAAATCCGAGATCCCCCGCTTCACCGCCTTGCTTTCTCCGCTGCCCTGGCGACTTTGATAAGGGGACATTCCTACTTACACGACGCTCGTTGGATGGCCAAACAGCTACTACATCTATGAGGAACAACCGTCCATCATGGTTCACCAGTTTATGGACTGCAGATAAAACTATTTCTTTCATGCGCTGAATGAATGAAATATTCGATTTTGCTTGATTGTCATTGGCGAGTGCTGCCCATTCCGCAGCAGTACGCATAACTGGACCGGATGACACTACCGATTGGATCTTGGCATCCGCAGACGCAATGTTACTCACCACCATGGAGACACCCACAGTACGAGCATAAACCGTGGTTCTGCCCTCCTTGGTAATAGTAAAAGGCTCCGTGTAGTCAATCCATGAACCAAACTCACCCAATCGATACTGGGTTTTCTCCGTGCCCGAACGGCTCCCGGCAATGGTGATGAGTATTGGCTGATCCGTATAGTCAATACTGCTCAACTCGATACTTGGAGTGGCCGGCCGTGTTTTGGCAATGTCTGTCGTGGCTTCGGCTACTGCACTGATAT
This sequence comes from Paenibacillus jiangxiensis, assembly GCF_046098255.1. NCBI lineage: Bacteria > Bacillati > Bacillota > Bacilli > Caryophanales > Paenibacillaceae > Paenibacillus > Paenibacillus jiangxiensis. The sequence continues at coordinate 24,496 of NZ_JBJURI010000027.1, forward strand.
TCGCAGCATGATCCAGCGTACGAGCATAGATGATCGTATCTTGATCCGGAAGGCGAACAGGTAAACGATAATCCTGCCATTCACCCTCACCCAGCTTGTACTGGCTTTTCAGCACACCGCTACCGCCTGCATCCGACCCATCCTGAAGGGCGAGCTGCTTTTCATTACTGTCCCAGCTCACGTTATTCACCAAAATGTTCGGCATATCGGGTGCAATGGTATCATCTTCCGATGTATTTATTTCGTTGTTATCCGAATATTTGTTATTTTGAACAGCTTCTTCTCGCTCCGGATCTGCAGCTTGTTTATCTGGCTCCGAGAGTGAATCTGATGAGTCTCGTATAGGTAATTCCGCATTCTTCGATTGATCGGCTGCCTCCGGCATATCGGTCGAACCGTAAACAGCTGAGCCGAAATACGGATTAAAGATCCCGGATACCAATATGATCAGGAGAAGAATGCTAACGCATCTTCGCAAATGGTTTCCCCCCTCTTCATGTTAATGGGTTACAGAAGACTTGAAGTCGTCATAACTGGACAAGTTCGCATGATAATAAACAACATCTCCATCCGGAGCTGCAAATTCATGGCCATACTTATCCTGGACTACATTGCTGTACCCTTCGAGCTGCCATTGGTTATCCAGCGGCGTGCTGTCCCCCGGCAGTCTGTAATACCGCAGATGCGGTGTGTCTGATCCATCCTGATAGGTTTCAATGTTAAAGTTCACCACAATATATCCGTCCTTCAGGAAAATCGGTGAATGATCCGTCAGCTTGTTGGTTCTGCCGTACTCTGCAATGTTGAAGCCGACTGGCACTACATACGGAGCTGCCGGCAAACTGTACTCGCCATACCATTTTTGAATGGATGCCACGGCCCGGCCCGGATCTACCGTTTTCGGGACATTGGTCGTCGGTCCGATCAGAGTCCGTACCCGCTGTGTTAAATCAAGCAGGCTGTACCCGCCAATGGTGCTTTTATTGCGGGACTGCTTCAGGAAGTCGGTGAAACCATAGGTGGCCACGTACTTGGCCGTGTTGTTCAGCTCCGTTGAAGAGATGTTTCGCAACGGAGTATTCAGAACAATGCTTCGGGTCAACGTGTCCTGGCTGGAACCAATCTTCACGAATTTTTGCCCTGTGGTCTGATTGTGATAATACAGATCGACTTTCTGGCGCTGGGTTCCGTCTTTATTCACGAAGTAGAATGTCGGCACGATCTTCACGTGGTCTTTCGGTCCGAAATTATTCCCTTTCGTCTTAAAGTCGAATTTGAACGCGTAGCCGGTCTTGATAGCCACATTCTTATACCCACTGTTCGGGTGGCTGCCCGGCAGGATCGGAAGCATAAATGGCGGCTTATTCCCACGAGGCGCACCGTCTATGGAGTTCGGCCCGACCCAATAAGCTGCACCGGTAGGCTCTGAGCTGCCTTTCTTCGTGCGGAAGACCGTCTCCCAATCGTAGTCCATAATATCCGTGACCTTGAAGTCATACAGACGCCCAATCACTTCCACCGGCACTGTATTGATGGCCACGTGGTTGGCCAAGTCGAAGTTGGCCATCTTCTCCCAGGTGAAATTTTCAGGCGCATTCTCCGCGATGGAACGGAAGTGGACCGTATATTTTCCTTCATCGACCCATACCGGCATCCGGAACGTGGCCTGCAGCTGCGTCACCGGAATATCGATCCAGGTTTTGGCCGGAATATATTTGCCCATATCTTCGTTGAAGACATCGAACTCAAACAGCACTTGCTTGTACGCCGTGTACTTGGCGTAATCCCGGTTGCCGTACCCTTTAATATCCCGGTGCGGCCCGGTTGTAGGCAGGGTGACGGTGAACGGCCGGTCCAACACCAGGGCCGCGGTGCCTGCGGTAGGGTACACCTTCTGGTTATGCTCCTTGTCATTACTCACGCTTGGATACATGACTACCGGTGTATGGACCGTTACGCTGTTCAAGTCATCGACCGGTTGCCGCACGTTTTCCGGATTGCCCAAGCTGCCGTCGAGCGGAGAATACTCAATCGTGCCGGAGCTCTCGTTATCTGCCTTATTGGTCTTGCTGACCGGAATGACATTCTCTGGACGGTACAGGGCATTTTCGTCAATACTCAGAGGCATTTTAATCGCTCCAGGATCCTTGGTCTTGGTTTTGACCATAGAACCGTCCATCACGGTTTCTCCGTTGAATGTGAGCTTGTCGTTACGCACATCCAGCTCCGGCGTCTCTTCTTCCGCATAACTTTCAAGATCCTCATCCGGAACATCCGGTTCGTCGCTGCCGCCGTCAATCGTCTCACTTGGAGCGGAAGCCGATACCGGAGACGGCTCCAGCAGATTCTCTACTTCTGTTTCCACATCCATCGTCGGCACTTTATAGGAGCTGCCTGGCTCGATGACGATGCCGTTGCCCTGGAAAGCGTAATTATAGAGCTTGGCATTGTCGATTTTAAACACCTGCAAGCCTGGAATCGTCCAGTATGAATAGTGCCGTACAATGTCATAGGACGGGTTCACGGTGACGGTACGCGACTTTTTAACTTCACGCGTCTTCGTTTCGCCCTTGCTGTTTTCATACTCTTCTTTCTCCGTCCATTTCAGCCTGTAGGTCTTGCTCACGGGAACCGTAAACGTACACGTACCGGTGAACTTCTCGAATTTGTTGTTATACAGATATTCCTTCGCCATGACGTTGCCATATAAGCTTTCCGAAGTTGGGATGCCTTTGGCTACTTCAAACTTTTCAGATCCCCGCACGTCCGCCTTGATTTTACCAACCGCGCTGCTGTTCATCTGGCTGCCGGTCTTGACTCCTGCAGATTGTGGAGGAGTACAAACCACGGCTGGCTCTTCTGGTTCCTCCGGAAGCGGAACGCCGCCTACTGCTACGGCAACGGTATCCGTAAGCCAGTATGTTCCGTTTTTCCATTGCACCGTAATCTTGGCCACACCAGGGCTTATCGCTTTAACAAGGCCCGTCTCTGGATTTACAGTTGCTACTGTATTGTTATCCGAAGACCATTCAGTTTGCCCTGGACGTTGAGTAACATCTACCTGGTCCCCATATGCCGTCTCCCCCGGAGCTTGGGTAGCAACCTCCCCTTTGAACTGGGCTTCCTGTCCGACTTCCATTTGTTGGACGCCTGATGCCTGAATCTTCTTTTTCTCAACAATCGTACCGCGCCATTCTAAATTTAATGGAGTAAGATACATCGCCGTCTTTTTGGGATACCCGTTAGGGCGAGTAGACAATTTTCCATTCACTTCTTGTTGATCATTGAACTCTTCCCTATAAAGTCCGCTTCCGCTTTCACCAGGGGAAGTTTCACCAGTTTCTGAGGTGATGTAAATAAAGTATTGATCTTTAACTTCAAGTTCTAATATGTTCGAATTGTTCCCTTGATAGCGATCAATCGTTTCTGCCTTAGCAATATGTTTATTCGTTACAGCATTTGGAGGCCATGACGTTTCATCACTTTGAGTGTAAAAATTTGGTTGGTACTCTGGCTTATTCATATCAATCTTATCCGATACTTCCGCAACTTCAGGCCAAGGTTTCTGATCTGTACCGACATTTGGAACTATCACTTTACCACCAGAAGCTCGATAAGAAGTAGCCGACCAATCCCCGGCATCTCTCTGCACCCAATAAACCCCTGGTCTAGCAGCCTTACCTCCTTTTACAGGGATCACATATTTCTGCTCTTGAACCGGTCCTTCAGGCGTGACATATGGATTTTTCAAATTCATCTGATCTTCGATATTGCTACTTACAGCGGTGATCTGACCGGCAGCATCAATGTTCCCCTCTCCGATAAACAAAGAGGGGATAAATAGCAATAGGAGAAGAGAGATAGTTTTATTAAGTTTGTTTTTCAAAAACCATTCTTCCTCTCGTAATTTATTCCAAATACATAACAGTAAACTTCCCATTGACGGCTATTCCTTCCGAGACCTTACCGTTAGCAGTTGTCTTTGGCAGAGATGTGTACATCCAGAAATTCCTAGTTACACCCTTCTTAAAGAACCCTGAAGAAATATAATCGTCGTGCGGTAAATTTGTAATACCGAATGTCTTGGATGTTCCTGTTTCGAAATTATCTCCATTTAGGAAAAGATTTCCTGTTGCATTTGCGAAAGCTAGATTAGTAAGGTTATCTCCATTGGGTGTAAGGCTCGCCTCTGTAAAGACGTGGTAACGATCCCCTTTTACAGGCCAATCAAACTCTTTATCTATAAACATTTTCCCATATAAATTTTTTGGTTTCTTATCACTTCCTGACTCAACAAAAATCATTCTATGAATGGTCTGAGTACCGAGATTGTTTCGTAGTGTGAATTCTTTATCTTTGACCTGGCTAAAGTCGGCCGGCTTACCGGTAACTCCGTCGGTTCCAAACTTATACGGTGTTAGCGAAGTCATATTGGTTCCCGTCAGCCCAACCTCCCTCATCTCATTCAAATCCCGAAAATCCGTAGCCTTTTTCTTCTGCACAGACTCATACCGTCCCAAAATGGTAGCAACCTCTGCACGGGTTGTCGTCTTTGCCGGGCCGAACGCTCCATCCTCATAACCGGTCATCAGTCCTGTTCCCAAAGCCACCGACACATACGGATAATCGATCTTGTTCAGTCCACCTTTGTAATACTCGGCAACAGGAATCAGGGTATCCTTTGTATCTGACAAAGCAGTTTGGAAATCTTCCTGCGCCGCAGCCAATCCGGACGCCATCCATTTCGACATTTCCCGGCGAGTCAGCGACGTAGAGGGTTTAAACCCATTAGGGTAATCGCCCGTGGAGATAAAGCCCATCCCGATCGCTTTGTTGACTTCCCCTTCACTCCAGTTACCGGACAGATCCGGAAAACTTCCTTTTCCTCCCTCCACCTCGTTATTGGAGACACGGGACAAAATGGCGGCAAATTCTGCGCGTGTAACCGGTGCGCTTGGACGAAACGTTCCATCGGAGTATCCCTTCAAATATCCTTTATTGACGGCTGCATCAATAGACGCTTTTGCCCAATGGCCCGCGGGAACATCTTTAAATGCAGCGGCAGCAGATGCGACTGGATTACCTAACGGGATGAAGACCGAACTCATAAGCGTCACACTTGCGAAAATAGAAACGATCATTTTTTTCATCTTGGTTTGTCTCCTTTAGATCATTGTATTTTTTTGGATGACGGCCGGTATGCTTGCCGCTTGGCACAAGTTTATCAGGTCGAGTAACCTTCGGAGCATTACTTCGCGCGTAGTTCAACTGGAGGCTCCGCCAAGCGGCGCCAGCCGCTGCCGGAGTAGTTGAACTTGATTGTCAAGGAGGAACGCGCAGCGGCAAATCCTTGACAATCTCAAGCGCCCTGATACGCTGAGCCGGCTGCGGCAAGTGACATAATAGGCCGCGGCTTCTGGCGTAGCCGGAAGGCATCCATGATTTTTTATTTCCTCCTTATTATTTCGGTTATCTCTCTCCTGGGAAATACCCGGCTTCAGCAGCTTCACGCTCGCTGCTGAATTTTTCGATAATCTCCCCGCCAAAATGATCCGATTCTCTGAAATACACTTTTACACCTTGGCGTAAATATCCGTAAATGACAGCACGTTTGACCAATCGGCTCCCTCCCAAGGCGTAGTTGTTATACGTGTGAAGACCAACCGGCACACCTTGGATGAATGATAGGACGCCTACGTCATTGATAGTGTTATTCCATTCCTCTTGCTCAACGCGCGGCAAGGTAAATGTATACGTGATACCCAGCCTCCGCGCATATTCGTTGTAAGAGTTAATAGAATGCTCTAAACTGCCCTGTACTACCGAAATAATCGTTGTCCTTCGAACCTGATCAAACGTGTCGGGATCCTCCAGCAGAGGGATGCGATGATCCGTTAGAATCGAAACCTCTTCCCTTCTGCCTTCGAACCACTCCTGTGTAGCAGCATCATACGCATACACATAATCATCCAGGGTAAATGAAAGGCTGTTGCCTTGCTCATCCGAAAACGCAAACGGCTTTTTGACCTTCCAAACCTGCCTGCTCTCATTTTCTCCATTGACATTACTTATCGTTTCGTTGGTGTAAATCCAGAGCCCATCATAATCGATTACGGCAAGAACAGGGATGTAAGTCTTCAGGACGCCCTGTGCAATAACATCGTCCCGGATCCCAACGTTATTAAAAAGAGTCTCATAGAATGCTTCCACAGCCAGCTCTTTATTCGCTCGTATCCGTTTTGTGGAACCATAGCTGCCTTCGAGATTTTGATTCTCATTGAGCTGCAGAGCAAACGCTGCGTCCTGGACAGCCGCCCGGAGGGCTCCATCATACATGACCATTTTCTCTTGGGTCCGCTCTTGCTCAACACCCCTAAGATCATTCTTGAAAAAGAGCGGGAATACGATAATCACAAATACCAGAACCCAACTAATAGTCTTCATTGAGTATAATCCCTCCGTAAGGGATATAGATCCGAGTAGGATCACTGGTATACCCATTATTCAGAAAATCCTGCATGAGAGTAGCCTTGGTCGTATTCGTGTTTCTCACGGTAACGGAAAAGAAATCTCCTTCTCTCATGTAATACCTGGAGCCGGAGGACAGCGTTTTTAAAATGCTGTCTGTATATCTGGCGTCATAGTAGACGTCCGTCTGCCCCGTAAAGGTCGAATCATCTTCCGGGTCTTCGTAAATTGGGTTATATTGCTTAGCTTTGTGTTCCATTTGGACGTCATATAAGTTTGAACTGCCCAGCTCTCTCATAAAATCGTTATACATCGTTGGCGTGATATAGCCTTTATTTCGAACAGAATCCACAAAATTGGTGGTCGCCTGATAGGCCAGGTTATAAGCAATTTGGTCCTGTTGCTGATACGCCGCTAACATAGGATAGAAATAGAGCAGCAGACAAGCAAGTATGATGGCAAATGGATAAAGCACGTACTTCGCCATTTACTATCTCCATCCTCATTTTTTTCTAAATATGACTCGCTGAAGGTTCCCCTGGCTGTCCCTTTGATACTCCGTGGTATATGTTGCCTTTAGGGGTATCATGGAAACATCGGTGTCATCGATATTGACGTCTTTTGAAAAAAGGTATCCTTCAACTTGGATATCTGCCCCGATCGCAGCGATTTGAAATATGGTCTGGACCACGGTAGCTCCGCTGACGCTTTCTTCACCTTCAACTGCAGGGATCACTGCCATATTTCGATCACGGCTGCTGATTGCGGCATCTACCTCGTTGAGAGCATCATGATTCCCACGAAACAACTGCACCCCTACCGCAGCTGCGCTGACAAACAACAGAATGCCTATCGAAGCGATCATCATTTTAGTGGCAATGTTCATTTCACTCTGTCCAATCTGTCAGCTTTGGGAGAACTCAATGCCTGTAACTACGTTGTTCACGTCACGGACAATAATGCTTTTAAATTGTCCTGACGGGTTAATGTATTCGTTTGATGTAACTTCAGTCGTTCCACCAACATTACCCTTTGAATAGGTTGTCCCACCTGTATTTTTCTTCGTAGTTACCTTAATGGTAAAGGTCTCTTTATTACCGAACTTTCGGATGGCGTTCACAACCTGGCTACCGGTTAGAATGGTGTTGTCATAGCCTGCATACGTCTGGCCAGACAACTCCGTTTGAATACTGGAAAACTCAGTTTGAGCTTGCTTACTCCCTTCTTGGGCTGTTCCAAAAAGATTCACGCTCAAACTAATCAAAGCAATGGCCAGGAAAAGGCCTGCTGCTCCTAACAACGCTTTTGCTGCAATACCCATGTTTCGATTTCTCCTTTGAAATTGGATTCGTTAATGACTGAGTTGCTGAGTTGAATACCGGTTGTTTTAAGGCCCGTGCAAGTAGCACACTTGGCATCACCTCCCGGATACGCTCTGTATTTGCTCAAACGATGCCCCAGCTTGGGTGATACTGAGATAGAGCATCGGAACAACCAGGTAAAGGAAGATCAAATACATAGATGGTGCCAGGCCGAAGATTCTACCCCAAAATGCTTTGAGCTCAATCAACCGGCTAAAGTATTCCTTGCGTCTCTCTGCGTAATATTCCTTTGTTAATTCCAGATCGTCAAAGGCCTGCAGCAGCGGGATCTTCTCGACCGCCAGCCTCAGTTTTTCCACAATTCTGACAAATGGTTCGAAAGATACGTCCTCTCCTAAAATCTCAAGGGCTTCTTCCTGGCCGCTGCTGTAATTATTCAGGCAGTTCTTAATTGGGTCTTTGAAGATGACACTGTATCTTTCCATCCACTCCAGAACGGTTTCGATGTCCATCCGTTCAAACTGGGCCAGGATAGATATAATCGTATGGAACTGGTCCACTTCATCCTGCATTTCCATATAACGGATTTTCTTCTGAAAGTATAGTAGCCAGAGTGGCGTAAAGTACGCCGTGATCGCTAGCAGCATGCAAAGCAGCAGCTCCCACCATTTAAAGTATTCATTCTGAATCTCGACATACTTTTGATAGATTCGGTTGGCAGTATAGATCGTTGCCGGATCATTTTTACTTGTCTGAGTCACTGTACTGACCATCCCAAGCAGAGATTCCGGCGATACATCGGTTGAATCATCCAAATTGGTCAGGACCGAGCGGTCAAAATCTGTTTTCTGCTGTGCGATTTCCAGTTCAGCAGGCCCAAGTTTTCCGAATACACCCGTGCCCCGCAATGGATCATGGAGTACGTTATCAACGGATACCGAGTGCATATAAAAGAACATGGACACCGAGCCTATAAAAATGACCAGACTGAGTAAAATTCGCTGTACATACAGCCACTCTATCGTGAGATAAGAGTTGGCATCCTTAATTAAGACAGTCAGTTGGAAGTGAAATTTCTTATGCAGAGCCGGTACAAACCGATCCACAACAAAGCGCAGCGGCGGTACCTTGGCATACAGAAATTTCTCCCACAAAACTCGTTCGGACTTGGCCACATACCTGGCTTCATCATTGGCCAACAGCTTCTTGATCAGCGAATAACATAACAATACGACAAGAAAAAAGAAGACCTTGATGAAAAATCCAAATTTACTGGCATAAAAATCGCTCATGATCGGGAAATAGGCTTTTGCCCAAAGCTCGATCGGTTTGATAAAGAGTACCGAAAGCACGGCAATCGTCGATAAACCCTTGAGCAAATAATTCAGGCGTTCTCTTCGCAAAATTTCATAGTTCACGTCCTGAATCAGCTTGGCGATCGCACTGAGGTACATGGACGAATTTCTGACAATCCGGTCCCCGAATTCAGACACCAGAAAGGAAAACCCGGTGAACATTTTATAGTACTTGTTAGGAGCCACCTCATAATAGACATCCAATGCCTTCTGCTGATCATCTGCAGTCAGAATTTCATAGATTCTCTCTCCATGTTGCGCGGCTTCGTGCGGTGCTGTGAGACTCGCTTCATAGATGGCCTCCTCCACATTCTTCGTCCGCTGAAATTGATGACGTGTGTCCTCATACAGCTTGATAGACTGTTTCAGCAACCGGTCCTCGACACGGTTTACGAATGTGGTGATCATTACCCCATTGAGCACTACGGCACCGAAGAGTATGAAAAAAATCGTGAATAAATCTCGGCTGATCAAGCAAAACAGCAAAACCAGAATGGTTGTTGAGCTCAAGGTGATAAAAGCAATCCTCATCGTCTGCCGACGAATCGCGTATTCATCGAATGAGTCCAGCACTTCAAGCCGTTTGCGGATATTCCAGATGTATTTTCGAAGCAAGGGTAGGCGCTGGAACAGTACATATGATTTCTGGAAAATCAGGTTTAATCTATGCTGATTAGCCCGCTTGCCAAAATGCTTCTCAAAAATATCATTTTTCTTTTTTCCTTCCGCATTTTTCACGAAGGTAATAAAGGCAAAAACTATTAATAATAGAAGGAACAGTCCGAAGAAAATACTGGTTATCATCCAACTATTCATGCCGTCACCTTCCAATACGTATCGATCAGATCCTCAAACTCTGACCGATCCTTTGCATTCATGTGGCGTACCATTTCCGCCTTCTGCTGCTCAGAGATCGGATGCTTGGCGATATATTCCCCATCCTGGAATACCACGATATCTCTGCCCTCGAAGGTTTTACGGTCCGTCATTCGCCGGTAAAACTCAATGGCTGCTTTCTCAGGATCATCCGGGTACGTGTCATTATCTAGGAGCGGCACACACTCTGTAATCCGTTCGATGTATCTGCGGCCTTCGGCATCCTTGAACAGATGGATATCAAAATCCAATACGCTGACAACCTGCTGCTCTGCAATTGACTCATTCCGGAACAGATCTGTTTGCAGTGTTGAATTCCGAAGTGAATACACTAATTCCCGGAACGACTTGGCATGATGAGAAAGAATTGTAAACAAGCTTGCTACCGTACCGGCCTGTAGGAACCAGGTGACTTGTTCCGCGGTGGCAGCCTCACCGATGATATTAACCGCACCATCCGTCTTCTTCTGTATGTCCATCCCTTTTTGGCCTGAAATATCCGCAGTTTCACGGATGGAGACAATGTTCCGCTGCGGGTACAGATTTCTCAAATGCAACTCAAAGGCCATTTCCTGTACCCTGAGTGTCAAGTACCCGGCAATAGAACGCACCATAGCCATCATTAAGGTGGATTTACCGGTACCTTGGTCACCGGTCACCGTGGTCACCCTGGCACCCTTCATAAGCAGCGGAATCAGGCGAATCGGCAACTCCGTATTTTTAAAGGAATAGCCCCGATCCTTGGGATTCAAGAAGTTCTCCAGGTCCGTGTAAGTGAGATTGAATTTCCGATTGAAAAACACCCACGATTCTGAAAACGGTGGCCGCATGACGACGATCCGCGAATTGTCCTTCATATCGTTGACAATAAATCCGTTCTGCTCGGTTAGCTGGCCAGGATTGTTCCACTTGTAAATGGATTGGCAGATCCGCTTCAGCTCCAGTTCGCTGCCGAAGGACAAGAAGGACATGTGCATTGTTTTACCCCGGTACATAATCCATACGGAGTGGGTATTGTCCTGCTTGGAATGCTGTCGCATGGCCTTCAGCATCTGCTCCTCATCTTCTATGTCCTGCATGGAGGCGGGAATGCCGGACACCCCTCCCGATACGCCGTCAATTTCCATGTAACGTATTTCATCAATTACACCAAAGCCCTTGAATCCTTGATAGATGCGCTGGACAATAACCTGCATTTTGTCCTCGAAAGACAGCACACCCTTCGATTTTTCCCGGTAGATTTTCTGAATCTCGGCCTCAGTAATGATATAGGATTCCGTTTGGCCATCTTCGATAACCGACTTCAGCTCGTCCAACCGATACTCCTCAATCATTTTAGGTAATGCCTTGTACCGGTGTTTCTTCTTATATAACTGCATCAGTATTTCGAATTTGTCCTGAACGGTGAGGTTGTCCGGTTCTTCAAAAGGAAGGACATAATTTACATGTCGCTCATTCATCCCGTACTCCCTGAGCAGCAGATCATAAATTAGATCCTTTACATACATCTTGTCGTACAAGTCGCCGCTGTTGCAGCCTTTGAGCGCGGCTTTCAGCTCAGTACGCATATGCTTCTGCCGATTGAAATCCTCTAGATCCAGCGCCAGGTCATACAAGTTGGAACCGGTCATCTCATTAAATTTGTTCTTTATATACTGAGTCATCTGCTTAATGCTGTACCGCTCCAGATCCACAGAGACTTTCTTCTCTCTTGGAACAGCGATCGGATTTCGCATTTTATAGATCAGGTATACCAGGAGAGCGACTAAAAGAATTCCGATGCCGATGCCATTCCATATCACAAGCATCAGGATACGCCCCTCTCAATACGCTTGATCTCTGTGTTAACTCCGATCTGTGACAGCATCTCCTTCGCAGCCTTCCTGACCTCCTGAAAGAAAAGGTAGCTTTCATGGCGACGGCCGGTGTTGCGGGCCCGCCGGAACCAGCCAAGCACGTCCTTATCATTGAAGGCATCCCGGTAATCGGAGCAGTAAGGAATCGTAAACACGGGTTCCTTGATCCCGAACTTCCTCCTGATGTTGGTCGCGTTATATTTCGAATCAGGATCGTATTGCCCCAGCAAAACCACCTTTCTCTTGTCCTGCAGCCCGGACGGCCATTGGTCCTGACTGGCGTATCGTTCCAATGAGTTCATGTCCTGGCTGAGATTGACTACAACAAGATCCGAGCTTTTAATAAGCTGATTGGATACAGCGTTTTGGCTGCCACTGTGAATATCCAGAATAATGCATTGGTAGTAACGATTGGCCTCATCAAAAATGGCAGGATAAACGTGCTCGATGCCTTCAACCTGAGATTTGCTTGTACCGGTTAACAGGTCCAAACGTCCGGGTTCAAGTGAAATGGCATGATTATTGATACTATTTGCCTCCAGGCGCTTCGTTTTTAATAAACGTTCCAGCGCGTCCAAGCCGGTCGTCGCAGCATTCGCAAAATTTCGCATCTGCAGCTCCTTGGTTTTAATGAACGCACCTTCCAAAGTTGATCTTGAAAACTGAGTTTGGGATATGAGGGTCCGAATATCATAATCAAGCCCAATCATAGAGGCGACGGCTACACTATTTGCAGTATTCCCCCGTCCATGATCCGGGCTCCAAAAAGAAATGATGGCCATGATCTTTATCTCCCCTTCTCTGCGCTTCGAATTGCTGATTTGATGGTGCCGCTATCTAGGTCGGTTACAGCTCCCAAAACAGAAGCAAGCGTCTTCCTGGTGCTTCGTGACAAGCCTTTCAGTTTAATCCGACTTTCATATTGCATTTTCACACTGACGGTATAGTCCAGTTCGTCGTAATAGAACTCGAACTCTTGTTTCTCAAACTCCACGGACAAATGTGCCATGGTCGAATCGATATACTCTTCGCTAATGTGCTGATCAATAGCGGGGTAGTGAATACGAACCATCTCCAGAGCAGCCTCACCGATGATATTAACCGCACCATCCGTCTTCTTCTGTATGTCCATCCCTTTTGGAGTGCCTGGTTTCTGCTCTTGGAGCAGTTTTTCTATGAGTAAGGCATTTCGATCTATAGTGTATCGCTCACTGTTTGTTACAAGCACATACCTTGAAACCTTTCCCCACGCGCTTAGCAGCGCCGGCTGCAGAGTTTCAGTGTGATCCACATCGATTAAAACATATTCATATCGTGAAAAATCCTCATTTTTTTTCGAAAAATACTTCATCAGCGAATCCTGAATAGTCGTCCCACTGGTAAAAGAATGCTCAAACCCACTGGCCACATCCATATCGTCATACTCAGTCACCAGGTTGTCACTGCCTATATCCGGTATAGAGTATCGATATTTCTGCAAAACCGTTGCATCGATGATCAGGACCTTATGATCTGCTGAGGCAAGGATTTTCCCGAGCCATAGAAGCAGCTCCGTCTTTTCACATGCCCCTAAAAATAGTAGGGTTTTCAACTTTTCGCCTCCTTACGGTGAATTAAGGGTTAACGCTATCCTTGGGCAGTTCCCCATAGATATTACTGTCGCCACCCTTTTCTGGGGTTACCGACGTTACCGGCGGCTCCTCTGCGGATTCTGATTCATCTGGTGGAGGAACCTGATTCTCTGTTGCCGCCTCAGACGATGGATTGACTACTTGGGGTGACGAGTTGCTTTCCTGAACATCTACATAAGTATTTGGATCGGTAACTAATCCGTCCTTTACCGGAGGAAGATCAGATGTATAGCTTGTCCCGCTGCCTTCAGCGGACGGGGAGCTCGTCGTCCTTTTACAATGTTCGGGTCGGACTTGATCAGATTCTTCACCTCGTCTTTTGGAGGGTAGGTTACGATCGCCTTATCCTGCATGTAAGGATCGACATAGCTGAGCGCGTAAATTGTTGCATCATTAATGTAGGCATCCACTACCGCACTGGACATCATCAGAATCTCTTGCTCGTCCATTTCATAGGAAACCAGTCCATTGGACAGATCCTTCACTTTCTTCTTGGAAAGGACAATGTAATCTTCCCCGGTAGGGAATTTAATACGGACATCAACAAATTGGTTAGGGTCTAGTTTGGTTGGCAATTGAATCAACTTGAACTCCTGGTTCCTCAAATCATTCGGGGTGACACCACTTTCAAACAGCATAGATGCCGTAACCGCCGTGTTTTTGGGAAGATCAATTTTGGTGTATTTTCCAACGATATCTTCCTTGTTCAGTACATTTTTAGGAACCGAAGCGGCAGGAATATTTACGAGCTGAATATCCGTTTCAGCCAACGCGTCTCCAGCCTTGTGATCTTTCACAACCACAGGCACCTGTTTCATTTCCTGCTTTAGAATTTGCTGTGTATCGGCCAGCTCTTGCTCCAGCTCGGCTATTTCTTGCGAATAGTCAGTCTGAAAATTCTTAAACAGAAGCACACCGATAGTCAGGCATATGATCAGCATCGTAACGGCACCAACAGCACCTGATAGCACGATCTGTTTTTGCCGTAATCGAACTCTGGACATGTCTTTTCCCCTTTTCAATGTTATCTCTTGCCAAAGAACAATCCTCGCCGTTTACCGTGAAGCTGCAGCAGCCTCTTCATAGTCTCATCAGTTTCCGCCTGTTTGCTGAACGGGTCCGGATGATATGGGATAGCAACGACTTGCTTTACAGCGGTTTCCATCCCTTTCTTTATGTCCTTAATCGATTCGTCTTCCACTAAAGGGATGGCAATGTTCCAATTCTGCTGGTTACGTTTTCTGTTCTGTCGGCAGAAGCGGTATATGTCTTGGTGCTTCCATTCTGAACCTGCCCCCACAAGAACCGATATTCCCGCCCTCAGAAATTCCTTGAAATGATCTGATGTATCATGACTTCCCAGGTCGAGAACAATAAAGGTGAAGCCTGCTGAGAAAAGCTGGATCAAATCCAATTGGTCTCCAGACTTAAAATAATGAACGCCAAATGCCTCAAAATGATCTGTCTGAAGAATGGCTCCCTCGGGCACCGCATGATAAAGTCGTTCGATTCTGGCAAAAGCATAGGAGTCACAGGCTTCAACTAACGCTACCCGTTCCTTGTGCCTGGCCAGATAATTCGCGATGAGTGTAGCCGTGTGGGTAGTACCCACACCATGGGATATGCCCATTACAGCAATGACAGCAGTTCCAACCACTTTGTCTTGGTATACAATCCGGCTTTCCGTTTCAACCAGGCTCAAATCAATCTCCTGAGTTGGGTCGATCTCTGTTGCGGGTGACGTCGGAAATTTGATTTGTGGCAAACTGGGAATTTTAATCTTTGGCAGCTTTGGCGGTGAAATCTTTGGAATCGCCGGTAACTTTGGCAAATGAGCCTTATCTCTAAGTTTGCCTTTGGGCTTCTGTGGCGGTTGGATCGGTTCTGGATCGGCATCCTCTTCCTGCTGCCGATCACTTTCTTTTACAAGATGGGCTTCCTCACTTTCTGTAATCTCAGATGGAGTTACGCCCTCTTTCAGAAGCTCACGCTGCTTGAAATAAGGATGAACAGGATGCTCCTCTTCTTCTATCGGATGAATGATTTCCAGATCATATCTTGCGGTGTTGATCGTAGGTGTATATTTTTCAAGAGGTTCGCCTGTCGGTTCAGGATCATCATACTCCTCGTCATCAAAATCAGCAGCAAGCTTACTGATAACTTCGTCGATGGTTTGAAAATCTCCGTCGAAATGAACGACCTTCACCCCAAGGTTAGATAGAGTTTGCTCTATCCTGGACGCCCAAGTCGCTTCTGGATCAATTACTGCGACATCTGCTTCAAAGCTGCCGAGCACGATACGGATAGCACGTTCATTTGCCGCGAACGGAGCCACTTCATACTGAGAAAAACGGCTGCGAAGATGCTGATGAGTGAAATCGCTCTGAACTAAAAACAGGATTCTCATACAAGTTGATCCCTTTCTATTACGGTAAAAAACCCGTAGCGCTTAATAGCTCTTTACACTAAAAAATTAAAGCGTTTATACTTCCAGAGATATTGGAGTATTTACGCCTATATATTTATAGTAAGCCCTTGAGAGCGAATGTTACAATTAAGGTTAATAAACCGGTAAGGAGTGGCCTATAAATGACTTCATTTCCCACTAAGGAACCTAGCAATGAACGTAAATGGTCAGTCTATAGTTCGGACTATCTGTACAAAGAAAGCAAAAAGATGGCTATCGACCTTGACTTTAAGGACTACGAATACATGTTCTACATACTCCAGATAGGTTTGGGACTCAAAGATCGTATTAGGGATTTAGATTATCAAGCTAAAATCCGCAATATAACCATTGAAGAATTAGTGAGAGATTTTGTCACCTTAGAGATTAAAGATAGGTTATCCTGAAGTATCATAGTCTGACACTGGATCTAAATTAATCGCTAATTGAGGCTTTCCTACTCGTCCTTACATTGTCTCCTCAACATTCTCCTCACTTCGAACATTCGGTAGTTTCATTTCTGCTCCTAAAAGCGGAATATCGTTATATGTGGTAGGAACACATATTTGATATTTTTCTTCCCAATATCTATATTGCAATTTTTTCAACATAGCTGGGTACTTTCCTTTTTCGACTACTAGGATGCTGTCTTTAGGCATCCGCCCCACTTCATCTGGGAATAACAGCGGACGGCCAGAGTACGATGTACTTTGGCTTTCTCCGTTTTGTATAACCTCCTCCCTCTTGATGCTTGTACTACCACTTTCGGTTTTGATTGTGGTTTTTCCAAGTTCCTCCGAAAAGTATTTTTTTGTTACTTGATCATTGGCAGCGAGTAGTAGTCTAGTATCACACATGGAGATGACATCTTCCCATGCATCTTGAGGGTAACGGTCTTTGAGCTGTGGCAGCGACTGCCAGATCATGACCGGATAAATGTGCCGGCTGCGCATCGTACCCAATTTCTCCTGAAGGCCACCGATACGACCGATATTGGCTAGCTCGTCCATAAGACACAACACCGGTACCTTTGAATTCGGCTCTGTCAGGCGTACCTTATAGATCGCGCTGAACAAAATACTCCATAACACCGTGACAAGCGGGGCGAATGTCTTATCTGAGTCACTTACCAAAAGATAAAGGGCTATCTTCTTACGCCCCAGATCCTCAAGGTTAAAGTCACTGTGATTGGTTAACCTTTGAACAGCCGGTATACCAAACAAAGTCAACTTCGTAGCCAAGCCAAATAAAATGCCGTCCCGTACTTTGTCTTTAGCCATTAAGAAATTGTTGAATAAAAACTCAGCAGTGCCGGAAACTTCATTACGTTTAAACAAATATTGGTAGTCATCTTCATCTTTGAATTGAGTATTGAGAATTCGTGCAATCTGCTCGAAAGTCTGCTTTTCAGGTGAGTCCTTATAAACCTGTTTAACAAAACCAATAAGTGCTCCCAGCAAGGACTTTTCTCCATCATCCCAGATTGGATCTGAACTTCCTTTACTTCCTTTGGCTACGTTACCACCAGTGACGTAGCTCTCAGCAATTTTCATCAGATCCGTATCTTCGTAAACGAAATCGCCAAAATTGATTCGATTACCACGTTTAAGATGAAGAAAATCGAGAACATATATCTCGTACCCTTTTTCCCTTAATAATGGTGAAGTCAAAGAGTACAGCTCACCTTTAGGATCCGTTATAACCATGGAGTAACCAAGGTTCAGCCCGGTATGAAGCATATTAGGCAAGACAATCCCTGTTGTTTTTTCCGAGCCCGGTGGGCCAAAAGCGATAATATTTAAGTTTTGCTGCCCATTGTTTGGAATTACCGCATACGGCTTGCCCGGTAAATACACCCGCTTTTCCACATCCCCGACGATAATGCCTTCTTTTGACTGGTAGTACCCCGCCTGCATTTCTTCATCAGTTTGCCAGCGGCTTGTACCATGTGATCCATATTCTGCTTTTTGTTCAAATTCATCGTTTTTTCTCAGTTGACCCGAAATGAGTAACCTAATAATCCGGTAAACCGTATAGGCAGACAAACACCAAAGTCCCCCATTGATAGGGTTAACGGCGAAATAGCCTGGCAGGCTATAAGTCCCTATAATCGTCACCCATGGATCGTTAAACAACTCCTTCAGATCTAATGCTTTATTTAGCAAGGATAATACAAGTCCGCTAATCAATGGATAGATGATGAAGAGCAGAAAAAGGCCGAAAACTGTGCCGAATCCCTTATACAATTTTAGAAGCATTTCATCCCCCCGTTTTTAGTGGACGAAGGGAATTACCTTCCATACCTTCCTCGATCGCGATTCCGCTTCTTGTTTTGCCATTCCTTTTCAGCATCATGTCTCTGAGCTGCTTTATTAGCTCGATCAACTGCATGGAAAGCTTCTTTCAAGAAGCCAAATGCAGGGTCCATATGATGGTCTTTATGAGCGCCTGCCACTTCAGAAGGACTTCGGCTTTTCCCTTGGTCCTGGAATACAGGCGATTCAATATGATTATTTGTCCTGGATCTTGCTTGGTGATATGCCTGATCAATTTCAGTCGGCTGCATGACCCTACCGTATCTCTCATTGAGATCTAATATAGCCCTAGCCTCATCTGGACTCAGATGAGCAGCACCTGGCCATTCAGGATAAAGGGACCTGACACTATCCATATCAGCTCGTTTTAGTATATTTTGAGACTCAAGCAGCACATCGCGTTCCGCAAGCAACCTTCTCCTAGCGTTCGTAATCTCCTGGAGCTGTGACTGCGTATAGGAAACAACTTTAGCTTTACGCGCCTCAAACTTGTCACGATCCTTGAACCCTAGCTCATGGAGCTTATTTTTCGTATCAACAATACGCTGCTGCAAGAAGCTGTGACTGTCTCGTTCCTGCTTATTAAAAAGCCGTTTAAAAGAACCTGTCTCCTGAAGACTCTGCTCCCATTGTTCAATGTTTTTAAAGTACATATCGCCCATATCAAAAGGCTTCAGATTGGCGCGCAACTGACCTTCTTGGTCTTCAAGTTGGCCAAGCTGTTGCTTCAACTGTTCGAGACTCCGCTGTATTGTCTGCCATTCGGCCGGCTGCTGGATAACTTGTTCAGCATCGGAGACGGAACGGCGTTCTTCCGGATGTAGCAGCATTTTACGCTGAAGGCTATCCTTTTCGCGACGGTATTTTTCGAGATAAAGCACTTGGGCATTATGCTCCCGTATCCGTCGATTAATCTCGCCACGATCCGTAACTCCGCCTCTTTGCTCAATAACCCGAGCAATTGGCCCTTCGTGAATGGTTGGCAACCGATCGGTGATCCCCTGGTCGATAAAGCTCCGGTGATCTATTCGTTCATCGATCCCGGCACGCTCAAGGGCTCGGTTCGCGTGAGCGCTCCACTGTTCCCGCCAATCTTGCAAAAGAGCACGATCATTCCATTCCCGTTTTTTCTTGCCGAACCCCTCCGGAGTGATTTCCCGAGTGGTGAGCATGATATGTACATGCGGGTTGCCAGGATCATTTAAATGAACACCCAGATCAGCTATCATCCCACGATCCACAAACTGCTCTTGGCAAAATCCTTTGATCAACAACTCTTGTTGCTCATGACTAAGCTCTACAGGAAGAGATATCTCGATCTCTCGACATACCTGAGCATCCTTACGCTTCTCAGAAGCTTCCACTGCATTCCATAGTGTTTGGCGATTATAAACCCACTCCGGCGCATCAGCAGGTGCCATGATGTGACGTGCAGCCACCCGTTTACGTTCAAAGTTATGTATTTGCCCCAATCGTTCGTCGAACAGCTTCTCGCCAGCCCGATAAGCAGCCGCAGCTACGGCGGAACGACCATCGGAACGTGAAATAACCTGCGCCGATAAGTGATAAATCGCCAGCACAATTCCTCCTTTCCCTATGCAATTTGAACCAAAATGATTTTCGATTCGCTGAATAAATGATCTGCGAATCGGCGATTTGCAAAATGAAAATGCGTCAGCGCAGTTTCAACTATTTGCAAAATCGTATGCACTGAAATGCCTTTTGGTTTTCGAATCATAGTGAAACTTTGATTCGTCGATTTGAGAGATTCCAAAATAGCGAACGCGCATTTTGGAAATCTCAATTCGAATGCCTTTCGGAACGCAAAGGTGAAACCTTTGCCGCACAAATTGCGAAGCAATGTATAAGTGCGCCCTCCGAACATATCGCTACGCTCATGTCCGTGGGACCATAATACCACAATCCCCCAAACGTGTTAAGTACTTTTTTCCTACGAAACTTCTAGGTATGATATACTACGTCAGAACAAAAGGAGGGAAATAAGTGGGTACACAGAAGCGGAAATCGCCAGAGGAAAGGCTTCACGAAATAGATGAGAAAGTGAAGCAACTCAAAGCACGGCAGCAAAAAATAAAATCTCAAGTATCGCAACAAGAACGCAAAGCCAGGACAAGACGCTTAATACAAGTTGGAGCTATGTTCGAAAAGTATTTTGAAACTCAAACATTCGATGAAGCAGAGGCATTGGCCAAGAATCTAAAGCTCATGATGGATACGAACGGAAAGAGCAGTTAACGTAGCATCGGCTCGATCTGATCCTCGGTTTAAGCCAATACGAACATGTTCAATCACTGGGAGTAGTGATAACTGAAGCCCAAATTTCTATTCACGAAAGGAATGGTTTCTCGTTCTCGTAGCAGAAAACCCAGCGCATAATATTCATCTGTATCATTAAGTAGCTTTTGGTATCATTAAGATACATATAGATACGAATGATATAATTCTTAATTTTCACCGATTTGCGCTCATACCACGCAATTTACTATCATTCGGGAACCTAAAAAAAATGTATCGTAACGTATCATAAAGTTACTATTAGGTACATAACGATACACTTTCACACTGTTTCAGAAGACTAGTTCTCCTTCTGAAAGAATCATGACCAAAAGAAGCGCAGATGGACCATGGCCGTGCTCCGTTACACCACCCTGTCTCACTTACACGCACGCTTTGTTCCCGCCTGGGGCATGTGCGCTCCTCCAACAACTCAGAATCAGCTGTCTCGTTCAGACAAGGCAGCGTCCGCCTCTCCGCTATGGGATGTCTGAGGCCGGCGACGGTTGCTCGCTCCCCATGGGGGGCGAGCAGTGCTTCGCTGAGGCGGGGTTGCATCAGCATCCGCCGTTGCCACTTGCACAGCGTGCCGCAGGGACCGCTCGGTTGTGTCAATGCTGGAGACACAGCGAGGCCGCTGGGACTGGTACTCGCTTGCCTTGTAGCAGATCCTAGCCGTGTTTGGTCATGATACAAGCAAATAGGAGCAAACTTCTCGTGCACGCCGACAATAACAGGGATCGTGACCGATCCGGTCTCCACAGCGGCGTCGGCACGACGCCCGGATCGTTTGCGAAACGGCGGCAACCGTGCTGAGGTACTGGTGCATTTCAGAGCGTCTCGTGTCCCAATTACCTGGGCATACGTTTTCATCGAGGTGAGCACCGGAGACCTTCCATACCTCGTCCACTTGACCGTGCACACGATCGCGTCGTGCATCAAGCTGAACGACAACATCAGCCTGCTTCAGGACAAAGCTGAGGGTACCAGCACGAGCATGCGTGACGCGGACGGGCTCTTCGCCTGGGCTGAGATGGTTCATCGAGCTCCGCAATCCGGTGGTCTCATACTGAACAGTGTGACCGTGCATCGCAGCCAACCTCACCACGACGTTTCGCAATTTCAGGATGAACTCGCCTGGTGATGGCTGTGCTCACGCCGGGCAAGTTCCCGGGTGTTCGTCCCAGGGTTGGTCGAGCTGCGTGTCCGGCAGTTGCTAGGTCAGCACCTGTCAGAAGCCCCCTCACTCTCTGGTTAAGAACTGAAGAATAGAAAAAAGGACGGCTTAACCGTCCAATTGAGTTATTTATTTTTTCCAAATGGGTTGTATGGTTTTAAGGGAGTCCGCGCAGGGGATTGGCTCTCCGATGCTGCAGCAGTCTGTTTCGCAAAAGGATTAGCGCCGGCACCGGCTGGCCCTCGTCTTGATGCAGGGCGGGAGGATGTCTCTAGCTTTTGGCCCATATTGAAGCCGGATGCTCTCCGTTCTCTTTCCTCTCGTAATTGCTTTAGTTGCTCTGCCTCTTCACGCAGGTGTTTTGCCCTTTCTGGAAGACCAGCCATATTGGCCATCGTATAAACGATCGCGTGTTTATCGCTGTTATGTGTTACTGACCCAGGGTAGAAGTTGATATCTGGCAGCTCGCCTTTCATCTTGGTTCGAATCCGCTCCAGGGTATCTTGATTCAAGCGATGAGTCCATTTTTTCGGCATAACTACGACCAAAGCCATGCTGCGCATATCATTGGCGTAGTCAAAGCCATTGGCCAAAACATTCTTGCCTTTATACGTACTGATGATTTCGTCTAACAGATCATCGTCATTGGTGACTTGCTCCAGATTGATCTTTTTCTTTGCAAACGTGATCACTCCACCGGCGCGAAGAATGTGATTCATGAGATCTGCAGCATCCACTGTTAATTGGCTCTCCAGCGTGGTAAGGACACTCCATTCGTGCAAGATGCTCGCAACCTTATAATTAGAGTAAAAATCCCACGTTAGGCCTTTGACCTCTGGATCCTCGATATGCTCTCTAACGATTTTTTCATTATCCAGCACAATAAGGGATTCCAGCACCCGATACTCCCTGTTCTCTTCATCTATCCGTAATTCTGAGAGCTTAGGAACCAGCTCGGCCATGGCGTTATATGCGTTTATGCTTTCTACCTCATTTGGTAGGGGAAGTGTTGTAATACTCCCAGCAGGAATACCAAGGAAATCGGCAATAGCATCGACCAGAAGATTTACCGAGCCAGTGCCGGTACCTCCACCCATAGAATTAATTACAAGTATGAGTTCACATCCAGTCATCAATTCCCCGATGGCCTCGAAGATTTCTTCACCATTTTCCTCAAATGCTTGTCGCCCAATTTCAGGATTTTTACCCACACCCTGCTCATACCCCTTTAGTGGAAAGCGCAAGCGATTCGGTATATTTCGCAGGCTACTCATATCTCCCAAGTTGGAGTTAACCGCCATACAAGGATAGACTTGCTGGTTATTTCGGGGATTTTTTATTCCAGCAAAGGCATCCGCAATCTTGGACCCCCCCTGCCCTAAACCAATGACCCCCATCTTCAATCCAACACCAGCATTCTTCTGGGTAACAAACCCTTCCAACGGCCATACACCGTCAATTTTCACCTGTTCCATTAACTATTTCCCCCTGTTCCATAATGGCTTTAGTAATTTTGCTATCAAAAAGTATTGCCGGTGTTCTCTCTATGAGCTCAGCCACAATATCACGTGCCTGCAACCCATACGGTGTTAAGTAATAGCAATCTTTTTGGCCTGACCTGAGAGAATCAACAAAAAGAGCTCCCTCTAGCTTTGCGATCCCTTCCTGGACCAGAAAACGGTACTTATTTTCCTTTGCATCAGGATCCCCGTCAAACTCTACAAATCGACGCATTATTTCACTTTTGAAAACGTACTCATGCTCCTGGATAAGGTAGTAAATATCCAAGACGGTGCCTTTCATGATTTTCCTGCATATCTCGTCAATACTGATTAACCCAAGATTATCAGACATGCCTGCCTCCTCCCTTCTGGTTTATAAGGATTTGTAGAATTGTGTATCTTTTTGCATCATTATGTATCTTTTAGTATCATAATGATACTAAAAATAGTATACCACTATTTGCCTTGTTCTATCAATAGATCTCCTCTTCTTTGATTCCGCTGCAGGCACGATGATGCAACGCCAGCGGAATCATGGTTCTGCTCTTCCCTCATGGCGCATGATAGCAGCGCAGCAACGCGGAGCGGACATAGATACGGCCACGCCTTCCCCGAATCCTCCACAGTCGGCTCTTGGTAACCCCGCAGCGGTGCGTACCGGCATTTAGGCGGCGTCTTTGGCCGCCTTAGTGCCGGTAGCATCAGCTCATACACATCTTGATGCTCGGGCGAGCCCTTGCCATTATAAGAATTCAAAAAATCACAAACATTGTATCAACCAATTATCGATTACTCATCGACTATATACTATGCATCGACTATAAATCCTTTAAACACAAGGCTTTACGTGGCTCATTTATCAACTATTACTAGTTATTTGTCTATTCAATGTATCAACTCATTATCAATGAGTAATAGATTTTAAAATAGTGAAAGGCTAGTCTATATTGGCTACTGATAGAATAGGAGCTATTCAAAGAATAGGACCGTTAAGCCTAGATAAAAATAGCCCCAAAGTATGTGGTCTAGTCATTGACTTTTGGTGTATAACTGGTCAAGGTATTATCGATAACAACTAATCTTGAGCCTTTTCATAGACTATTCTCATACGCTAGGACTAGCCATGATTCTCACCAATACCATTCGTGAAGGGAGTACCACTGTGATAGACGATAACGTTTGGCAATTAACAGAGTTCTCCAATTTGTTGGAAGGCCACTATACGACCGTGAATGGATGGTTTAATAGTCTTGAAAAAAATAGAGTACACTATGTCTCCAGATTACAAGATGGAAAACGAGTGTATGACGAGATGGACTTAAAGATCGGTGTATACATCAAATCTAAACGGAGTGAAAAATGGTCCCTGGAAGCAATATTCGCACAGTTGCCAAAAGAGTCCGACATTGAACTCCGACCTTTCCCAGAAGATTTTAAGGAAGGGGCAGAGCTGTCTACAGAACTGGTTAATCAAGTGGCCACCATGATGCGCCAGGAACTCGAATACGTGCTGCAACTGCAAGAGGATAGGTTTACCCAAAAGGTTAAAGAAATTACTGAAGCCAACACTGTACGAGCCCTCGAATCTCGCCAAAAAGAAATCACAGACAGAATTACTCTGAATCGGGTCCGGACCACTCTCAGGATTGAAGCATTGGAAGAGTGGGGGAAACTACCGGCTTCTGAAAGAATGATTAAGACTGGTCTCTTCCGTAAAGAAGAGGACAGCGTGAAACGGGAAAAATTCATAGCTTATTATGAACTGGAACATTTGGATGCACGATTAGTTGAAGCCTATGGGCTTGACAATTAAAGGCAGCGTCTCCGTGAGGATCGCTGCCTTTAATTTACTCATGAATTTGTTGCAGGATATCCTCAACGGGCGTTACAATCATGTATTCTTCATGGCCATGCTCATCCTTATTGGAGCTCAATGTAACGGTGAGAGGGATTTCAACGGCGTCCCTATAGATAAGCAGAAGATATAGTTTGATCTCGTTCTCGCCTTTTGCTGATTCGTCCTGCAGGTGGAAGGAGGAGAGCTTGCCGGAACGTGTAAGGGCGTCTCCAAAGGTTCTTAGTTTGTTATTATAATCAGAAATCGTGTTGTAATCCTTGTAGAAATAATCACTCATAACATCCGGATCAAAGAAGCTGACAAGCAGATCATATTGATTGGATTTCGCAAAACCAAGGAAATTCCATACCGTCTCCTGTGGATCCAGGACAACCTCTTCAGAATCCATTACAGTATCCGTTTCCTCACCGGGACGATTTAAATTAAAATCGTCCGCATTGATATAAGTTTCCGGAGGCGTCTCTCCCGGTTGTTCTTTTGCTGTCAGTGATGTGATACGCTCACCAATATGCAATGAGGTAAGGACCTCGCCAAGGCAGATAGCCAAGGCAAAGGCGGCCAAGTACGCTATTGGTTTGATAAATCTCATACCTATGAACCTCCTATCGCCCCTATGGCCGCGTCTTTTCAATGTATGGCATCGGATCGACCGTTGCCCCATTGAAGCCAATTTCAAAGTGCAAATGGGGGCCAGTCACTCGGCCGGTCGCCCCGATCGCTCCTATCTTTCTTCCGGCCTTAACTTTATCTCCGGGACTCACAAATACACGACTTAAATGACAATACCGTGTAGTGTACCCATCATCATGCTTCAGCTTGATCCAGTTACCACAGTAATTCCCATCGGAAGCGCTGCGTACTTGGTATACTACTCCGTCTGAAGATGCTATTACAGTGCTTCCTGATTTACGGTTCGAGATATCCAGTCCCGCATGCAGCTTCCGCTTACCGGTTACTGGATGAATACGGTACCCGTATGGAGAACTGATCCGTGCAGCACTAGGGACCGGCCATATGAATACGTTGTTCTCAATAATCTCCGGATCAATCGGCACGTACTCTTCATCATCAGGACCTGTACCTGGCGTTGTACCCGGTGAATCAGGAGTATCTGGAGCTCCTGGTGTTCCAGATCCGTCAGCCGGTGTACCAGGCACCGGAGGGGCGTCCGGGAGAAAATCTGTGATGTTCTGTTTAATCCATTCAGCATATTCAATATCTTTTTCTTCTACACCCTCTTGCTGAAGGACTTCTTCAAGGGTATAAAACCTTTTTTCCTTATGGCAACCGCCGCCCTTTTCGCAAACTACCACATAATAAATAAATTTCTTAGCTGTGATAGTCAGGATTTTCTCTTCGTCTACGCCTGTAAATGTGCCGTTGGTCATCAAGGCGTCATAAGCAGCCATGTCGGGCCAGTCTACACCTTCCATTTCCTCGACATTGACATAACTTTCATAAAGATTGCGATCCTGAGCTCCACCAAAGGTTAAAGGCGTAATTACGCCTCCAACCATCGATGTAAATAAAAAGCCGACTCCAGCAACCAAGAGGAGGATCAACCCTGCGCAGATAAGCAGAATTTTCTTCCAATGTTTCGCCAGGAAGGCTGCGCCCTGTTTTATGAGCCAGAGCTTCACGCGGTTTCACCTTCAAAATCGTCATCATTGTCCGTGGCCATGATTTCTTGATATGTTTTAGGATCAATAAATGCCAATTGATCCAAGCTGGCCTCTGACTGGATAAATGCCCTTTGATCCTCAGCAATAATAACGCCCCGGCCGCGGCTCGTCCGCTTTCTGATAACAGACAGTTCCTTCTCGCTGAGGTTTTCAATCTTTTGCAACGCCTCGATATCGTTCTTCTTCATGTACAAATATCTCTTAAAGCTACTATTGGCCAGAATCTGAGCGGCATATTCTTGTCCAACAGATAAGATATCATCAATATTTTGAGTGATGATTTCAATATAAGAGTTGTATTTACGGAATCGTTTATAGAAATTCACGATATTGACAAGCGTTTGAATCTCTCGTTTGTTCACCAAGGTGTGAGCTTCATCGGCATAGAGGCCTGTACGTTCATTCCGGTCGCGCTTAAAATCTGACCAAACGTCTTTGAATATCAGATCATAGATCGGTCGCCGCACTTCCTCCTGCAGATTATAAATATCCAGGACCGTAAGTTTGTTATTCAGATCCCAGGTCGTTTGTCCATTAAAGAGACTCTTATATTCACCGTGTATATACGGATCTAAAATGTTCAAGAGGGTCTCCAATTTAGGTTCTTTCTTTGCGAAACGCTCAAATGTTGAAAGCGTTGGAGGCTCATATCCGCCTGGCAGATCCTCCATGGTTTCCAAAAGTCTATGATCCTTAAACGATTGACGAACAACGCGGCTGGTTAGCGAAGCTTCTTCAGGACTCATTTCCGGATGGATCCAGCGCATCCACGATACCAGGTCAGAAGTTTTTCGGAGCATGTATCGTCCGGCATGAGAGATGCCGTCCTTATTGTCATCATCCTCATCCAGAATTGTGGATCTAAAATGAAATGGATTGGTGCAATCCTTACCACCGACTTCAAAATTAATACGATTGCCATACGGAAAACGATATTCTCGCTCCGGATCAACGACCACTGCGCGGTCAACAACGTTCATGATAATATTACGGTCCAGTTCGGTTTCAATCATGTAGGTTTTACCAGAGCCCGACCCGCCAAAAGTAACCCCGTTACCGTTATTATTCTTTTGCCGATCATAACGATCGATAATGATAAATGACTCATTATCAGGGTTGTAGCCCCAGATAACACCGGTCTGAGAGGTGATCTCGCTTGCGTCAAACGGCATTATGGACGCTATAATCCGGCTATGCAGCAGCCAGTAAAATTTTTTCAGAAGCGAGCTGTTATAGCAAAGCGGCAGCGCCAAGAAATACGGATCAAGATACCGATGATTCAAGGTTTTCGATCGCATACGGTTTGAACGTATTTGCGAAATGATCCGCTTCGTGGCCCGCTCCAGCTCATCCAAACTTTTTTCATAAATGGTGACCATTACAGTCACCTCAAAAGAAGCGTTATCCTGAATTTCTTCAAGGAGCTCTTCCTGGCTCCGTTTCTCCCGATTGTATTTCGAACGGCGATATGCCGGCAATGCCTCCTCCAAGCGGGCTTCCAGGTTGCCAATGGAGTTGGAGATTCCTTTTTCAATATCCGATGGGTCCCCAGGAACCGCAAAAATGTCCAGCTCCACGTTTCCTTTAGAATTGATGATATTTTTGAACCAACCTGCTTTTTTCATGCTGGCAGGGTAGTACGTGATGACAAAATACCGGTAATACATGCCGTCCACTTCAGTATAATTCTGATCTGGCTTGTAATGGATATAGGCAGGCAGAATATCATGATCCAGCATGGATTCTTCAAATGGCTGTTCCTGCGATGTGTTCGGATTCATTTTCCGGTACAGCAGATCCTTAAACGCATTTTCATTGAGCTGTATCGCTTTCATATCCTTGGTAGCAAGCTTTTCTTGGATGATTGAGATTTTGTTCTTAAGCTCTTCTTTGGCCAGCTCAGGATCGTTATTGTTACTTTTCAGAACAATGTAGAAGCGTTTCTGGTTTTTACTGTTCTTCTTTCGCTGCTGGGCATACTCCTTATAGTTCTGAATACGCTCCAGGAAATATGCGTTGTTGGAAGCATCTGCAGTCTCATCAATATACTCCTGGTATTTATCCATGTTCATGGGCTCTGACGAAACTTTGATCTGCAGAGTCCCTGGCTCCGAGTTCATAATCTCCTGCAGCTGCTCTACAATGTCCCGCAGCTCTTCATCCATCAGGTTATCCTGGTTGATCGGGGTGATCTTCAGGCAAGCACGGTAGAATCCATCTTTTAGCTTCATGAATTCTTCGATTTTTTTATAGGGCATGACGGCCTGAACAGAATCTTTGGATGCATTTTCCTTACTTTTCCTCTTCGTAAAACCGAACATGATTATTTTCCTCCCACAGATGTATCCTCGGTGTAAAGGAATCCTTTATCCGATTCTGAATAGTTTCAAGCACGGTTTCTCCCTCAATTTCATAGGTTATACACCAATAACTAAGACCAGCTAGCACGAGTGGAATAACGATGGAAGGCGGACCGGAAATAAGCTTAAAGACAATAAAGGCAACCGCTAAAAACGGCAGCCAGATTAGAAACCTCGGTCCGGTCAATCCAAATAATTCGAAACGGGCTTTCACATTACGGGGAATTTTGTACTCATGTTGTGATTCGCTCATCGTCTCACTGCTCCCTTAATCATCAACTGGTAGGCAACAGTTCGACCGGCGCCGATTACAGCACCACCGGCACCCGTGCTATG
Organism: Paenibacillus jiangxiensis; assembly: GCF_046098255.1. NCBI lineage: Bacteria > Bacillati > Bacillota > Bacilli > Caryophanales > Paenibacillaceae > Paenibacillus > Paenibacillus jiangxiensis. The sequence goes on from NZ_JBJURI010000027.1 coordinate 53,975, forward strand.
GATATACGGCTTGATGACAGTTGGCCCTCCAATCATGAGTACTAAGATACCGATAGCCGTCATCATATCCCAGAAACTAGCCCTATTCAGGGTATATATTAGGTACCCTAGTAGCCAAACTTGTAACAATTGAGTAAAGACAACTGCAACTGATTCCCGTACCCACGTGTTAAAGGATTCCCCTTTGTCAACCAATGACACTGCAAGGAACGGCCCGATAACCATTAAAAAAGCTAGTTGAGCCATACGAATGCCACCTGTGATAGCCAAAATAATGAAACCAATTCCTAATATCACAAGAAACACAAGTCTCATGATTAATATTCCAATGCTATCAATAGAGGCCAGAATCCCGTGGACGACATCTCCAGCAAGCCTCGCACTTTCCCCTTCGGTGAAAGCCAACGTGTTGCCATCTATCTTTGATACCACGGGAAGCAAAGCATTATTAGCGGCAATTAACACATCTTCCAAAATCCATTGCGAGAGGTAAATCATAGCTACACTCTTTATTGCTTGTCCAGCAAGGAGATCCATCGGTTTCCCTCCCTGCCCATACCCCTCATCGATCATGGACTTAATAATTTCTTTAAGTACATTCAGCGTCAGTAAAGATAAAGCAATATACTTTGCGTAAGCCATTGTATTGTAAACAAAAGGTAAATCATGAAAAGATGTTGGTCCGGATATAAATCTAGCCACTCCCGCCAAACCATTCGTGATCAGATCTTGCGTCCCTTCCCTCAGCGGGGTGACAACCATCTCCACCAGGATGTCTCCCAAACCAAGAGCATATGTTTTGTCCGGAAATAAGAAGTACAGACCACCCAGTAACAATGGCAGGACAGTAAAAACTTTGTATATGCGATTTTTATACTGATATTGCATAATCTTCTAACCACCAAATTTCGGAGCCAAATATTCATGGAGCAGCCAAAGAACAATTTGGGCACCGATTGTACCAATAGCAATCCCTCTCATCCATTGCTTTGCCTGTTTTTTATCTCCAGGATCGTTTGATTTTATATGGCGAAATAATGCAATCAAAAAGAAAATCGGCCCCCCAAACCAAATCACCCACATAAGAAAATCATAGGCATCATCAGCTATCGACTGAAACCCACTTAATCCGGATGGAAGAGAACCAGCATCTGCACCAGAACCAGGAGAACCGTCAGTAGCAGCGTCTACTTGCTTCGCTGGTGATAACAATGCCATGGTCAATAAGCTCAAAGAATATAGCATTTTTCGATAGACCTTCATCTTTCAAATAACCTCCATCAAAATTTTTTTCGTTTCATTTTTTCACGACGACAATATTCTCGAATAGCAATCCGGAAGTGCTCCGCTTGTTTGGATCCATCACTTGTAAACTCTCGGATAGTTCTTAGATCCTCCCTCGGTAAGTAAGTCGTGATTTTTTTTAAACTATTTTCTGAGTCTTCAGGCCCTTCATTGTTAAACAAACGGGCATTTGGCACTATATCCCACCTCCTAAACGGATTATAAGATATGGTAGAATGACAGACAAGATGTTTTTTCGCTTTGGCGTTTTTACACCAAAGAATGTATACCGTTCTATCTCTCCAAAAAAGGCTCCGTTTCCTATAACCGAATCCTCTTATCAGTCTGGACCGTCGGCACAACAGCGCAGAAACCATATTCCACATTGTGGCTGACGAAGGGCGCCACTTAACAGTGAGTATTTGATAAGCATCATTTAGTATCTATAAGTTACTTAAAGATACTAAATGATACAATAATGACTTGCCGGTGTAACAGGTTCTCTTGCTCAATCAAGTTCTGTCTGTGGCAGTATTGCTCTCTGCTGAACAGCTAGGACCCAGGTTGTTGTGCCGCGGCTGGCCTCCGGACGATCCGGAGCCAGAGTGCTTGGTAACGTTAGCAGCTCGTACGAAACGGGGGGACTTACAGAGTCCGATCCACTTGACTCCTTCACGGTCGGTTCTCGGGTCTAGGATTGGGGCTTGCCCTAATTGCCGAATTCGTAGAGCGATGGAAGCCTCACCGTGGCAGCCAAGACCGTTCCCTTGCCCACCCGTCCGTTAAGGTTGCTTCTGTACAGATCAATCGCGAACCTGTTCGACCTGTAGCAGCTCCTGCTCAATGGCGTCACCTGCGTCTTCCACCAGCAAGGTCCCGGATGTGCCTCGTGGAGAACTTCTGGTTTGCCTCCCCGGCGTCATCATCGCAGCCCACCGAAACAAGACACAATAAAACACGCTCCAAAATAACTGAGACATCCTTCCCGGTAACGCGCATCTCTCATCCGAAACCGCTTCCCCAGGAACCAAACGTTCCTGTTAATGGCTCTTACATCACCAGGAAGCGAGCTGCGTAACAATATAACGAAGTGCACACAAAACCCGTCCCGTAAGCCATCAATGCGAGACAGCCACACACATCGCGGTCCGTGAGCAACCATGACTGGTTCGGGACAAACACTCACCGCTGACTGGCCACAATGTCCAGTTGTCAAGCCAGCCCACCACACGAATTCCCCTCAAAATCGGCCAGCCAGCGATAAACCAACCCGTTAAAGTGCTTCCAGAGTCGAAGACAAATGAGACATCCAACCAATCCAGCTCCAGAAGCTACCACACATCAATATCGCTACAGTGTACGAGGTCCGCCTCTCTAATTTCCCCGTACAGCCATTTCAGCGTGACCAGCCTATCTCAAACCCAGATACAACTCACTCACGCAGCCGTTGTAGTCTCACCCCACCATCCCAGCAGAACACCACCACGTACACCATCCTTTGGGAGAACTCCACCTGTGAGGGCCCTCCATCCCGCTAAGCCTCCTTTAGTCCAGAACAAGAAAAACTATCTAACCACACGCACAGTAACAACATACTTCACACCGTTCTGAACTTTTCAGTGTCTGAAAAGTTCAGAACGTGAAAAACATTTTCATTCGAGCGCACACAAACCACGTCCCCCACCATCTACCACATCCCGTCCTCCAGAAAAACAGGGGTGTGGATAACCTGTAGAATCAATTAAACTATCCACATCCCAGAGTAAAAGGTTACCTCGCTACGCGAGCTTTCAAGATTTAAATCATCCTCCCCACCCCCACCCCTACATTAACGGTGAATTGGAGTACGTTGAAGGAACAATCATTTTCTTTCATGAATGATTTTGGGGAATGTGGACACAATTCACCTTATCCCGAGATGGCAGCATCAGTGGCCGCCGGATGGGATAAGGCAAGCAGAAAAAACGGGGCCAGCGCTATCGGCGGCTGGCTGCCGGATTTGTTTCTACCACGCGCCATGGGCGCTAACTGCTTATGGAGTTTCCTCCGGATCGGTTACGGTTCCTATGACCAATCCTCTACCACAGATTTACAGTTACTTCTCAAACCGTGGTCTTGCCTCCCCTGAACGGTTTCCAGCAGGGTTCAACCGGCACTTTACCACGTACTATTCGGAACGGTCATGGCCCGCGATAGAGTCATATCGCCTCGGGCCATACTTCGTTTCGCTTATGCTTGTCTCGCTACGTGCTTCCTGTCTCCCGACAGTAGGTATAGCAAGACTAATAAGGCTTCACAAGCATTGGTTAAGACGCTTATGGCCACGGCTTTACGTGACAACCCCCGACGATGACCGCACGCTTGGCATAAGTCTCCCTCCCGTACGGCCGACAGTTTTTTACGTGTTCTCCTGTACATTTGCTTCTTACCACGGAGCCAGCGCGGAGCTCACCAGGGCTGCAGATCCCATTCCATTCTAAAAAAGACAACAGGAAAGCAGGCCCTCGACGTCCATTTTTCAAAAATTGGAGTCGAGCGCTTAATATGGAATTTATTTGGACATAATAGACTTGCAATATATGATCAATAGTCTGGTATTTGCCAGAGCTATGAATCCCAGGGTTTATATAGGTCTAAGGTACATAGGCTTTAATGCCCATTTTGTTTAGATTGCCGAAATCGTGTTGTATGGGCTCATAAAAATTGATATAATATCCTCAACTTAATTTTGACAATAAAAGGCTAGGCCCTCGATCGTACATTTTTAAAAAATGCAAATCGGAGCTTACGTTTTTGGATATTTAGTTTTATTTTTTGTGTTTCTGCAGCTGGTAAGGCTGCTTACCTCTGAGCTGGTAACTCATTGGTTGGTAGATTCGTTGAGGATTGGTAGTCCTCTCGGTCAAAATTAAGTCTGATCTGAATTCAACGCCTGGCTTGGTGAGCTAGGCTTTTTTATTTGCACATGTTCTTGGTAAGGGAACATATGCTGCAGGAAATATAAAAGCCCTGATTCTCCGATCAGGAAGACGGGAGGAATCAGGGCATTATGTACCTCAAAATATAGACTAAAATATATACTTTTCCCTTAGATAAACCTACACATTTCCTTGATTCAAGCAAGGATTTTTGGTATAATGAAGGTATAAATCTAAATGGATTCAATAAGATTAGTCATTGAGTTTATGGCCTGTTCCCGATCTGCTAATCGGATGAGCAGTTTAAGAAGTTGGTCGCTTCTTAAAACCGCCTGAACTTGATGGCTTTTCTCATATTCAATTTAATTTATTTAAGTTTGTCTATGACAAAATATTTCCTTGCAAAATACTATAGCATATTTATTTTTTGTTGAAAAGGAAAAAGCTAGTGACTGATAATCTATTTACGCCAAAAGATGATGGAGACAGCGTATAAACAGCAATTTTCGACACGCAATCCTACGATTGATTCATTTTTGATTGTGCTAATTAGGGAAATCCTGTATAATAGAATTATGAACATCAAAGGGGCGATTTGATATGAGCAACGTCATTCCTTATCCAGAGAAGTCGAATAACCCTGAAGTAAAAGAGAGCGGTTCACTCGAACGCGCGATGGCAGCCATGGAAAAACGTCTTGGCGTATCTGTTTGGGATTACTTTCACTTTACCGGTGATCCGGAAAAAACAAGCGATATTGTCGAGCGCAACATGGCATTGGAAACCTTGAGAGTACGGACCCGCTTAATCTACGAAGATTAGACATTTGTTCTTACAGGGCCACAACTCAACGAGTTGTGGCCCTTATTTATATACAGGAGCTGATGTCCATGCCAGAATTTGAACGCGGCGATGTTTTTGGCGCCTATGTACCACCGATCAAAGACTCCATAGAATCACCACGTCCGTCCTACATCCTGGAGGGCTATCACAAGTTTGTGATGATGCACGACAGCAGCGATCGGGATTTGCCAGGCAAGTCAGTTGTGGCGATTCCGATAACCTCCCTGGATAAAGGGACTAGCCGGGTTCCCCCGTCGTACGTTGAATTGGACAAGGACCGGCATCCGTTTCTGAATCATGACTCATACATAAGCACTCATCAGCCTATATCGTTAAGCCGACAATGGTTGGGCGAAGTCTCTGCCGGCAAGATACATCCGGATAAAATGCTCGAAGTGGATCTGCAGATGATTCGTACTGTCGGTTTGGAGCAGACCCTGCATGGGTTAATTGCCCATAAACTCAAGGAGCAGCTCCAGGAATTTGAGCGCGGGATGGATCAAGCAGCTGCCAGCCGGGAACGACCAAGAGGGCCTGAACGGTAGAAGCCAAAAAAAAGCCGGCGCATTTATGCGCCGGCCCGTTTTTCAAAAAAGGGGTTAAGCATGATCAATGGAACTGTTATCGACCCAACCATAACTCCCATCTTTGACTCTGGCCATTCCACCATTCATATCCGCAGACAGGTTTTCTATTTTTGTAGGCATGAATTCAGATCCATTCCATACTTCAACTTCTGTAACGCCATACTCCATAGAGTCGGTATCCAGTACCTTTCTTCCGACAAATAATCTACCGTAAATGTAACCATCATCTTGCAGACCAAATTGCATTTCATCATCACTCCTTAATCTTGACAGCAAGTGCATCCCTCATATTTTTTTATCGGCATATAACTTATATTCTTTATCAGGATCGACAACATGAATTGGCTCAGCCGATATCACTAACAAACTGTACTGTGCAGCTCCAAGATATCCGAGGATCAGATCGACTTTTTTTCCAACACAACCCTTTTTGTACTTACTAAGACCGGCTTGCCCTGAGAATGATCTATATGGCAAAATGTTCCATTGTCATCCCAAATAGCTTGACCAAAAAGCTGTGAATCTGCTTCGTAAGTATAGCCTGCAGGAAGCACGTATTCCTCCGGCTCGCTGATTTCACCTATAAAGCTAAAACTCAACAATTCCCCGTCAATCGCAAAACCGTAACGTCTGCCTGGAAGAGCATCGAAATTTTCCCACTTGTAAAGTTTCACTGTTTGTTCCATTATAATTTCCCCCTTTTCGCTACACGAAGTGTAGCACTTTGTTGGTCACAATATAGATGCTGTTGACTAATTATGAAAGAAAAGCTAAACTACAACTAAAACTTTAATTGATTCTCACTCCAAGCGAGTGAGTGGATTGAAACTATGAATTATAGATTTCCAAAAGAAGGCGGATCTTTTAAGATTTGTCTTTTTCTAGTTCGAGGAAAAGTTCTAGAAGCACATCTCTCGGGGTGAGATGGCGATGATCGATCCACCATTTCGCTTCATCAAGCTCGCTCACCCGATCCAATAGCATTTGCGCTTCCGCATCTATATTGGCGCCCTTCTTTTCCGGCTCTGCTTTCCGGAGCATTTTTATAATACTCCCTATTTCTAATGCTACGCCGTATCTGATCTTCGTAGCCCAAGCGACTTGCTTCTCTGAACCTATCAGATTTGGCAAGTACTCAATGGTGTTGAATCCGATCTCTTCGCACCGCCAACAGAACTTGTTCCCCTCCCTGACAGCGTAATTATCCGCTGTTTCCCTTGTGCCACCATAGCTATGTAATGTAGTCTTTCGCTTATGGCCGCACGGCTCTGCACCTACAAATGGTCTGCCCTCAAATGCTTTCAACATCAGATATCTCTCTTGACCAAAACAGCGTACGGTTACACTCTTCCATCGTTCGATGTTCTGTTACCGCTGGCCATTTCTCCGGTAAATTATCTATTTCTTCCCACATCGTGTTTTCGTCGGGACCGTTAACCCGACGGAAGTAGATATCATCCGCTGCAGCTGGTTTTACAAATGCTACTTGGTAGGTGTCTCCGTTGGTCAAAGTATAAATGGCTGCGGGATAGGGATGGAAATGTTTAATGTGCCGGATAACATATCCTGCAGCTACCTCTGATCCTTCCTTCCCAAAGTTAATAACCGTGTTCAGAATCCCCTTTTGAAAATCGATCCGAATGACGCGGCCTGATGTTGGAGTGATCATTGTAATCATTCTCTGATCTTCATAAATCTGCATTCCGAGTGTCTCTTCATTAATCGAATTCGGGTCAGATTCATTCGCCAAAGCTGCTGCCTCATAGGGGTAGTACCAGCCTTGTAGGCCGTCAAATTGGCCAAGAATCAGTGCCTCCTCAACCAACTTTCTCGATGGTAACGACTCGAATACTACAGCAGCCGCTGGGTAAACCTCGGCAAAAGTACCTCTTACTTCATTGACTTTCACTTCCCCTTTCTGTTCTTGATTCAATCTGTAGTACCTTTTGTTGGATTGCTCCCGCCGACAATGTTCGCAGAGAGGTTCAACAATCTTCTTCTCACGAAATGAGTAGGGGAATTCGTAGTCCTCTACATCGCGAGTGCTACTGCAATGTACGCATTCTCTTTCTTCGTGTTCCATAATGTTTGTTCACCCCCCCCTTTAAGTTACTTTTATTATAACATTTAAAGTTACCTAAAGTCAAGCATTTTAAGTAACTTTAAATGTTTAGGGAATACGGACTTTACCCTCTTTCGGTGGACAATGCGCAGCATGAAGCCGTCACCCCAGAGGGGGCGCAGCGCCAGCGGAGCAGCCGCAGGCTTGACGAGCGTCTCCACTCTCCCACCCTATCAGCCGTTCCCGAACCTTGCGTTCGGGAACCTGCCTCCCGGCGAGGGAGCCTCCCCATGATTGGGGAGGTTGGTGGGGTTGAAAAATGGGATTGCAAAGGGCAACGTCCTTTGCGCTTCCCCGAAGGGGACGGGAGGGGAGGTCTGCTCCTTCGCATATATGAGCTCAGTGCTTACGCAATGCAGACTCGGTGCGACAGCCAGGAGTATGGTTGATTAATCCCGGCTGACCACGTTCACCCCACGTCTCGATAATTCTTCGATCAAGTCGTCCATACTGATGTCATCCAGCGGAGATTTTAACGGCGAAGCCTGGCGGGCTTCCCAATGCTCGAAAGCAGCAACCTTATCAACCTCCTGCAGCTCCCCATCCTCCTGCACGATGTATAGTATGTTTTCCTTTTTCCCACCCCGGAAATCTTTCTGCCCGGATGCAATCACATCACCGACATTGCACTCGATATACAACTTGCCGCCGTCATGGTCCCCCAGGAAGCTGCTGCCTGCAAAATCATATTCCGGCTTTGGTCCGTTGAACTTAACATGCGCTACCCAGGGCTTTCCGTAACGGCGGGAGTTATATGGTTCTACTTCAATGGATACTCTCATTTGGATGGCACCTTTCCTGCTGCCTCCCCGCAGGTGAGGGCTTATGCTTGCGGATATCCGCGACCATCCCGGCCATAGCCGGTAGGTTTCGGCCCGCTCCGCTGCGGGCCATCTTCAGGCGGGTAGTTTTATATGGTGATCGTACCGCCCATTCCGTCTTCCCAGCCGTTAACGTCCCCTCCGGCGTTCAGATCGGCAATGATACGGTCCTGGTTGTCCAGGTCCCAAGGTGTGATGGTATGAACGGGCTCGCCGTCCTGAGCCACCACAAAATGATACAAATCGTTATCAAATGCTGTTGCCACTACTTCATATCCGTTACGAACCCATTTCATATAACTTCCATCCTCTCTTTTTTAGGAATCAGCCAGCCAAGCCGCTCTTGAACCAAACTCACTCGCCATATCTATCGGAACGTTGGGATGGGATATGTATATCTCCGTCCCTTCATAGTCCTCTCCCAACACGTCATCATTGCGCTCCCCATTAACCCGGAGCTGCCGGTATTCTGCATAAGGCAAACCCGTCCATGCCTTGAAGTGAGACGCCGCCAGCTCAAACGCTTCTTTACCCGAAAAGCTCATAACATCCGAAATGACACCCTCGAACATCTGAATTAAAACAACAATTTGATTTTCCTGCACGAACAGCTCCCCCTTTATATTGATTTCTGGCCCATTTTCGCTGGCGACTGGCCCGAATAGATCAGGTTGGAAGCTCTGACCTGCACGTGCTGACCATCTGCAGCCGGTCCCTGTTCTCCTGTCATCTTCTGCCTGCCAGCCGTGTGCCGGAAGCAGTACACAGCTCCTCCCAATGACATCAACAAAAGTACCACACCGTAAACCTGAAACATCCATGCATCGTTGAACATATTGTCCTCTCACTCCCAAAGTGATATGATAGGAGGGCGAGATTACCCAAAATTATCGCCCTCAATGTAGCCGATTACTTTCCCCTTTGTAATCGGCTCTTACTTTAATTCCTTCTGCAGCGCCATATACTCCACAATTTTCACATCAAGTTGCCGAGAAATTTGCAAAACCTTCTGACTTAACAAGCCCAGGCTTTCCCCATGTTCATTCAAATCCCGCCGCAACTCTTCAATTTCTTTCTCCAGCTCCTTGATCCGCGTCTCCGGACCGATCAGATTAACCATAACCTCCACCCCTTTCTTTTGCGGAGCTGCAGGAACCCTGCAGCTCTTTTGATTTTGGGTTTAAAGAAATTTTTTGGACGTTGCCTGCCGCATGGGCTGGGTCCCCAAAGGGGAATTTTTTTCCCTTTTGACGCGAAGCTTGGGATCAGTCCCATAGACAGGCGGTCAAGGGATCAGCACACAAAAGTTTTCCTTCCGCTCTTTCATTTAAAATGGGAAGGAAAAGTTTTGTTGCCCCTTGAACGACTGGCTGCCCGTCTTGGCCCCCGGGGTGTGGAGGGGCGAAGCCGGAGGCTCGGCACGCCGGGGGCCTAGTCGGGCTGGGAGCTGATACCATGCGGAAGGCAAAAGGGAAAAAAATTCTTCAATCAAAAGAACCGGCGCGCCGGTTCTCTCCATTCCTTTCCTTCCTGGAATACATCCAAGCGCTCCGTGCCAGGTGTGAAGCGACGCACAGGAACGTAGAGCGCCTTGGCCGTCAAGATTTTGGACGGCTTAGGCTCTCTCGTTATCGGGCGGAGTAACCTGGCAGCGGTGCGTTCCGGCATTTAGGCGGCGTTTTTGGCCGCCTTAGTGCCGGTAGCATGAGCCCCACAGATCGAAACAAAAAAGGGACTCCCCCACTCCTGGAGAATCCCTACGCATATTATCTATGAAGAACGTTCATATAAAGCCCCGTATACCCGTATATGACGGCCACCCTAGCCTTTGTACTCGCCGCCGACCATGAACGACCCATATGAGAAATCCATGAAATGGGCTATAATTCAGAGAAAAATCGTGAAATACACTGTAATCTTGTATAATCCATTGTAATTGTTTGTAATCATGTGGAATAATATTGTCATACATGCTATACTCGAATTGTACAATAAAGTAAACGATGTTAAACGGTTTTAACAACACCATGATCGGTTATAACTTGACAGCAAAAAGCCGCAGCAGATGCCACTGCCACGGCCCATTGTGAGTCAAGTTTCAAAGCAATATCGGTGAGAAAATCACCGGTGCTATAAGCATTATGTGGTAACAGGATCTCTCTCTGTGGAAGGATTAAGAGATCCTGCTACTTTTTTTCGATTGAATGTAATTTAGTAAATCAATCATAAAAGAACCGCCCGAAAATAACAGGGATAGAAGTACTACCGTCTCATTCATATATCCACCACCTCTCAAAGCAAACTACCGGTGGTGATCCATACCTTACATAGCTATCGTCCCTTGACTCTACAGTTAGTATATCAGGTAATTACTGGACAAGATAGACTGTGAATTAAAAACGCTAGCAACAATGATATAGCGTTCACAAATAAAGGGCAGCCAAAGGCTGCCCTTCTTCGCACTACTTCTTGAGAAATGAAACCACTCGGCAGATATACGTTTTCTCCAACTTCTCGCTCCGGACAAATTCCCACGGTATAAACGAATAACCATCCACCTTAAAAAAGTTAAGTTCTGGAAGCCCACTCCCTCCAATGAACATATTATTCCTTGCCATCATAGGCAGAATGGCATTTACTCTTGACGTAATGTCGCTCCAATCCAGCCCTAATGTCCCCATGATCAAATCATAGCCTGGTGTTTTCATTCCGGAAGTTTTATCAACCGTAGCTTCCACGATATCCGATGAATGTATAAAAACGCCTTGAGGATCAAGCAGCGAATGGATTTGAATAATCAGGCTTTTGATAATCCGATGGCTCAATTTTGTCACTGGATCAAGTATATTGAGACCAGGAACCGTCCCTTTCGTCATAAACATGGTGGTAAAATAAGGATGCAACAATTGGGTCGTGAAGTTGCAGCTAAATATAAAATCAAACTTCTCATCCTTGAGCTGGCTAAAATCATGCGATGGCTTTAACCGCCCAACATATTCAATCAGCTTCTTTTGAAACTTTTCAAAGATAACTGGCGTTAATTTCCCTTCAAGTCCAGTCAAATCGATGACTGCTTTCCTGAACTTCTCGGGCCGCTTCGCCTTGCCTATAAACCGATTCAAAGCCTCTTCATCGATATCAACCAGGACGATTTCTTGGAAGCGTTCTTCGAAGAAGCTAATGTCGATATCATTCCCGTTGCCTGCGCCCAGGATGAGAGCTTTATTCATTGTTACGTTATTACGCGAAAGAACTACTGAAAAATATCTACTATACGCTTCTTTGAATCTTACCCACCCTGGCTTTGTCCCAATGTCCATGGTGTTCTCATTTAAAATCTTCTGCATCTCCTGTAGCATGCCGAGTTCCCCAACTCCCCAAACCAAATATATCTAACAAATCTATTGTCGGATAACGTGCAGTTAAAATGAATATCTCTCTTCATTTTCTTGAAATTACAACCAATTCCGGTAGACCCGATGACCGAGCCTACCGGAATTAATCGAACTTTTAGCTGGCCAGCTTGTGGTTCAGATCGTCCGGCCACCCTTCATTTGGACAGAACCACTCCTCCCACATCTCGTATAAATCCATTCCTGCCTGATCCCATCCCGTCTCCCAGCGGAGTTGCCCGTTCGTTTCCAGTAGAATCTTAACGAGCACTTTATAATTCGTCTCATCGCGGTATCTCGCTTCGTAAACGTAGGCTGTCGTCGCAGATCCGGAACGGATGCGGGATACATCAAACACGTACCCGCTCAACGCTTCAAACGCTTGGCAAAACTGCAGAAATTGGTCGTATGTAATCTTCATCTTCGAATCGCTCCCATGGTTTTGAATTTTCCTCACGCGCTGAACGCATCACGGAGCGCCGTCAATGCAAGATTGGGCATTGAATCAAGGGATTCGGCCGGGCGGTTTAGTCCGGCCGCGGCCCGGCTTCCTGGAACAACTTCGCCCACCCCCGCAGGGGGCATGGTCTTGCATTGCTTGAGGCGCGGAGTGATAAGGTAGGCGCGTGAGGCTCAAAACCAGGTTTCAAATTCAAGAGGAGCTGAAGCGCAGCTCCTTTCCTTTTCTATTTCTATCTTTCATCTTCGATTCAAGCGACAAAGCACGATGATGAAGCACAGCGAAATCATGGTGCTGCCTGACGCCTGGCGGCATGATGAGAGCGGAGCAACGCGGAGCGAACATGATGCCGCCAGGCCATCCCCGCATCTGCCCAGAAAGCTCTTTCCCTCCGCACGCCTCTCCTTTAACCAGATCAGGCATGGGATCCCGTCCTGCAGAATCAAAAGCCGCTATTATGGCAAATGAAACCAACCTTTGGCCACAACCGGAAGCACCTCGAATCTTCGAAACCCTACATCCTGGTGCTGCCCTTGCACCTGGAGGCTTGATGGGAGCGCAGCGGACATGAAGCCTCCAGGCCACCCTCAAGCTGCCCGCAGTTCTCTTCCCAGATAGAACATGCCCACCTGCAGCCTGCCTCCTACAGACTTTCAGCGGCCTGACCACTGCTTTCGGTAGATGTACGGAAAAAAGGCGGCGTAGCCGTCCATAAATTTGTGGGGAGACAGGTTTTGAGATAGCTTGGCCTCCCCCCTTCCCTTTCTTCTTAGCTTCAGCAATCCCTTCAGCTTGTGCCTGATCAGGAGCGCCGCCCTCTCCTATTCAATTATAGATGATTGGAGCGTTCTTCCATGTTGGTGAGTGATATGCATGTTTCTTAGCATCCCATTGCATTGTTACTTCCAAACTTTGATCATGCCAGGTATCCCCCAGACTGCTGCCTTTTGAGAATAGATGCTGTTCAATCCAGCGTATGTTTTCTTCAGGCACAATCGGTTTCTCATAGTGGCGCTCATGGAAGATATGATCAAAGAACGCCAATCGAATTTTGGTTGCAATATGTTCAATTCTATTTTGAACACCTGGAGGACTGTAAGAAGTAATAATGATTGTAACTAACTTCCCCTCTTGTAAATCTTCATCCTGCCCAACTCTCATTTCTACATCACAATTGTAGACCGTGACTTCCCCTGCATCATCTGGAACCAAGTGGCCCGTAAGATAAGGCCATTTGAAACGATAGATTCCTGAATGCAATATTACTTCTTTTTTCATAGCAACACGTTCCCTCTTCATTAAATTTGATTACCTTACTCTTATAGTATAAATGGATCTCAATTAATCGAGTAGTGAAGCCGGAATCATGATTCTACTTGCTTAGAGCCAAACAACGGTTTCAACCAGGAAACAAAAAAGCGCTCCACGATAATCAGGGAGCGCCTTCTTCATTCTCAGCTATGTTAATTCTACTCACTTATTCTTTTTGAACCAAAATCTAAATCCTATCTCGTTAGAATTATCACAATATATGTAATACTTAGGGTTTTCCATTCCGGAACCCGTATTAGGTTCTATCTGAGAAATATTAAAATTAAGTGTTTTAGTATTTCCATCTGTTTCAACTTCAAGCTTAAGTGGTAATACCATATTACTAATTAAAGCATCAATATCAATTAGTGCATCTATTAATCTGTATGTACCAAATCTCCCATCACGATTACTCATTATTTCGAGACGATATTCTTGCTTAATTGCTAAAGAAAAATCTTCAAGCAAAAATGGATCCAGTTGTGATATCACCTCACTACTTTTAGATTGTAGCTCCACTCTAACATGAGTTGCATCAACTCTAGTTGTTTCCTCTGCAACTGATTTAAATCCCATGGAAAATCGCCCCTTTTGATTTTATTACAATTTTTATAAACTAGTGGTGTCTTTCTTGATTATACGTTGGAAAATTATTCTGCCGCCCATGCCCCGAAGGGCAAATAAAGGACGCCTGGCAGCGTGCGGCTTCGCGAGTGCAACTCACTACTCTGGCCATTTATGATTGTAACAGACGGTTAAACTACAAAACAAGCCTGTAAATCTCTCGCTTGCTATGCGTACCCGAGAGTACCAGGTGCCGGCAGACTCGCGGAGCACATCCGGACGAGCTGCTATACCCTCCCCCTGGCACAGCAGGCCGGACGCATCGATCCGCGACGTTTGCCATCTGTTCATAAAAGGTTCCCTTACAGCTCCCACCCCAATAGTTTATGTAAGGACATAGGTTCGAAAACATCCCGGTTACGCCGAAACAGATCTACGATAACCGCTGCCTCGGCGGCGGATAAAGACTTATATTCGTCAAATGTCTCTTCACCAGTTTCCCACACCCGGTTAACAAACACAGCCGGTCCGTATACATTGATTTGGGCTGCGCGATAAACAATCGTAAAATTAATCGCCTGGCCAGTAAGGGCTGATGAATCCCCTACAGCAAGGTATAAATCCTCTCCAATCCTGGCATGATCCCGGCGCTCACCAAACACTTCTTCCCCATACTGACCACGCAAAGAAGGAATATCCTTTACCACCGGATCTTTCCCCGGCAAAATTTCTACGACTTTAATCATTGTGGAGCACGCCCTTTCATAAGCTTGTCTTATCCATACTAAAATATCATAGCCTTGTGACAACTGTATGTCTCGAACATAAGTTCTGGTAATAAATAAGTGATCCTCAATTCTTGCAGCAATGAAGAGGAGTCCTCCGTTCTTGCCGATTTCGCCATCCAGGGATGACGGCGTGGCATCGATCCTGACCGAGCCCGGCGTTGTGTCCATCCGCGCCCCTTGGCGAAACAACACGTCTCTTCCCTGGTACGACCGCACCAAGATCACCCCCGAATAGCCTGGGCCTGGCGATCGTGGCAGACGGGAACGCAACGCGGATCAATCCCCAGCAACGCCCAACAAGGAGGTGGCGAACCAGCTCAAGACCACCCTGGCCAGCTGGATGGAGCGGAGGACTCGCCTGGCGGGGAACGACGTAATCGACGATCCGGAGAGGACCGACGTACTAAAAACAGCGGGCGCTGACCTCATGGTCGCCTCACTGACAGAGTTGGCCGCATGAGCCTGAACAGCAGCCGCGACATGCAGGCATGGTCCCGATGATCCAGAGCCGTCCTGCGCTGCCGGCACGCCGGGGGCACCGCGCAGTGCTCCTCGCTCAGAACCCATAGACCCCAAAACCAAAAGAAAAACAAGCCTGAAGGGTTATTCGAGAGGCAAGGCATGGAAAGAACCGGCTTCACCGGTTCTCACAGATCAAACTTCGGCGAATTTCCGCCTTTTGCCTTCCGCATGGTAACTGAAACCAGGGCGACTAGGCTTCCGGCCGGCCGAGCCTCCGGCTGCGCCCCTCCACCGACCGGAAGCCAAGACGCCCAACCCACAGGTCAAGGGGCACGAAAATTCCTGACGATGCAAATCCAGGAAGCCTTTGAATTTTCGCGGCTGAGACCCTTGACCTCTGTGCTATGGTTCAGTTTCCAAGCTTCGCGTCAAAAGGCGAAAATTCGCCCTTCCGGGACCGCATTCCATGCGGCAGGCAAAAGGATGCGATGCATTTCCCAGACACATTCCCTAAGAGTGAAAGGAGAAAAAAACATGTTAAAAACCTTGAAAGATCAGCTGCAGGTGGAGATCGATGACCTGGAAAAAGAAATCGCGATGGAAATGGATACGTTGATTGAGATTTCGGAGGAACGTCCGGACCTTCCTTTGGCGCATCTGATTGCCCGGCAGCAATCGGAATTTGTGAGATTGTTCCTGGATCATCACCTGAAGAAGAAAATGCTCCGGCTGCTGGAAGAAAACAAACCATCTGAAAAATTTGATCAGGAACTGGCGGTCCCCCTGGTAGAGCAGAGCAGTTAAAGTTCATCACTACGCGAACCCCCAATTGGCCAAGATGCGACAAGCATACAATGGTATGGGGTGCAGTCAATCAAAAAAACACCGGTGCAATTGGCGACTTTGCCAGGCACCGGTGGTTTCATGTTCGGGAATGAAATAACTGAACAAAAAAGTATTACAAAAAGTATTCAGTTTCATGATTAAATCCAGAAATTATGCTATAATAGTCATCAGAGAAGTAACAAGTGGGTAAAATAGAAATAGCCGCGATGCGCTAACATCGCAGCTACCTCTTCAGACAAAGGCCGGTGGGCAACCACGGCGAGATTTTCAAAACACAGCTTGAAAAACCACCGGTTCAGGTTCCCATCCTATTCCCGGTGGTTTTTCTTGTCCCGCGCGTCTTTCCAGGCACTGCATAAGGCAATTACACCTACGGCAATACTCACCAGCTTTTCGCTGATGTCCAGGAAATTCTGCACTACTTCAAGAAGTGACACGGCGTCACCCCCTCTCGGGTTGGCTTCGCCGTATCTCCCCCACCGGTTACTCTGTCTCTATTATTATACCATTTTTTGGGCTCGATTACGAACTAAATCTTTCACTTTTCCAGGGCATTCCCGCTTCCTGGCCAGCTTTTTAGATGTCATCCATCGCCTTGGCCAGCTTGTCCATACGATCCTTGTCACCGGCTGCAGCTGCCTTTTGATAGGCAGCCTGCAGCCGCGCCAGCTCCTCTTCATACTGCCGCTGCCAAGCTTCCTCGCGCAGCTGATCCCAATCTATTTCAACGTTGAAAAACACGGCGAAACAACTCCTTTCGTGCGGGCTTCTGGATAACCTCTACGTTCTTCGTACTGAGACGGTAGATGAACTCATAGTCCTTATCTTCCCAGGTGAAAAACCAGTGATAGGTGGTCTCCGTTTCTTTATCGATCCCAAAATCTACCCCATCCAGTTCTGCTGCCGGGATCAGCTCTTCTATTTTCTTATTTAAGGCCCGCTGGGCCGCAGCGACTTGTTTTTTCGTCATCTTCGAATCCCCTCCAATGATTTCAATCCAGAAGGAACCGGCAAGCCGGTTCCTACCGATCGACGCGATTTTGAATCCGTATAGGGAGCACGTGCCGCCCGAAGGCGGCGCACTCCTTAACTCACTTGCCGCTTTGGTGTCTTGATGTTCTGTACATAATCTGCAGCCTTCTGAGCAGTTGCAGCAGCCGTTACAATTAGGCGGCTGTCCTTTTTCAGAGCCTGAATCCATCCCGCGATATAGGCGGCGCTGTTTTCGAGGACTGGCTGCTCGATGCCCGCCACCCCGCACAGCATCGCCGCGCCGATCTCTGCGACCAGCTCCTCCTTGCTGTACTGCTCGTCCCCAAACCGGGCACCGAATTTGCGGTTTAAGCGATCTTTATGGCCTGTACTGTGAATGAGCTCATGGTATAAGGTGCAGTAGTATTCTTCCGCGCAGTTGTAGTCGGCCAGCGGCGGAACACTCACGCGATCAAAGCGGGAGTTGTAAACCGCTCCGCTACTTTGGAACGTAATGTCCGGAGCGTCTGCGAAGTCTCTCACCAGCTGCTCGGCCGCCTCAATCGGGTCAAGGTGCTGGGTCGATTCAACGGGCTTGCGCTTCGATACAAGCCCAGTACACTGCTTATTGATGTCGTACACTTTATAGTAACGAAGGACCGGGAAACGTTCGGTTTCGCCGTCCTCGTTCTCCTTTTCATAATCCTTGTAAAACACCAGAACCGCATAATTTTTGAACTCTTCCGGCTTTACCCTGCCTCCCGCGTCCTTCACCTGTTTGAGGGTTGCATATTCCCCGCCAGGCTCCGTCAGCAAAACGTTGATGCCTCTATACGCACGCCCTGACACCCAGTTCATCGCTTCAAAGCCCGGCTTCCAAGGTTTGACCCAAGGACGTACCCCCTTTTTCAGCTCCTCGATAATGCGCCCGGTGATAATTTCATAAACGGCTTTACTCATGTTTGTTTTCCTCCTTGGTGTTTGAGTCGATCGGTTTTTTTTGCCATCCGCATGGCAATGGTCCCGAAAGGGCGTTTTTTCGCCTTTTGACGCGAAGCCTGGTTACCCGAACATAGGCTGTTGGTCAAGGGATCAGCCTCAAAAATCTTTCCAGCCGCGGCCTGCAGGCGTTCAAAGGAAAGAATTTTGAGCCCCTTGACCGGCAGACTCGCTTACTTGGCTTCCGGGCGGTGGAGGGGCGCAGCCGGAGGCTCGGCCGGCCGGAAGCTTAGTAAGCTTGTTACGGGTTACCATGCGGAAGGCAAAAGCGAATAAACCGATCTTCAATCCAAGGAACCGGCACAGCCGGTTGCATCCAAGCTATGGCTTCGATGACCTACAAGCAAGATCTATTCATGAAAGAAAAAGTCGGCAGCAGCCGGGTTTCATTTTCCGGCGCCCGATCCACGCCACCGGGAACCTACAGTGCCCCTGCTTCAAGACAATCCGGAACCGGATTGTTCCCATACAAAAAGCCCAAGGGAACAGCGTCTTCCGCTGGTCGCTTGGGCTTCTCGTGGTATGGTGGGTGTTCAGCACGTAATAGGCTCAGCTCGTCCAAGAAAGCGGAATCCGTGCTTCTCCATCAAAGACTCTAATTCTTCTTCTGCGGGCACAAGCGCTGGCTGATGACCGATCCCGGTGAGCTGGCGCAGGTTTTCTACCTGCTGGCCAAGCTCCAAGCATCGAAAACCATCCCGGAACAGCTCCATCGCTCTTCTTTCTTCCGGAACGGTCGCTCTCATCATGCGCATTTTGTACAGCATGCGTAATTTCGTGGCCGTATGTCTCCCCTTCCCAAGCTGTCTTATCACATACTCGAACTCCTTCAGGTGAGCATTAGGCACCTTCAGCTGGTTATTCAGTCGGGCCAGCTCATTGGATACAAAATCCTCAACGGAAGCCGGATCCTGGACATATGGGGCCTTGGCATAATGAGAAAGCCGCTTCTTCTTTTCCCGCTCCCCTCGATCCAAGTACACATAAACGTGGCCAACACCCAGCACTCGAAATGTCGATGCACCGTTATGTACACGATCGTCATAGTAAAATCGATCCGGATGCCGCTCTTGCAAAGCTGACGGCGGCGGAAGAACCCCACCACCTTCCAGATACTGCTCGATGACGGGAAACAACTTGTAAAGCGTAAAACTTTCCAGACCATAAGGTAACAGGAGTTCATCCAGCGGCTTCAATGCCTTGATGCGGTAATCATCCAACGAATCGGTAAAGCCAAAATAGCGATGCGCCAGCTCCACTCGGTAATCCGCAGTGCGGATCTCCCTGGATGCATCCAAAAGATTGGCCGCAAGCTTCCGGAATTGGACGTCCACCTCTAAAAGATGGAGGAAATCCTGGGTTTGCTTGCGCTGCTCTTCAGATGTATTCCTGGCCTTCCAACTCTCCAGAGCCTCATCAATGCGCCGGTTGAACTCGGCCAGATGACCGGTCCGGGCAATGATGGTCATCGGCTCCTGGAAGCTGCAGCCATTGAGCACACATTGCGCCTCGGCCGCTCGCCAGATTTCTTTAGGGGTCAAGTATCTTTCATATGGGAGGCGTCGGTCCCTCTTATAATCTGAAGCCACCGCCACCGCCTCCCCGCGCTCGATCCGCTGTTTTGCCGTCTCATATAATTCATCCAAAACCGCTTTTGCCTGCTCCTTGTCCTGAGAGGCGTAATAGGCATCCTCCTCCTCATATGCCCGGCGCAGCCGATTGAAATGCTCCCACAGCTCACTTACCGTACTGGTTTCCGGCGTATACCCTAATGTTACCTTTATTCTTCTTTTCAGCTGTGTGGTGGTATCCCCTATGAAGAGATACACCGTGGCCATATCGTTATGCGGGTTCGCCTTGGGGAACCGCTCCAAATTGACTTTAAAGTATACCGTCAGGCTAAACTGTACCCGCCCCTGCAACGTATAAATGTATCTGCTCAGATGACCGGCCGACCATGTTCCCTTCCGATCCGGGACCGTCACCATTTCCAATCGCTTTATTTCTTCCTTGTATGCATGCTGTCTATAATTCATGTTCCAATGCCCTCCATTCCGGTTTCAGCCGGGCCGAATTGATGTGAACTGCTATATAGAGCCAGCGGCAATGTCGGCCGCCTGGCTCTGCTGCGATTATGGATTAGAGATCCATCCATCCATTACATCGAACAGACAGCATTTCGACAGTAAAAACGTGAAACGGCCGGGAGCTCCATTTCTCCGTGCAGTCGTACTTAATTCGGAACGTGTACCTTTCACCAGTCTTCAAGTTGATTCCCGTAAAAAGGTGCTCAAGCGGGTAGCCTACAGGCTGCGGACGTACAGGCGTTACATCCTTCATCAGGTTGTACAGGTAGTCCTGAAGCTTTTTCTTGAGCTCCTCCAGGTTGTGTTTCGATTTAAAGGTGTAGATCATGCGAACTCCTCCATTGGTTAAATAGAATTGCGGCCGGTATGCTTGCCGCTTGGCACAAGATAATCGGGCCGGGCATGCTTCCTGATAACCTTCGTGCGTAGTTCAACTGGAGGCTCCGCCAAGCGGCTCCAGCCGCTGCCGGAGTAGTTGAACTTGATCGTCAAGGAGGAACGCGTCAGCGGCAAATCCTTGACGATCTCAAGCACCCCGATAAGCTGAGCCGCGGCGGCAAGTGCCCAAATAGGCCGCCCTTCTGGCGGTAGCCGGAAGGTAACCTCTTCCCTAATTCAAAGCCGGCTGGCTTCAGCCGGGTCACCTTTTCCTTTTCCTTATCCTTCTTCGATTTCACTTCCAGGAGCACGATGAAGCAGCGTAGCGGAATCATGGTGCTGCTCTTCCTGCGTGGCCGCTTGATGGGAGCGCAGCAGCGCAGCGCGGAGCGGACATGATGCGGCCATGCCTTCCCCGATCCTGCCCGCTCTCAGGCCCGTGTGGGGTGTAAAGCGCGGCACAGGAACCTAGAGCGCCTTGGTCGGGGCGCTCTTCCACGGCTTAGGCGGCTCTGGTTATCGGGCCAAGTAACCCCGCAGCGGTGCGTACCGGCTCTTAGGCGGGCGCTCTCCCCGTCTTAGAGCCGGTAGCATCAGCCCGATCGCTCCCCTGTTTTCCAGCAGTTGCTGTCCCGATGGATCCGGCCGGCTGCAGCGGCCCCGTCCTCCAGCAGCTGAATCATCCAAGCCACCAGCCTGCCCCATTCTCCAGGCTTGGTTTCAACCCAGCTTAGGTTGCAACACAGTCAGATGAAGAACCTCATGATGAATCCTCCAGCAGCCGGTATGCTGCTGCTCCAGGTTGCTGCATCAAAAAAAGGACGGCATAGCCGTCCGTCTCTGAATAACGTTCTATTTTCAAATGAAAAGAAGACCTGTCCGAGTTCATTTCGGCAGGTCCTCTCTTTTTATGAATCAAATTCTTCGAAAATTAAATTTTTCAGTTATGCACGGAGTTTCTACCCCTTCGTAGACAACCTTATCTCTTTTTTTGACATCTCCCTTCCCCTGACGAACAAATTATTCACGTTTCCCTTCCCTGATGAAGCGAAGCAACAGACTGACCCTTCCTTGCGAAATCCCGAGCCTCTTTGCCCACAAGGACTGTTTTTCTGTCGGATAGGCGGCCATCACTTCGATTAGCAAACGAATGGCTTCACTACGCTTCAGCCGAGGATACTAATCCATATCCATCTTCATTTCTGTGTGATCTTCAAGCGTTACCGCAATTTCCCGACTTGCCGCATGGCTAACGATTTGACATTCATCCTCCGCCGGCAGATCGCTCAAACAATCAGCGCAAACGAAACGTCCCCTAAAGTATGAAAGCTTCATTGTTGACTGACAAAAAAGGCACTCCTGTGCCTGGTAAAGACGCATCATGATCATTTGAGATTGTTCATCTACAAAAAACTCTATCGAATCGCCTTTACCTATCCCTACTGAATGCCGTGCCTCAGAAGGCACGGCAATTCGGCCAAGCTCATCCATCAGCCTAACAATACCGATACTTTTCTTCATCTTCTATCCTCTCCCACCGCCGCATTTGCATCTTCAATCTTTATGTAACCAGTGTTTTCGATCCACATAATACTTGTTCGTGACCGTGTAAGCCAAACCCATTGGAGATACATGAGTACCTTTTGCCAAGTCCAAAAGAACTGGACTATTGCAATGTTTACAGCCTGTTATGTTCACAAATCTATCGCGGCGGAAATAATACTCGGCCCCGCATTTGCATTCCACACGGTGCAATGTGTCGCCTTCTATTTGTAATTCATCCGGGAAATCATTTCGTATACCATTTACGAATTTCTGGGAAATTAACGGAATCGATCTATTATCACCCCTGGTTAGTTGAGAGCTTGCAGAGTATTTAGTGGTTTCACCTGTATTAGGTTTAGTCTTTTCTTCTTTGGAAATCGTTTGATCTGCTTGTCTAATTTTTTCTTTTTTAGTCCTGGACGCATGAACGTTCCCTGACTTGCTGGCTCTTTTATCTGTCCATGCACCCACCGAAGCATATGCCTCTGCGGCTTGATTTGTTTCCGGAAAAGGCTTAGTAAAGAATTCCGTATAGCCATCCCCGACATGCCAATGAGAAATTCTGCTCGGATTTAAACCGACCCTGCCATCATAACTCATGAAGGCAATGTTGCTCTTCCAGCACGTTTTCCAGAGCTCCAGGTCCTTTCCGGACAAGTAGAGCGGCTGCTTCACCCCTCCGTCAATATAAATAAACAGTACTTTTAAATCAGACATGTATACACTCCTACTCAAATAAAAAATCAACTGGATTAGCAAAGAATTGATTGCTGTGTAGATTGCGAAAATTTCGGCGCCCTGCAGTCCTGTCTCAGAGGAAATGCTCGAACAAGCTGCCCATCCTCCCAATCATATGCAGCTGCTGCCGTTGCTTCACCTCCTCCGGGTATCCCAAAAAGCAGACTAAGTATATCCTGGCTCGTCTCCTGCAGCAGCTTCTCTCGTTTTTGCATACTCTCTACGAGAATATCTGATGAAACAATTTATTACTAGAATTTTTTATAACAGGGTCTGTCGCACTTTAAATCTGGAAATGATGGGAATAGACGATACTGGTAGAAGGAGAGCGGTCAAATGACCAACAATGAAGCTAGAGCATATGCTGCGCTGGCCATGGAGCGGTGCAATATATCCTCTCTTACGGCGGTGGAAATCCTGGATGAGATGTGGAATCTTTTTTATAGATTAACTGAACATGATGCTGTAGAAGCAGCCAGGCCCATCATGGTTCAATTTGAACTGAATGCAAAAATGTTGGATCGCAATGGATTCCACAGACGGATATCCAACTGAAATAGAGCAGTCGGTGTATAATGGCCACACCAGAATGGCTGGACCACCGATGCGATCGTTCGAAGTTGTTGCAACTGCGGGGGCTACAAATATCAAGAAAATCTAGCTTCGTTTGGCCACTGTATGAACGTTCTGCTAAAGAGTGCGGCGGCTTCGCTACCCTCTCCAGGTAAATAAAAAGAAAAACCAGCTAAATTAGCTGGTTTTTATCTAAATAGTATAGCTCATTGTGGATATGCGGCACGCGCCCAAGTGAATCCGCCGTTTACGTAGTCATATGGCCCATTTACAGTTACACTTTTTAGCTCGGAATTACTCCGTGATTCCGAATAATATTCCATGGTGACTAGGTTGTATATGCTCCGATTGAATGGCCCACTCCATTGCTTTATCCAGTAGGTTTTATTATAGCTCGGTGCTGCGCTACTAATAATGGCATCTGCTCCAGCAGTTGCAAAAGCGGAAACTGCAGCAGTAGTTTTTGCGTTTCTACTTATAACGCCTCCGATTAGGCCGGCTGCAGTACCAGCTGCTCCAGTTAAAACCCATTTAATATTTGAATACGTTTTTGTAATGAACGAATTATTTACTGGCCCCGCAAACAGCTCGCCTGAAGCCGCATCAGGGATCTCCATAGTGCCGATCTCACCGCCGCTTGGTTCCGAGTCGATTAAATTTTGAACACTCGCAATAGTCTCATCGTAAAACTCTGATCCTGCTTCAATTCCAACAAGGTTCACTTGAACCCCATCGATGTTTAAAGTGCTGACCGTGGAAGTTTCTTGTGTTTCAGCCGCTTCACCCTGATCAACACTTTCTGCGTTCACATTTGGGACTAAACCAAACATTAAACTGGATGCCATGACTGCAGGTAATACTTTCTTAAAATACATAAGGTTACCTCCATAGTTTTATTTTGGTTACATAATACCAATTCTACCATTACTTTGAATATCCTTCTTTTAAACAACAAAAATTTTTAAAAGAAGCAATACTACTATGGGAACAATGGAAATAAGTGCCCCGCTTACAACAGATACAGTTTTCTTGGAAAGCTCTGACCTATCAATAAGAATATTAATCAGGAATGTAGCCAAAATGATGACTGCGAAACGAAGTAAAGAGTTCATTGAGAAGAAGTCAAGTATAAAGAAAAAGATACATAAGGATAGAAATAACAAAGGATATTTAAGTTTAATGTTCTTGCCTCCTTTCATTTACTAAATTATGGGTTAAATTATTTGGAAACGCAATATTTTCAAGCGATTATTATACTTATTTACTATAAAAATAGAACTTTTACCCTAATTTAGGTCCATATTGAAGGCAGTCTCTTCGTTAAGTGGGTGGGGATTTCTGTACGTCTACCGGCAAGTTCGTTTCTATGAAAGCTATAGGTGGCGGCAGTATGCTCCGGGCGCAATGGTGCTTCGGCACGGCCCCTTGCAAAACCTACAGGGGCGACCAGCCAGCTGGCAGTCAATAATTATTCTTCAAAAGCCTGGCTTCCGCAAACGGGGTACCAGAGAGTTTGGTATGTGTGAGGTGGTATAATAAAGAAAATGGAGGTATTATATGATCGTTCGACCGCTCGATAATCTTGGCCGCATTGTACTACCGAAAGAGCTCCGAGGCATGCTTGGTATCGAAGACCGTGATCTTCTAGAGTTTTTCGTGACTGAGGATGGGTTGATGATTCAAAAATATTACGCCGGGGCATGCCGGTTTTGTGGTGTTGTGAACCGCCCGTCCTATTTTAAGGGCATTATCATTTGCTCTGACTGCATCCGGTTTCTGAAAGGAGATTCAGATCCCGAATCTATCAAACCGGAAGTACCCACTGGTGAGTTACCCACCAAATTTAAAAGAAGAAGCTTGAAAGTCACCCTGCAGGAGCTGTCCACCCTTCTGGAACAACATCCCCAGATGACCCAAAACGAAATTGCAGCCATGATGGGTTTATCACCCGGCCGTATATCCCAACTCAAAAAACAACTAAATATTAAACAATTGATGCCTTAAAATGGTTTGACTAACTCTTTCAATTGTCTGCTAAAATAAAAGGGCGAGGGAACCTGCCAAAAGTTTCTCGCCCAAAGTCGATTGTTCAAGCAATCGGCTTTTTGATTTTTTCTTTCCCCACCCGATTATACTGATTAATCAGCTCGTCCAATCGCATGGATTGCTCAAGTACTCGGGGATGCCCCATTTCATCATATTTCTGCACCAGTAAATGCAACTTTTGCCGAGCCCGCTCAATTTGGATTTGTAGAACCACCTTGGAATTGCACATCATTAGTTTCAACCCTCCCCTCCTTATGTGGTATTTTAGGCTTTTATGTCAAATAATTGAATAAGTCATTATTGGTAAGCCTCCAGTTACTGGAATCCGATAAAATTTGCCCTTGCTCTCCCATAGCGACTCTTCCGATGATGTCCCGCGCTCGGGCGGCCTTTGGTTACCCATCGCAACACGCGGCAGGGAGGTCAGGGGTAATCATGGCGAGGTCTTCGGTGAACGTGCGCTCTTGGGTCGCTTGCGCCGTTCGCGCGACCGCCGTGGGCTATCCAGACGCCCGTGTTCGTGTGGCGCGACGGTGATACGAGCTTCCTGCATGGTGAAGTCATTGGGCTGTAACCGGAGGGCGGACGGGTCTACGGGCGGCGGGGACTGTCATGCGACGGTCAGACAGCTCGACGGGCCCAGCATCACAAGCTGATCCTTGTGTCGCCCACGCGTCCGGGGCTGCCTCGGTCCACTACGCGGCGGGGACGACGCCAGGCGTGTTGGAGAGAAGCTGCGTGTGCATAATTCATGCCGTTATGACGCGGAAGTGCGTAGGGCAACGTCCCGCTGACGTTCGCCCCTTCGGGGAGCACGCTGGCGCAGTAACTCCCATACGTCCTCGTCGGTCAAGTGCTCGGTCAGATTGTGCAGTACCACGACGACGGACGCGGAGAAGTCGAACCGCCGGAGCGACACGACCTCCGACACAAGAGCCGACGGTCGTCGCTGCACAGCAGGCGCGGATCTGCGTGGATCGTCCGGCAGAGGCCACGGCGTTGGCCGTCTCGTGCACGGCATAGGGATTGACGTCGTTGGAGTTCAGCCTGGTGGCTGCCGCCATGAGGTCCGCTTGAGTCACCGGCCAGCGAGCGGCCGCGCAGCCAAAAAGGTGGTCACTTCAGCTATCTGCTCAACAAAAAAAGACCTCCCGCATGGACCCGCAAGGAAAGTCTTTTATAAAACTTCTATAATTCGAAAAAATCAGCCCCAACCATGACCCATTGTAGTTATAACCGTCGCAACAACTCCGACAACAAAACTACTCGTAACCAAGGATAACCAAATGCTTATTTTTCTCATTGATTCGATTCACCTCACCTGACAGCAATTTGAAATCCTTCTTTTCTTCCTCGCTCGCCCATTCCCGGTACATTTCAAATCGTGTCAAACCGTTAATAATGTTCTTAATACTGTTGATTTTAACCGATAACCGCAAAGCTTTGATTATAAAATTTATTGCATGACCATGGCCTCTTTTAAAACGATATACACCTAAATCGCTATAAAGTTGGGCGAGTTTTTCGTATACTACAGCACTGTTGTATTGGCTATCTATTCCCTCCATCTCGTTAGAAGGAATATATGCCGAAAAGCGCTCCAAAATGTGATCGATATCAAAATCAAAGAGATTAGCCGCTTTGACCATATAACCCAATGCATACATGATTTCTTCTGGCCGGGAAGCAACAAAATCGGCGTATTCCTCTAACGCGTCAGCTTGTCCGGACAAAACTCGATACAAATATCTATTAGCGGTCGCCCATTCAGCAAATTGGTGAATGTACCCCCGCGCCTCTTCGTCATCCTCACGTATCCACAATTCTCCTTGTGCATACTTCGAAACATAACTTAAAGCTCCGTCAAAATCCTCGTATTCTTCACAGACAACGGACCGAGCAAGCCAACCATACAAAATATAGTAATAGAACGGTCGTTTGGGCTTGCGCTCAGTTGATGGATGTTCATACTGGGTCGTAGCGACCCGCAGCAGTTCCACTGCAAGTTCATCTACCTTTTTCCACTTATAAGCGGTTCCCATAATAAGCATCAACTGTTGCAATGCATCAAGTTGATCCGCTTCATCTAAACGGCTCACATACGGCTCAAAGAAAATAGCAGACCTTAAATTCTCTTCGATATCATTCCCCAGCGAAAGCTCAAACAGCCGGTAACGACAAGTGGTCAAACGTTCCGAATGTTGGAATCTTTCCGCTTCGCTCACCTGAACATAAATAATCTCCGCAGCTTGTCCATGATCAGAAGCAAATAAGGTTTCTGCCACATCAAACAAATCTGGAGTGTACGACAGATCATCCAATAATCGATGAACCATCCGTTCGATCAAGTCTAAACGGCCCAGCTCCGCGCACCGAAAAATAAAAGGGCGAATCCGCCGCATGCTCGTGGTAAAAGCGAAGCATTCTTCAACATACGAGTCGAACAAAAAACCTTCAGATAAATTCATCGCTGATGTAATGGCTTCTAATTGTCGGATTGATATGGGCTTATCGCCTTGCAGAATCCGACTGAGCGAACCGGCATTCACACCAGAAATACTTGAAAACTGAGTGAAACTGAAATTATGTTTCTGCATGTATGTACTGAGTGTTTCACGAATGATGTTATCTGACTTCAAACCAGACCCACCCCCTCTACCACAAAACAAAAACCAAAATTTAGTGTTAATTTATAGATAATAGTATACGCTGAATTGAACATCGGTCAATAGCGTATAAACGTCAAAATCGGACAAACAAAGCGAAAAATAGGAATAAAACAACAGAATATAGGGTTGCGGGAATACGAGCTCAAACCGTTTTCCAGATCGGTTCAACGGAGTTAGGCGTTCTGGTTATCGAGCCAAGTAACCCCGCAGCGGTGCGTACCGGCATTTAGGCGGCGCTTTGGGCTGCCTTAGTGCCGGTAACATCAGCACTCCTCCCAAAACAAAAAAGGACGCTATCGCAAAGGAGAACGCCCAATACTGTCCTGACCTTCTGGCCATTTCCAGATCTGGGGGCGCACAGAGATTTGCTGAGCATCGGCCCACCAGTTAAATGTCAAGGTAGTTATTCATGATACCTGCAAGAACACGTTTTGCTTCTTCTGGGTCCTCCGGAAGCGTAATTGCATCGGTACTCTCTTCTTTTAAAATCATTAATGGTTGTCCCCATTTCCGATCAGCCTTTGCCGCATCTGTATACCACATAAGAATCTTATCGTCATGACTCATTTACATACACCCCCTCTCTGAAAAAACTATCTCACACTCTCCGGTGATAGAACAATCCAGCCAAAGCAACGGGCAAAACTGCCTGTCCATGCCATCGCATCAAAATGAATCGTAGACCCGATTTCAAGCCTGTCTGCTATATACGGCGCTTTCGGAGGTTTGTTTGGATCCGTCTTGAGCGCCCCGATGATCTCCCCATCATAATCTTTATGCAGCCAACGCCAGAATGTCCCGTCTGTTTCTTCGCGCACGCATAATGTCGTAAGGACAGGCGCATCGCTAGGACCGTAAACGGTGGATACCGCGCCTTCTGGGAATACCGTCGTTTTTACTCGGTACCCGTCCGGCATCATCACACCATCGGGTTTCTGCGAATCGCGATAGAGACGCTGCAGAATAAAATATAGTTCCTTGTCCACGTCGGCCGACGTTGTGATCCGGGAATGCCCAGAGTTCAGCGTGACGTGCTCGATACCATCGACTGCTTTCTTGTTACCCTCACCTGCGGCATCATAACCCAGTTCGGCAAGGATAGTCTCTGCCAGCTTATGTTGCAAATTTGGTGAGTCCCCCGCCTTTTTTGCAAACGAAACTGCTGATTTTACTGCTTTTTCGATCAAACGTTTCCCACCAGCGATTTCAATGTTGACCTGACCGCCTGGTTGCCTGACTGCCGGCGCCAGGCAGAGAAAAACCATAAGCATCGCGTGATTTTCTTGCGCCAACAAGTAAAACAGATGGGGCACATTTTTAAATAAGCGATCCATAAACTTGCGAATCTCCGGTATTTGGTACACTTCTCGCGGATCGGAATCGTATCCTGAGTAATTAATCAGGATACTAGATCGCGACTTCTTTTTGCTGTACCTCTCGAATTCACGAAGGACAGGTTCCAAACGGCCCTTTTCCATGGCTTCTCGCGGAAAGTCCACGAGAATAATGTCTCCTGGTTCAGTTTCGATCTGATCGATTGATTCAACAACCTCAACATTTGGAAGCCCAAGCAGCTTCTTGAGATTGTCGTCCATACTCATCGTCCTTTCTATCGGCTAATTTGTATCGGACCATGAATCCGTCCGCAAAGATTTTTGTAACGGTACTGGGGATGAGCACGGGAATGTTATCTCTCTGCACCCATCCGGTAAAAGAAGGCAAAAATAATGAGGCAAGTTATCGCCAGCCAGCCTATCGATATGTCCGCCACAGAAACTATTTGGGACATGTACTCAGTTGCCGTCTCCGCCATATTTCCGAAAGCTTTATCGATAAACGATTTGAAAATTAAGTATATAATGATCAGTATAATGTTCAACAATGTTGACAATACGGACAGCACCAAACGGTGAGAATCTTGATGTACACGCTCCCGATTTGCCCCGAACCATTCCTGTTTCAGGATTCTAAGAAGAGAAAACCCTCCTATACCAAGCCACAATAATGACGATGTGATTAGTACCATTAGCAAAGATCATTCCTCCATAACTTTTAATTGGATCTATTTCATCCTGGGTCGTCGGACTCTACGCTGGCTATTTATTCTATTATATAGTATCGTCATTTCTTCCACTCGGGTATAGGATTATTCGAAAAGTAGTCCTCCAGTCTTTTTCCGGAAAATTGTAGTTCATCCAATACATCCGGGAAATCCGGATAAGATGAATGAATAATTTCCACCTGAACGTCCTTTGTAAAGCGATCACTCTTCAGTTGATCAGAGGGCAGTGGCAGTATCGTAGTGATGATTTCCCCGATGGCTAAATTGACGTCATCTCTGTAGGGAACCCGGACCCAATAATCCTGTCCAGACATGGCAACGATCACAATCCAAACATCATCAAATTCCGGATCATATCCTATGTTTTTCGGATAAAACGGACATTCCGTATGATTCTCATTCTGACAGTAAAGAGTCTTCCAACTCTTCAGCTTATCTCGCGTCTCAAAATCCATCCCAACCTCTGCACTATGGAAATGGTCACAGTACAACCGGGGATAATTCGACGAAGTGCTTTTTAAAAACCGACATTTTTGTATTTTGGCCATTTAGTGTCCCCCAAGAAATTGTTTATTTCACAATTTCCAAAGCCTCTTCGGCATCCTGGAGCAGAAGCTTAATTTCTTCAATCGGATCACCCGCTTCAGCCGCGTTTTTCAACCTTTTTTCCAAATCTTCTATTCGTTTTTCTAAGGCCATTTCGATTGCACTTATTTGACCAGGACTAAATATTTTCAGACTTTCCCTTCTCGTTTTATCAGAAATTGGCCGCCTCTTATTCATTCCGATTTTCCCCATTTACCTACCAATTTTTCGTAGGCTTCGTTCATCCCTTCAGCGTTACCTCTCTTCCAGGCTGACTCCAGAACCCGGGCAATATGCTCGTACTCGTACTCGTGCAGTCTATTTTCACCGAAGGCTACCTTGAAATTATCCAACTTTTGTTTTATAAATTCTTCCATTTCCATAGACCTATTCACTCCTCCAATAGATTAGATATGCTGACAGTGCCGATCTCCGCCGTAGTTCCTGCCCTTTATTCGATCTAGTCTAGGAACCGGTCTATTCAGATTCATGGAACGGGAGCTGTTTCTCCTTAGCCCAGCTCTCAGACAGCTCCCCTCCTGCTGGTCCAAGACTTAATGCCTTATTTATATGGCAAACGCTCATAGGCCTTACTAGCTTCGTCAATGGTCTTCTCGTCGAATTGGCCTTTGATCGCTCGAACAAGATCAATTATCTCATTCCTACTATATCCAAGTCGTCTTGCAGCGAGAATAAAATACCCAAGACAGGCTTCATTGCTCCAATCTCCCTGCGGCAGCCTGTACTTATCTTGCGACCATATGTCCTTGTCGATCAAATTCCGGAGATATTCCGAGCGGTTGCCGTTGGCTACTTTGTCAAAGTGTTCCCACACCTCTTCTGGCAGCGTGAGAGATACCTTTTTCGTTATACCGATAGTTGGCCTCCCGATCTGCTTAACGGTCAACTGGCCCGTAGCAAGCTTGTACCTGCAATCAACACATAAGATGATTTTTTCCTCCCCAGATTTAAAATCGGTTACATCATTCGTACTACCGCAGCTCATACACTTCATCATCTGGTTCAACTCCCTGCATTTTCAATTGTTCAGTCTCTTCTTGAAACTCAGTGTACGAAGGATCAAAGTAATTTTAGGTTACTTTTATTTTATCATTTAAAGTTACTTAAAACAAGTTATTTTAAGTAACCTTTATTATGTTCTCTGATCTCTGCGCAACAAAATGGCAAAGAGGGCTATGCCCTCCCTGCTCCATTTTCGACGATGGCTGTTAATTGAGAAGGATACAACCACCAGTGTTTCGTTTCTCCATCCACCGTATATTCAATTCTCGGCACTGTGCCGCCAAGGGGATGGATACTGATCCCTTCGTATTGCTGATACCCGACAGCCTCTCCTTGGAGATCGAATTCTACCGGCACACGGAATTGGACTTTTTCCCCGTGAAAATTGTGAGCTCATGGTATTCAGGAATCAAGAGATGCGGCCGATGCCCTTCCGGCAGGTATTTTCTGAACAGGCGACCCAGAGCAATCGCAGATATTTCAACTGGTCCAAATATAGTGTCATTCATTAATGGGATGAAGCTTCTATACTCAAGACCGTGGTCTTTAACAAACCCCCGCGCGCCAACCCGACAGTACAGGGGAAAGTCTAACAGATGAAAGTATTTTGCTCCGTTTGGCGTTTGAACACGAACATAAGGGTCACCGACATGTACTTGTTTCATCATTTCGTGAATAGCATCCTTCGCCCTTTTCAGTTCGGGATAATCCTTCAGAATCAGATCATCGATATCCTGTTTGCCCCATAAAATGGTGTAAAAAACCCGGTCCCTATGAAAACTTCGCTTGGCTGTTTCCTCATCTTTAAACTTGCCGATCCATCCTCCCATCCACTGTTCCCCATTCGGTTGGATCATCACATACATCCCCTTATGCTCTGGCCTTGCTTTGGGATCCTGCACAGCCCTCCAGTATGGACTGGTCAAAAAAGCAGAAAGCGTCATATCAGTGGGCAGCGTATTTTCATCCGGCGTTTTTACCTCGCACAGGGAATCTCCAAGTATATCAAATGTCATTTGCATATCATCGGTCTCCTTTCATTTTTAAAACCATCACTGCTCCGAATTCCAGCGGACGGCCAAGCAATCTACCAGTTATAAAAAGGGAGAGCATCGGATATATTCCCATCCCTGTCCAGCATAATCCAATCGCACCCTTGCTCCTCGGCAAGAGCGTAAATTAAAGACAGATCGTCCGGCATGCTATCGCTGATTTCTCCGATAACAGGTAAGATGAATCCGTACTCCGCCTTTTCATAAACCACGACAGAAGGGTTATTCAGCAGCATCTGGAGCATCAGAAAATCCACCGTGCTTGACTGTACGTGTCCCATGCTTAAATCCAGCATTTTCAAGACGCTGACTGAAGCTTTGACGGTCAGGAACTCTTTTGCATACATTCGTTCGCCCCTCCAGTAAAAAAAGCGATCAAGCCTTTCATCAGTTCTCGCACTGACCACAAACGGCTGTCTATCTGCATCATGTCCCTTCACTTTATCCTGACCCCAGAGCGTTACCGTCAATCCGGATGCATGTTTCATCATATAAAAAACCTCCACTCAGTTATAATCAGCGGCCCGTTTAGGCTTGCCACCTGGAACATGCTTACCATATCGAATAGGCTGCCTGAATAATCATCGCCGGTTAGTTCGACTGGAGGCTCCGCAAAGCGGCCATGGCGCTGCCGGAGTAGTCGAACTCTCCGTACAAGGAGGAACGCAGCAGCGGCAAATCCTTGTACGGAGAGACGGATATGGTACGCTTGTTGAGGGTGGCATGGTCCACACCAGGGCCGGGGCTTCCGATTCATCGGAAGGCATCCGTTTCTCTGGTCATTAGTCGGCGCAGCCGGCAGCCTATTCCCTTTCCATGCCACCGGGTACCCACAGTGCGCCCAGTCCAGACAATCCGGATCGGATTGTTTCCATATAGCGCAAAAAGCCCAATGGAACAGCGTGGTCTTCCGCTGGTCGCTTGGGCTTTTCGTGGGTGGTGGGGTTTCATGGCCACATTATATGTCTTTTCGACATTTGGTCATAGAAATGTTGTGATTTTACTCAGAAATAGTAGTATTCTTGGATGTAGAAAATATAGAGAGGAAACGATAGAATTGAGCAAAGCCATAGATGACTTGGTTTCACATATCGCTGCAATGTCCTCACCTGAATTCCAAGAATTATTCACTCGACTCAAGGAGTTGGAACCGCTCAGGGCAATATTAGATTCAGTATCCGAGCCAGAACGGTCAAGCGTGCTCAAAAAAATAACGACTTTCGCTGAGCAGGATACCAAGAGCTTTACTATGCAAAAACACAACAGTGATTACTTTGATCCTCCGCTTGTCCGTTATGACATCGTAAACTGTTACTTCACAGGGGTTGGTTACGAATGGGATGCCAAGCATTTTGCTGTTATATGGGATGTTTACCCTCATCTCGATTCGGTTATGGTCATCCCAACAACAAGTAAAACACGAACAGAATCCAAGAATGTCTTTTCCGTCGGGAAAATACCCGGCCTTAACGGACTTGAAACTACATTGTTAATAAGTGATATGACTCGTGTTTCCCGCAAACGTATAGAGACTCTTTCATTTTTCCATCCTAAACATGGGAATAAGCCTATACGTCTTCCCGTTGCTTGGACAGACCAAATCCTACACGGCATAGTCAGCACTTACGCGGGCGAATCCACCTTTATCGATTTCCTGAAGAAGAAAACCCAAGATACCATGGTTGCGGATCTCAAGTTGCTGAAAGATGAACGCTTTAAGGCCATTCGCGGAACTTTTGACAAGGAAACCAAAACTCTGGAATATCGGTATTGGAACAAGGATGAGGTTAAAAAGGTAGAGCTTCTTTCACCCAACATTCCTCTGGCACCAGAAACAAAAAAGAAACTCATCGAAGACTTGTACTCTCCATTGGAACACGTCCGATTACAGGCCGAAGCAAATTATAAGAATTGGTATCATAACCACACCGGAACGTAACTGCCCGTTGACATTCAGGTCTAATATGCTATAATGAATATAACGAAATCCCATTTGGGCGCAACATGAAATTTCTTTTTTGGAGTTTTACGACATCCCGTTAAGGGCGATATAAGAAAAAGGAGCAGGTAAAACTGCTCCTTTTTTCTATGTATAAGATCGAAATCTGCTTGCTAAAAAGGCATCTTCGAATAACCGAAAATGCCTTTTTAGCTTGTGTTGATGCAGAAGAGCTCTGAGATCAAGGAATTATCTTATTTATCCGAACTGTCCTGCTGCCTCTCCGTCGAATATCCTGGTTTATGATCAATCAACATAATGGACTTAAATTTTTCTGGATTTTCAATAATGTATTGCCCGGAATCAAGCCTGATAAAAGCAACTTGGTCTCCAGTTTTTAAGTTCATCTCTTCTCTAATTTTCTTGGGAATAGATACTGTACCATTCGATGCAAGCTGGCGAAGATCCATGCAAAACACCTTCCTTTTCCTTAAAATATTTATGAATTTTAATAATTTTTATAAATTTCATAAATTTATTATAAATCATATTTTCTCCGATTACCACCCTGATATCCTCCCAGAGCGGTGCCCATGGTAAATTAACTGTCGGGTGTTATCTTCCAGTCCGGCCCGGCCGTCGCTGCGTGGGCAAGTAAAATAGAGTGTGGCGGCGCGCGAAGCGAAGCGACAGTGCGCCGCCACACTCCCGCTCGCTTGAAGCTGGGGACGGGCAAGGTCCGGCCTCGGCTTCAAGCGGGCGCGGCCGACAGGCCGCCTGCCCTGCGATGTTTGAGGATCGGGGCTAAAACAGCCCCTGCCCCTTCAGACTTGTATACCCATATTCGCCTAAAATGATATGGTCTAGCAG
Source organism: Paenibacillus jiangxiensis (assembly GCF_046098255.1). Taxonomy (NCBI): domain Bacteria; kingdom Bacillati; phylum Bacillota; class Bacilli; order Caryophanales; family Paenibacillaceae; genus Paenibacillus; species Paenibacillus jiangxiensis. The sequence goes on from NZ_JBJURI010000027.1 coordinate 89,911, forward strand.
ATCAACCCCCAGTATGTTCCCAGCTTCCGCCAGCCTTTTAGTGACCTGCACGTCTTCGTTCGATGGTGTCGTGTTACCGCTTGGATGATTATGAAAAACGATAAGGGATGCAGCATTATGTAAGATTCCGCTCTTAAATGTTTCCCTGGGGTGTACGATACCAGCATTCAAGGAACCTACCGATACGATTTCCAGCCCCACTGGTTCGTTTTTGGTGTTAAGCCATACCGCCCCAAACACCTCCCTGTCCGGGAAAAACCCGCCGTATTCATGCAGCAGAAAGCTCCTGCAAATATTTTGAGCATCTTCTGCACCACCGATAACTTTATGTTCAATGGGTACTGTACCGGCCTTCATCAATTGCACTTTGTAAATGGATACTAATTTCATATTCTTGTTTCCTCCCGCTGCTAGATATATTGGCCGCCGCCTGACACATGCGCACCAGAGCGTGGTGTATCGACCATAGGGCTGCGCCCGCGATAGCGGAGTGCAGGTCTGTGGTCGATCTGGGGTGTCAAGGGTTAGGTGCTGTTAGGCGGCTTGTCCGCCTTACAGCACCTTACTTGCGAAGCCCTTGACGCCCCAGCCACGCTCTGGTAAGCCGGAGTCAGGCGGCGGCCAAAAAAACATAGGTTTTGATTTTAGCGGAAGCGGGAGCCGTATTGCTGAAGTAAAGCGGAACGTGCTGAAGTTGGCAGGTCCACATAGGATCGAGGCTTCCGATCTTTCGGAAGGCATCCATTTCCCTGATCACAAAGCGGCTTTACCGGTAACCTGTACCATTTCTCATGCGACCGGGGACCATCATTTCGCTAGGTTCAAGGCAATCCGGGACCGGATTGCTTCCATGCCTGCCGGTTCTGTGCATGAAAAAGAGACCCTTAATAGTTAAGAGTCTCTTTCCAGAGTAGCAATTATCACCAATGACGGTTGATATTAGTCTACTCAAAAATAGTCGATAGTATTCGTGCCTTCGATCAATAATCTCTTATTTCTTCGCTCCTTTCACAAACGAGAATCGATTGCCGTCCATATCATAGCCCAGCGCGGTATTAAAAGATCCGTTCTTGCCTCCCTTAAATCCTACCAGCTCATCCGTATGGCCACGTTTTAAAAGCTTCTTGATCTGTGCTGCTGTAATCTTCACGCCCAAGAACTCCTTTTGAAGCTTAAAGCTGCACCCCTCTTTTCGATTGCTGCAGCTATAATTCCACTGGGTCTCCTGAACGGGTTTCTGGCAACGCGGGCACTTCCCTAAACTCAGATCCTCAGCTTCCGGAAATCGACTGTCCAGCTTCCCATCACGCAGGAAGATATAGATTGAATACACGCCCTCTCCGCTGCTCTTCGGGACGTCTTTTAACAGCACTTCATTCCCGGCAAGCAGCGATTTCACCGTGCGTTCCGGAAGCTTCTGCTTCCGGAATTCTTTCGGTATCCTGAACTGGCAACCTTCCTTCCACCCACTGCAGCCAAAGCTGCTTGCACCCGGTATGACCGGCTTTTTACAGAGAGGGCAGCTCCCAATACTTTTATCTTCTACGGTAGGGAAACTCGTAGACAATTCCGCACCGTCCAGCTTCACCAATAGTTCATAGGTCTTCCCTTCCTTGGCTGCGGGGATATCCTTCAGCAGGATCTCTTTGCCGGCGAGCAGATCACTTGCCTGCTTTGCTCGGATGGTGGTTTTCCGGAATGACTTCCATATCGTAAATGTACATCCCTCTTTCCATCCGCTGCAGCCGTACCCTTTCTTTCCTTCAATCACAGCCTTCCCGCAGGCTGGACAATTCCCCAGGGACACCCGATTATCGAACAACGGTTTCCCCTGCAGCTTACGCTGCATCTGGTCCTGAAGCTTCTCCTTCATTTCAAGAATCGCATACGTAAATGCCTTGAATTCCTCCTGAACCGCTGCCGCCTGCAGGCTGCCGGCAGCTACTTGCTCCAGCTTTTGCTCAAACTCACCGGTGAGCTCAATGGAGGATAACGGATGATCATAGACCAGCTCCATAAAATGCCGCCCCTTATCCGTCAGGTACACCGCACTTTTTTCAATCCGGATATACTCATCCTTGGTCAGCTTGCTGATGATCTCATCTCGTGTGGCCGGCGTACCGATCCCTTTCTCCTTAATCTGCTGCAGGATCTCATCCTCCAGGTCATCGTCCTTCAGCAGCCGACCGGCATATTTCATCAGATTCAGCAGATCCGTATCCGTCAGGCGCTTAGGTTTGCTGGTTTGGCCAGTATGCAGCCCGCTTTGCCGCTGCTGAACAGCCTGGCCATCGTTCATATCCGGAATCCGCTGCTTGCTGCTCAGCTCGTCTGGATCTGCCTCCTCATCATCCTTTACGGCCGCGATATCTCTCCATCCGCGTTTTAGCGTAAATACTCCCTTTGAAGCAAATAATTCCCCGCCAGATCGGGTGATGACCTCCGTTTCCTGGTCAATCCCTTCCGGGTGGAAAGCCGCCAACGTGTGCTGAAGGATTAATTTATAGAGTTTTTCCTCATCCGGAGAAAGACGGTTCTTCTCATCTTCTTTGAATAGCTGCGGATCTCTCCCCGTTGGAATAATGGCATGGTGCTCCGCTGCCTTTGCATTATTTACAAACCGCTTGTTCCCCTTCAGACTCTCGATCGTCTCCGGAAAGAGCTCCTTGTACTGACTCGTCTGCCGGAGTTTATTCAAATTATCGGCCAGCTGATCCGCCGCATTCTCAGACAAATGCTGGCTGCTTCCCCTCGGGTAGGAGCAGTATTTCTTATCGTAAACAGCCTGCAGGAGCTTGGTGGTTTTATGAATATCGAAGCCAAGCAATTTCCGGGCAGCCGACTGAAGAGCTACTTTATCGAACAGCAATGGTGCCTGCCGGCGAACCTCTTTGGACCGGAAGCTCACCACTTCTGCGAGCTGGCCGTCGATCTTGGCCAACATTGCTTTGGCTTCCTGCTCGGTATCGAAGCGGTAGACTTTCCCTTCGCCTGGCTCTTCTTTAAACCACTGCCCCCGGTAAATCTCCTGGCCCGTGCTAAAATCCGCATACAAGGTAAAGAACGACTTGGGAATAAAATTCTCAATATCCCGCTCCCGGTCATACACAATCCGGAGCGTCGGTGTCTGCACCCTGCCGGCGGAAAGCCGGGTATTCTCCTGGAGCACTTCTCTGGCCAACACAGTGAAGAACCTGGTGGCCGTAATCCCCATCCAGAAGTCAGCAGCTGCGCGGACCTTGGCGGCGGCGGCCAGATTATCAAATTCGGAAGCGCTTCTCAGCTTCCGGAAGCCTTCTTTAATGGTTTCCGGAGTCAAGTCATCTATCCAAAGACGTTTGAGCTCCCCACGAAAGCCCACATGCTCCAAAATCGTTCGAGCAATATGCTCTCCTTCACGACCGGGATCCGTTGCGATAATACAACAATCCGCTTTCTTCAGGAGACCGGCAATCACCCGGAGCTGGTCTTTTTTATCCGGATCTTCCTCCATGAGAATCGGATCAGGCACAAAGGGTAGATTCTCTAAATTCCATTCCTTGTAGCCCGGATATGTATCAGGCGTTTTTTGCTGAATAATATGGCCAATCGCCCAAGTAACCACATCACCCGACTGCAGGGTAATGTAACCCTTCTCACGTTTCGCAATGCCCAGGGCGGAAGCAATATCACCGCCCATGGATGGCTTTTCTGCCAAAATAACCTTCAATTTAAACCCTCCCCAGAACCTTACCAAATGCTCAAAAATTCTTTGGCAATATTAATTTCTTCGTCGAAATGTTCGAGCAACCTTTCAAGCTCAATATCTACATCCGAGCCCCTTAAGACGTCATACTCGCCAAAGTCGATAAGCATTAACCTCTGAGTCTCTTTATCCCAAAACAAATGTTCCAATTTCATATCCCAGTCATACCGCTTACGCTCAATGGCCAGCCCCATTGCCTTCTTATATTGTTCTCTTATTTTCTCCAGCTCTTCTTCAGACAGCATGCCATTTTTCATAAGGATTTGAATATCTTGGCCAGGTACTTTTTGCATAATCAAAAACTCTTGCTCTTCATAGGCATACAACACAGGGAAGTATGCTATTCCCTGTAAATCTTTGAGAGCATCGATGTCATAGTCCCTTTTCCCTTTAGGGGTAAAACTCTTAAAAACAAGGTCATACCCTTCAATTTCAAATAACCAAGCTCTGTTTGCCTGAGTAGACATTAGGTCAAAGGAGCATTCGTTGAAAAAAAGAGTGTTGTCTCCTGTCTCCAAAACAGATCGCAGATCAGCAGGAAGATTCTTGATAAATTCGGTAGTTTTCATTCGATTCTCCTAACTTATTAATAGTAACTGAATGCAGCGCGTCTGATCTCCTTGAAAGCAGGTTTGAATTATACTTGTGACGGCACACTCATTTCCGGATCCTCTTCGACTTCTGGAGTCTCTACGAACTTCACAACTTTATTCTGGCCGGTATTCTTGGCCGAATCCAGGGCCTTTCTTGCCCGATTGAGCAATTCTTCTGCGCTCAGTCCTCCTTCATACCTGGCATAACCCATACTGACCGTAACGGCCGTGTTTTTCTCCACAGCGCCGCGTATCCGTTCGGCCAATAAAAAGGGATCTCCATGAACTTGCGTGAACACCGCAGCGATCCCCTCCCTCCCGTATCTTCCAGCAAACCCCTTACCTTGGCATTCATTCTGGATGTATTCAGCCACTTGCCGTAAAGCATCATCCTCTTGGGAACCATCGATATCAATCATCACCACTGCTATGATCTGACCGGATTCGGCTGCATCGAACGCCTTTTTCATAAATGATTTCTGATTGAACAGACCGGTTAAATCATCATGCATCGAATGGTGAGTTACCCCTTGCAGCACATCCAGGACCCGGTTGAATTGCAGGAGAAAAACAAAAGCGTAGGCAGTCAGCAGAAGGATTGAAGCAATATAAGTCTGCTGCGGCATAAAGCTTTCGATGGTAGCTGCTACGGCATATCCAGCAAAGTTAAACATCGATGCGGCATAAACGATTCTGTTTTGCATGGCCGGATAGACATAATAAAAGCAGTACACCGCATGGGCCAGAATGAAAAGAGTAGTCAGAATGATGCCAAGGGATCCATTCACGAAAGAAAATATCGTAGGGAGAACCAAGGCAATAAGTGCCGGCGCCAGGTACTCTATGAGTGGTATTCCTTTCTTCGTGTGGTAATAGCGATAGATGGACATCTGGACCCATAAAAAGGCACCTGCCGTCACCCCTAAGATAATGGCAGAGTTCCCCTGATGCTTTGCCTGCAGGAGCCCGATAATCAGCTGCACAATGAAAGCAGCTGCGTATGAACTGGCAAGTTGCAAGTAAACTGGATGCCCCCATCGTCGGTACATAACAAGCGCTTGGAGTAGAAGAACAGCAATGAGCGTTTCAACAACCGTTATGATCCCCAAATGATTTCATCCTTTGCTATAAATTTACTATTATTCTGAGCTTAGATCTGCAGATCCGTCTGCATTTGTATGCTCCCTGGAATTAAAGGGAAGCACCCTCGAAACATGAGTAATGTCCTTAATTCGGACCCATTCCGTAGCTGAGTCCGAAATGATTTTGACAAGTGACTCATTGTCCGCCATTCTCACTTTGCCGAAACGGCGGGAACCATCACTCTCACGTATGGTTACATATTCATCGTTTTCTGCAGCCTGCCGCAGCTCTCTCTTTATATTCATCGGCTTCTCCTTGAAAAGTAATTGGTTTACGATCAAAAAAAAGGAGTATTTATGCAAAGGCGCAAATACTCCTTAATCTCACGAAATAGCCTTAATGTTCCTGCACTTCGGAAATGCACTGCACCCGTAGAACTCCCCCTTTGAGCCTTTTCTTAGAACCATAGGGCTCCCGCAACGGCTGCACGTTTGAGCTCGCGTAGGATTTTCCTGAATGATCTGTTTCGGAGCCGGAACTGCACCTGGGTTCATTTTCAAAATCATCTCAACAAGCTCTCTGCGGCCAATTAACCGAACGCTATTGGACTTGGCCAAATTACGTGCAGCTTCAGTGTAATCGCGATTGGATAATACCCAAGCTTCTGATGCTCCGTAGTAGTTCAGCGAGCTGTGAACCTGTTGAACGGCCTCAATTCCGACACTCTTACTGTAACGTTTAGCTTGTACGACGATCTTTTTACCCGCCTTCTCAAGCACTAAATCGGCCCCGTAATCTCCGGCCGCGCGAGTCACTTTGACTGAATATCCCTGTGATTTGAACAAGTGGCCAAGATAAAGCTCGAATTGCCTTCCGTCCATTTTATCGATATCGGCGATCCCAGATTTTTTTAGTCGTTCAACATGCTTTTGCTGCCGCACGATCATGAACACAATGACAATGGCAATCATGATAAATGCGACAATGAGAGAAGCATTCAACGATTTCGTGAGATAATAGGTTCCCAAGAATCCCCCGAATCCAAAGAACCCGAATAATGCTTTTTGGAATTCCTCTTGCTGTTTAGCTTTACTTTTTCGTCTGGCCATTAGAACTTATCCTCCTGATCCGACACTGCCACTGGCAAACCATTTAATACTGGCTGAACATGATTTTGAAGCAACTCGTCAAGCAACTTAACCAAAGCTTTCTTTGTGTAACACTTCTCTAAATGTTTCCAAACATCATTGGTATACGGATCAAGCCAACCAGGACGAATACTCTCTTCCTTGGGCAAGTACACCCAGGAAAAAGGAATCTCAAACGAATCTGTACCGACAAGGCTATGCCCGACACCTATCGGGGTCCTAACGTCTGACCGGATAACCATCGTAAGATTAATTAAAAAGTATTTTCCGTTTTTTTCATTGTGGAGGGATTCAATTTCCGGCTTGCTTATCCGCTCGATCTTATGGCTTCCAGACGGAAAGGCGGCGTACCGTTCCACCAGCTTTCTAGGAACATGACTCTCCGGAGTGTCCCATTCATCCCAAGGCTCGAAAAAGTAATCCGGATCTCGAATCATGGCCTCATAACTATTAACCTCGTTTCGATATTTTTCACAATCTTTGCAGAATCCGCAATTCAAACAGACTTCTTCATGGCCCATAAACTTGCATTCTTGTTTCTCCTTCGAAAGCGGCATTACAGTATCACATTTTGGGCACCGACCCAACGAGCATTGAATGCAAAAACGAGACGACTTATGCAGCATGTTTGTTTCATATCCACGACCACAAGATTCACATGTCAACATGGTGAATCTCCTCCTTCTAGTAATGACTCTTATTATTTTTAAGTCACAAAGGCTCGCCGAGGCGGATCCTCCGTTTTTTTATACATTGTTAGGTTTAACCATATTCCCGTATCAATTCATAGGCAACTATAGCAGCCAAGAACGAAAACAAAAGGATTTTAATTAAACGAACACCGTTAAGCATAACCCATTCATCAATCTTTTTTTCATTCGCCTTTATCACTCCTCAAAAGATTCATAGATTTAGATTGCCGTTTTTTCATGCTTTACGAAATATGGATCAGCTCCGGATGCGGTGTGTATTGATGAAGAAATCTAAAACCTCCTTTTCCCTTCACGATTGATCCGATGGGTATTCCAGAACATGATAAGTAGGAAAGCTGTCAGCAGAATATAGCCCACGAAAGTGAGCCAGCCCGGAAGTTGATCCCGATGGGACAATATCAGTGGCCATAAACCTAAAAGTACTAAAAGGACACCAGTCCAAGTTTGACCACCATAATACCCTTTGTTAACCTTATCAATCTCTGTAAGGATCCCTTCTTTTTCAGAGTTCCCTTCTGGATCAACGGCAGGCACGAAAGTGGATAAGCGGTATTTACAATGAATAACAATACCAATCCCCACGGCTATAAGTAAAACAAGGCACCAATCCATTACATCGAAAGAAGCAATCATTTATTCTCTTCTCCTATTTGTCCAGTTCTCATTTTGACTTACTACCTGAAAACCAAAATGCAACATCTGCAGCAACACAAACCGCCAGAACAACGGGTAGCAAAGCTGGGTTCATAATGAGAACGATACCAAAGCTTATCACTGCCACCGCTACTGTAAAATCAACCACGGCTCCAATAGCGTTGGATACCTTATGTATCGTCAATGACCCCGTTTTTTTCACTTCAGCCTCTACATTCTTTACAAAGGTAGATACATCAGCAGGTATTGTGATGCCCAGATCAACACACTTCTCCAAAATTTGTCCCTTCAGTATAATATAAGTAAACCAAGTTACCATGGCATTGACTGAATATTGAGGCATTTTGAATAACACGATATCCTCCGTCAACACGTTCTACAGATGGATTTGTCAACTTTACCCCTCCTCCAGGATGTCTGAGCGAATCCGCTCCAATCCATTGATTACTCAACCTTTGATCCGAACCAAATGCCCCTCGCTGATCGAAAACCATTCATCACGGGACGAGTGAATCGTAATCGGATTGTCCTGATCAAACCCCCACTCATACCTTCCCTTTATCCAACCATCCCCAAACTTAACCTCAATGTAGCTGCCTGCGTGTACAGACACGCCATGGACAAAATGCCGCAAACCGTTGGCATTTCCTTCATGGCCAAGCGTAATCGGACCTTCAATCATTCCTTCTTTTTTGGGTTGCGGGGTCATCGGGTCTTTTTCGCCTACCCACTTTTTGACTTTAAGACGCTCTCCAGGGAGCGGTTCCACCCAGTCCGCGTCATAATAGTACGTCCCTGTTTGATTGCCGAAATTCTCTGCCGTAAACAAGATCCGGAGTTCATTAAATATGGGCACCGTGACAATTTCCTCTCCAACCTCGGGAAACCTCTGCTCGATTAAGTCGGACCAGACCCTGGATATAAACTCATCGTTGCTATTTAATTCAAACCGTGGCAAAGTACGCATGAACTCGGAACGTTTTTTACCGACCGCCTCCGTATCTTCTTCTTGCGAACGCGTCCGGAAGGGATAGAGCAAGCTCAAGCCAAAGTGATACAAATGGATGGCAATCCGATTGGCCATTAACTCGTCCACCAAGAGCTTGAGCATCGTAAGACGATCCGCTTTCTTTTCAGCGTACAGGTATAGATCATACCGACGACCGAGGTTTTTAAAGAATCTTTCTGGATAAATATATTCATATTGGGATGAGCCCAATGAATCGGCCTCGGACTCCTGGAACGAATTGTTCCACCGCCGTACAATCACAGGCCACTCGGTACCCGCATAACCGTACATTCCATGGTTCATGATTTGCTGGAAAAAATCATTAAGCTTAAGTAGGTGCTCTTCAAAATTTATCGATTTGCTTTCCTTTTTGGCCATAATCATTCATTCTCCTTTTTATATCGGTACAGTCCCGACAAGTTATAATCCCCTGGTAAATAATGTGATACACTGGGAACGACTCAGTTGTATTTCAAGCATTCCAAGATTATATTCACTTTCTCCGCAGCGCCTGATTAGGGAACAGCTGAAACAAATTATAAATCCTCAACAAAACCAGCACTTCTTTCCGCCGGTGGTTTAGTGTACAGCGGCAGGTATCGAGGATTTCGGTGGCGTGCAGCTCTGACCAAATCCTCCTGACTCACATCTGGCTGTTTGGCCAGCTCATTCAGAAATGTATGGCGCAAATCATGCGGCCGCAGCGGTGAAATCTTTCTATTCTCATCTTTTTGCTCAGCATCGTGCCACTTACCAATTTCCTCAAGGATACCGTTAATTCTTCTTGGATGTATTCGTCCGTCGGGCCTCCTCTTCGGCTGAGTGATCACACTCAAAAACAAAGCCTTTGTCTCTCTTGACTCGTCCATGGGACGTTCATGCCGCAAGTAATCGGCCAAAGCGTTACGAGCATCTGCTGACAGGTAGACCGTCCCCTCGGTTTTCCCTTTACCGCGCACCTTAACAATCCTGGCTCCGCGGGCAGTAGGCATAAGATCCGGATCATTAGGTACCACTTGGTCTATGTCAATATTGACCAGCTCCTCACGCCGGAGGCCAGTTGAAAGAAATACATATACCATGGCTCGGTCCCTCTTCGGGCGGGCATATGATTTTAGTTTACTCCGCTCATCCACCCTATTCCGATCCTCTTTTAGATGAAATCTTTCTAAACGGTCACATATATTTTTGAGAGACAAAATCTGCTGCGGAGTGAGGGTTCGCGGTTCCGGATCCGGAAGCATTATTTCCCGAATGCCCTTCATCGGATCATGATTGATTAAGTACGGAACTCTTCCTCTTAACCAGGTAATGTATCCGGAAAGCGTGCTTTGGTGATTGTTTACAGTAGATGCTGCATACCCACTACCGCCTTCATCTTCGGGTAAATATAATTGATCAAGCCAGGCGACAACATCCCTTTTCACAAGAGCGGTTACTTTGTCATGGCCATATCTCTCTTCAAAATACTGAATAAAACGGAGCAGCTGCCGCCGCACTTTCTTTACGTCACTGTGTTGCTCAATTATTTCTTCTTCCATATACTTGTCGAACCATAGCATCATGCTATCTTCAGCAGCTTCATAGGCGCGGAATTTCTTTGCTGTATTATCCATTATGTAACCTCCGTTCCTCTACATCATCTTGATCTATCACGATCCCCTGCTCTCAGATAACGTTCACGAATAGCCTGATCAGGTATGTGGTTCACCAAGCTGTCTCCTATTACTTTTGAAAGCTCCTTGGTATCGGCCACTGAACGAATGGACGCCCGAAGAGCAATATCTTTGTCCACTCTTGTCCAATCCACTTCATAACCGCTATGAGCGGCAAGCTGCCGAATGAACTCCCGCTGGGTACGTCCATTACCCTCACGAAAGGGATGAAGAACATTGATCTCCGCCATATAATGAGCAGCGCGATCGCTGAACTGATCAGCAGGCGTATTTAGCAAAAAATTTTCCTTGGCCAGACCGGAAAACAACTCTCGGCCAGCATCCTCTATAAACCTGGAATCTGCAAATGAAAAGGTATCTTTTGCTATGTTTTCTTTTCTCAGTTGACCTGCAAACGGGTAAACGTCCTGAAAAACGTGATAATGTATATTCTGTAGGTGGCCCAGATCTAACTTCCCTCTCATCGGCTTTAAGTACATCTGTGCAATACGGCGTGACGATACAATGTCTTCAAATAGACTTAGCTTTTCTTGATCTTGAATGCCAGGTTTGTTTTTAAGCACATCAGTTCCTGGATAGGTGTAGATAGATTGCATCATTCCATCACCCTGCGCAGAGCTGCATTCAGAAACTCCTGCTCTGTTAATTCTCCTTGCATCTGTCGCTTGATCAAATCCTGAGCGTCTTCACTCAACACCCTCCCCTCAATGGCCAAGGTTGCAGTTGCGTACTTAATTGCTCGAATAATAATAACAGATTTATCCATATGAACCCCTCTTTTCTTCCGTGCTATGAAATGTTTGACTTAGACACCTTATATCAGATCCTCATACTCCTATTTTACCATAGTTCGCCAACAAAACATAGCACAGAAGGGACTTTATGTGCTATGTTTTGTTGATTGCCGTTTTACTGGATAGCATGCCTGCAGGAGAATCACGGGCACTGTGTGCAGCCGCTCTTCTCCTGGGGTGTAGCGATGCTCTCGTAATCGGGCGGCGTAACCTGGCAGCGGCGTACC